>NZ_CP023406.1:609413-914120 GCF_002327105.1 Luteimonas chenhongjianii | reverse complement strand
GAGGTCTATGCCGACCGAACCGATGTGATCGAACAACGCTACCCGGCGGCGGGCGACCCGAACGTGCGCATCAGCCTGCACGTGGTCGCGCCGCAGGGTGGCGCGGTGCGCGACGTCGATCTTGGCCCCGATCCGGACATCTACCTCGCCCGGGTGCAGTGGCGCGATCCGCAGCGGCTGACGTTCCAGCGCCAGTCGCGCGACCAGCAGACCCTGGAGCTCATCGAGACCACGCTGGCCACCGGCGCGCAGCGCACACTGGTCACCGAGCGCAGCCGCACCTGGGTGCCGCTGCACAACAGCCTGCGCTTCCTCGACGACGGCCGCTTCATCTGGTCGTCCGAGCGCGACGGCTTCCAGCACCTGTACCTGGCCTCGGAAGACGGGCGGCGCATGACCCCCCTGACCCGGGGCGAGTGGCCGGTGGACGAACTGCTGGCGGTCGACGAGGCGAAGGGCCTGCTGTTCTTCCGTGCCGGCATGGTGCTCGAAGACGGCAAGGCACGACCGCGCGCGACCGAATCACGGATCTACAGCGTCGGCCTCGACGGCAGGCAGGCCTACACCGCGCTGTCGGACGCGCCCGGCATGCATGGCGCGAGCTTCGCCCGCAACGCCTCGGTCTTCGTCGACAGCTGGTCCAACACCACCACGCCGCCGCAGATCGCACTGCGCCGCGCCGACGGCACGCGGCTTGCCACGCTGGTCGAGAACGACCTCGCCGCCGCCGATCATCCGTATGCCCCGTACCGCGCCGCGCACCGGCCCACCGAGTTCGGCACGCTCACGGCCGCCGACGGTCGCACGCCCCTGCACTACTCGCTGATCAGGCCGGCGGACTTCGACGAGCGCAACACGTATCCGGTCGTCGTATTCGTCTACGGGGGCCCGGCCGCGCAGACCGTGCTCGACACCTGGCCCGGCCGCGCCGATGCGAGCTTCCACCAGTACCTTGCCCAGCGCGGCTATGTGGTGTTCTCGCTGGACAACCGCGGCACGCCGCGCCGGGGCCGCGATTTCGGCGGTGCGCTGTATGAGCGCCAGGGCACGGTGGAAGTCGAGGACCAGCTGCGAGGCGTCGAATGGCTGAAGTCGCAGCCCTGGGTGGACGGCCAGCGCATTGCGGTCAACGGCTGGTCCAATGGCGGCTACATGACGCTGATGCTGCTGGCCAAGGCACCCGATGCCTACGCCTGCGGCATCGCCGGCGCGCCGGTCGCCGACTGGGCGCTCTACGACACCCACTACACCGAGCGCTACATGAACCTGCCGAAGGCCAATGTCGACGGCTACCGCGAGGCCAGCGTGTTCACCCACGCCGGCAACATCCGCCCCAACGCGCTGCTGCTGATCCACGGCATGGCCGACGACAACGTGCTGTTCTCCAATGCAACGCAGTTGATGAGCCAGTTGCAGCAGGCCGGCACGCCGTTCGAGCTGATGACCTATCCCGGCGCCAAGCACGGCCTGCGCGGCAAGGACGCGCTGCATCGCTACCGCACCAGCGAGGCGTTTTTCGCGCGTTGTCTGGCGCCCTGATGTCCGCGGTCCCGCCGCCGTTGCCGCCATCGCCGGAGCCGGCCAGCGCGTCGCCTGCGCTGCGTGGCTGGCGGCAGCCCAACGGGAAGTGGGCCCTCGCCCTGGGCGTGGCCAGCCTCGTCGTGGTGCTCGTGTGCATCGCCATGCTGCCGGTTCGCGCCCTGCTGCGGAACTCGGCGGTGTAGGCCGATGCCGTGGAACGCGCCCGCCTGCATCCGCAGGTGGCTGCGCGGCTGGGGACGCCGATCAAGCCGGGTTTCATGCCGCTGGGCGACATCAGCATGTCCACCGACGGCAGCGGCAGCGCCGCCTTGCGCATTCCGCTGCGGGGGCCGCGGGGCGAGGCGCGCCTGGTCGCGGTCGCCGAGCGCCGAGGCGAAGTCTGGCGGTACGAATCACCGACGCTCGATGACGACGACGCATTCCCGCTCGCCGCGCCGGGTACGTCGATCGGGGAGCCGCCAGCACCGCAATGACCTACCGCAATGACCTACGGCCATTGCCGCGACGCGCGCGAACGCCTACATACGACATTCGTCCTTCGCCGCTGGTACCTCGATGAAACCACTCGTCCTCGCGATCGCCCTGTCCCTCGCCGCGCCGCTCGGCGCGTTTGCCCATACCGACGACGCCAGGGCGGCAGCCGCGACCGCGGCGCCTGCCGCGTCGCCGGCCTGGGTTGCCCGCAGCAATGCGCTGTCGCAGATCCTGATCGACGCGCAGGCCCCGTTCCAGCCCGAATGGGCCGGCTTCTTCGGCATTCCCGGCTACGACGATCGGGTCGCCGACCTCGGTCCCGACCATGCGGAACGCTACCGCGCTGCGATGGCCGGCGCGCGCGCCAAGCTGCAGGCCCGGCTGGAGGTCGAACGCGATGCGAACGTGCGCCAGGACTTGCAGATCCTGCTCGGCAGCATCGACGAGAGCATCGAGGGCAGCACGCTCAGCGAGCGTTACCTGTTGCCGTGGACCGATGCGCCGCAGCTGATCTTCGGCGGCATCAACGGCCTGCTGTCGGCGCAGACGCCCCCTGAGCGGCGGGCGTTCGCACTCGAGCGGCTCAAGCGTTACGCCGGACTGGCCGAAGGCAGCACCCCGATCACCATGCTCGCCCGCCAGCGCTACGAGGAGCGCCTGACGAACCCCGACCTGTTGCAGCCCACGAAGCTCGAGGTCCAGCGGGCCATCGACAGCGCCGACACCTACGTCGCCGGCATCCGCAAGCTGTTCGAGGAATACGGAATCCAGGGCGCTGACGAAGCGCTCGACGCGATCGCCAGGGAGATCACCGCCTACGCCGACTGGACCCGCACCAACGTCCTGCCCAAGGCGCGCGAAGACACGCGCCTGCCGCCGGAACTGTATGCGTTCGGGTTGAAGCAGTACGGCACCGACATCGATCCGCAGCTGCTGATGCAGCGCGCGCAGCTGGCCTTCATGGAGATCCGCGCCCAGATGCAGCAGCTTGCGCCGCTGGTTGCGCAGGCGAAAGGCATCGACGCGACCGACTACCGCGGTGTCATCACCGCGCTCAAGCGCGACACGATTCCCAACGACCGGCTCGAGGCCAGTTACCGCCAGGTCATCGACGCGATCGATCCGATCATCGACCGCGAGGGGATCGTCGACGTGCCGCAACGCGAGATGCAGATGCGCCTGGGTTCTGCAGCCGAATCGGCTGCACAACCCGCGCCGCATTTCCGTCCCGCGCCGCTGGTGGGCAACACCGGACAGCAGGGAACGTTCGTGCTGCCGGTCGGCAATCCGGGCGGAAGCGGCGACGCTGCCGGCGATGCCTACGACGATTTCAACTTCGACGCGGTGCGCTGGACGCTGTCCGCGCACGAGGGCCGCCCGGGCCACGAGCTGCAGTTCACCGCGATGGTCGAACGCGGCGTGTCGCTGGCGCGTTCGATGTTCGCGTTCAATTCGGTCAACGTCGAAGGCTGGGCGCTGTATGCCGAGGCCGAACTGGTGCCCTACGAACCGCTCGACGGCCAGCTGATCGCGCTGCAGTTCCGCCTGCTGCGGGCCGCGCGCGCCATGCTCGACCCGATGCTCAACCTCGGCATGATCGACCGCGAACGCGCCGGCCGCGTGCTGACCGAAGAGGTGATGCTGTCGCCGGCGATGGCGCGCCAGGAACTCGACCGCTACACCTTCAACGCACCGGGCCAGGCCACGAGCTACTTCTACGGCTACACCCGCATCCTCGAACTGCGCATGCGCACCGAACTCGCGCTCGGCGACAAGTTCGACCGACGCGCGTTCAACAACTTCCTGCTCGACCAGGGCCTGCTGCCGCCCGACCAGCTGGCCGAGGCGGTGGAGACGACGTTCATTCCGGCGCAGATGCAGGGCCCGCGCCAACCCCGCTGAGGGGCGCCAGCGCGCATCCGGACAAAAAACGACGGCCGCAGCTGCGGCCGTCGTGTCAGCTCAGGCGTTCCAGCAGCCGGCGATAACCGATCAGCCGCGCCCAGCGCGCGCCGATGTCCAGCCAGCAGACGTAGCCCGCCTCACCGGCGATGCGCCAGAGCGTGCCCGGCCGCCAGTCCAGCTTCGGCTCGGCTGCGCACAGTTCCCAGCGCAGGCCCAGATTGCCGGCGAACAGCGCGCAGCGGGCGAGGTGATAGCGGCTGCTGAGGAGGGTGACTTCGCGCGTGGCTGACGCGGAATCGAGCTCCGCAGTCGCCAGCAGGCTGCGCGCGTTGCGCAGGTTCTGCAGGGTGTCGCGCGACGTATCCTCGAGCAGCAGTGGCGCGTCCGGTGCCACGCCCAGTGCCAACAGCGTCTTACGCGCGACCGCCGCCTCGGTCGGACTGCCCGCGGGGCCACCGCCCAGGAGCAGCACACGACTGGGCGCATGCGAATCCCACAGCGCCGCGGCGCGCGTGAGGCGCGCGTTGAAATCCCGGTCGAGCCGTCCTGCCGGGGCGTGCTTGCCGAAGACCAGCACGCAGTCACCGCGCTCGGGCACGCAGGGCGCGTTGCGCGCAGTCCGCCACACGTGCAGGAAATAGCCCACGTACACCACTCCCATGCTGAGCACGCAGGCTGCGCCGGCCACGGCGAGCGCGTGCAGGGCATGCGCGTCTCTGAGCAGGCGCAGGCGATGGGCGATGTGGCTGACGGCCATGCCGGCCATTATGTCGCCTGCAGGTGAACGCATGCCGGGCCCTCCCGGTCCCGCCACGAGGCTGTCGTTATACTCGGCCGCCGCCCCGCCCCCGGATCCATCGCGTGCCCCAAATGCAGCCTCCGCCGATGCCGGCGATCGCCATCCGCGCCTTCACCGCGACGAGCGCACTCGGTCGCGGCAATGCGGCGCACGCGGCGGCGCTGCGCACGCGGCGCGGTGGCCTGCGGCGCAACGATTTCGGCCCGACGCCGCTGCCGACCTGGATCGGCCGCGTCGATGGCGTCGAAGACGCGCCGCTGCCGTCGGCGCTGTCGCGCTGGGAATGCCGCAACAACCGGCTGGCCTGGATCGCCCTGCAGCACGACGGCGTGCAAACCGCACTCGAGGCCGTGGTCGCGCGGCATGGCGTCGACCGCGTGGCCCTCGTGGTGGGCACGTCGACCTCGAGCATCGGTGCCAGCGAGGAGGCCTATTCGCGCGCGCAGGAGGATGAAACCGGCACCCGCCGGTTCCCGGACGATCTGGCCCGGCCCATCGTCCATACCCCGCATTCGCTGGGCGATTTCCTGCAGCACGCCACCGGCCTGCGTGGCCCGTGCATCACCGTGGCCACTGCGTGCTCGTCGAGCGCCAAGGTCTTTGCGCAGGCCGCCCGGATGATCGAGGCGGGCCTGGTCGACGCGGCGCTGGTCGGCGGCGTCGACACGCTCTGCGGCAGCGTGCTGTTCGGCTTCAACGCCCTGGGCCTGGTGTCGAGCGCGCCCTGCCGTCCGTTCGATGCCGCCCGCGACGGCCTGTCGCTCGGCGAGGCCGGCGGATTCGCGGTACTCGAGCGGGCGGGGCCCGCCGACACCGGCTTGCAGCTGCGCGGCTACGGCGAGTCCAGCGATGCGCATCACATGTCGGCGCCGCACCCCGAGGGCCTCGGCGCGACGCTGGCGATGCGCGCGGCGCTCGACCGCGCCGCCATCGCGCCGGACGCGGTCGGCTATCTCAACCTGCACGGCACTTCGACCCCGGCCAACGATTCGGTCGAAGCGCGCGCGGTCGACGCGCTGTTCCCCGCATCGCTGCACGCCAGTTCGACCAAGGGCTGGACCGGCCACACGCTCGGCGCGGCCGGCATCGTCGAGTCCGTGATCGCCCTGCTCGCGCTCGAGACCGGCGTCCTGCCGGGGATCCTCGAAAGCAGCGTGCGCGATCCCGCCTGCGGGCCGCAGATCCGCTTCGACAACGCCGAGGCCGATATCGGATTCGCGATGAACAACTCCTTCGGCTTCGGCGGCAACAACTGCTCGCTGGTGTTCGGCAAGGTGGCGGCATGAGCGCCGCCGTGCAGGACGGCCTGACGGCGACGATCGCCGGTGTCGGCTTCTGGACCGACGGCCTGCCCGACTGGCCCTCGGCGCGCGCCTTCGCGATCGATGGAACGCGCCCGGACGCAGCGCCCGCGCGCCCCTCGCCGCAGCTGCTCGCGCCCAACGAACGCCGCCGCGCGCCGGGCTCGGTCGCGGTCGCACTGGAAGTCGCGCTGGCCGCATGCCGGGATGCCGGCATCGCGCCGGAGACATTGCCTTCGGTGTTCGCATCCACCCATGGCGACCTGGGCATCACCGACTACATGTGCGAGACGCTGGCGACCGATGCCACTGCGATCTCGCCCACCCGGTTCCACAACTCCGTGCACAACGCCGCTGCCGGGTACTGGACCATCGGCACCGGCTGCACCGAGGCCACGACCGCGCTGAGCGCCTTCGATGCGACCTTCGCCCAGGGCCTGCTCGAAGCGCTGATGCAGCTGGCGACCGGTGCGCCTGCAGTGCTGCTGGTCGCCTACGACACTGCGTCGAGCGGCCTGCTCGGCACCGTGACCCATAGCGAAGGCCTGCTCGGCGCCGCCCTTGTGCTGGTCCGGGACGGCGGCGGCCCACGCCTGAGCGCGCGCCTGGGCGATGGTGCCGAGCTCGCGCCGCCCGGCCCGCTGCAGGCGCACGCCGCGAACAATGCGATGGTGCAGATGCTGCCGCTGTTCGACGCACTCGCCTCGGGCGCGGCGCGCACCCTCCTGCGCGCCGGCCCGCACCGCCTCCTGTCCCTGGAGCTCGCCCATGACTGAGCAGGTCCAGCTGCACCGCGGCAACGTCGCCGTGGTGATCCCGGCGCTCAACGAAGCGCTGCGCATCGATGGCGTGGTCGGCGATGCGCTGGCCCACTGCGAGCACGTGATCGTGGTCGACGACGGTTCCGAGGATGCCACCGCCGATATCGTCGCCGCCCTGCCGGTGACGCTGCTGCGTCACCCCCGGCGCATGGGCAAGGGTCAGGCGCTTCGAGCCGGTTTCGCCGAAGCGCGGCGGCGCGGATTCGCCGCCGTGGTGACCATGGACGGCGACGGACAGCACCGCGCCAGCGACATCCCACGGATGATCGATGCCGCGAACCGCTATCCCGACTGCATCGTCAACGGGGCCCGGCTGCGCAAGCGCGACTCGCAGCCCTGGTACCGCCGCATCGGCAACGATTTCGGCGACTGGGGCATCTCCGCGGCCTGCGGCTTCGGCATGGTCGACACCCAGAGCGGCCAGCGCCTGTACCCGGCCGCGGTCCTCGCCCTCGACGACGTATCCGCCGAGGGCTTCGTGTTCGAGGCGCAGATCCTGATCAGCGCGGCCCGCCGGCTCGGGTACCGGCTGGTGTCGGTGCCGGTGGAAACGCGCTACCACTGCGCGGAATCGACCGAGCAGTTCCGCAAGAGTCACTTCCGGCTGTTCCGCGATCTCTACAACATCACCTCGCATGTCGTGGTCCAGGCGCTGTCGCATGGTCATCCCATCGCCACCTACCGCAGCGCCCGCGCCCGGCCGCCGGTGATCTTCGATCCAGGTGCGGCGGCCGACGGCGCCGCACCCATGGCCGAACACGCGCAGGGCGCCGGCTGATGCGCGCCGAACCTGCGGTGGCCCGTGACCATCGGACCGATGTCGCGATCCTGGGTGGCGGCCTGTCCGGCCTGACGCTGGCGATCCAGCTGCGCCAGCGCCATCCCGACCTCGCGGTGACCGTGATCGAACGGCGCCAACATCCCGTTCGCGAAGCCGCGCACAAGGTCGGCGAATCCAGCGTCGAGATCGGCGCGCATTACTTCGCCAGCGTGCTCGGCCTGCGCGAGCATCTCGACCAGCAACACATCCGCAAGTTCGGCTTCCGGTTCTTCTTCTCCGACGGCAGCGATCGCGTCGACCAGTGCACCGAGCTCGGGGTCAGCGAACTGATGCCGACCCCGTCGTGGCAGATCGACCGCGGCCGCTTCGAGAACCATCTGGGCGTGCGCGCGCGCGAACTGGGGGTGCGTTTCGATGACGGCGCGACGGTGCGCGAGATCGATCTGGCCGAAGACGATGGCGACCATGCGGTCCAGGTCGAACAGGGCGACTCCAGGCACAGGGTGACCTGTCGCTGGCTGGTCGATGCCGGCGGGCGCGCCGGACTGCTCAAGCGCAAGCTCGGCCTGGCCATGGCCAACGGCCACGACGCCAATGCGGTGTGGTGGCGCGTCGACGGGTTCATCGATCCCAACAGCTGGTCCCAGGACCCGCAGTGGCTGCAGCGCTGCGATCCACCGGATCGTTGGCGTTCGACCAACCACATGTGCGGGCCAGG
Source organism: Luteimonas chenhongjianii (assembly GCF_002327105.1). Classification (GTDB taxonomy): domain Bacteria; phylum Pseudomonadota; class Gammaproteobacteria; order Xanthomonadales; family Xanthomonadaceae; genus Luteimonas; species Luteimonas chenhongjianii. The sequence goes on along the minus strand of NZ_CP023406.1, from coordinate 905,779 downwards.
CTACTGGTTCTGGCTGATCCCGCTGTCGTCGGGCGCGCATTCGGTAGGCATCGTCTGCGACGGGCAGATGCATCCGCTCGAGACCATGAACACCCACGCCAAGGCGATGGCCTGGCTGCGCCGCCACCAGCCACAGGTCGCAGCGACTCTCGACGGTGGTCAGCATGCCCTGCAGGACTTCATGTTCCTGCGGCATTTTTCCCACGGCGCCAAACAGGTGTTCTCCAGCCGGCGCTGGGCGCTGACCGGCGATGCCGGCCTGTTCCTGGATCCGTTCTATTCACCGGGCAGCGACTTCATCGCGATCAGCAATACCTACATCTGCGATCTGATCGACAAGGATCGCGCGGGTGCCGACCTCACGCCCTATGCCGATCTCTACCAGCAGCTGTACGTCTCGTTCTACGAGAACACCCTGACCCTCTATCAGGACCAGTACCCGCTGTTCGGCGATACGCAGGTGATGCCGCTCAAGGTGATCTGGGACTACACCTATTACTGGGCGCTGCTGGCGCCGCTGTTCTTCGCCGACCGGATGACCGACCTGGCCACGCTCGGCCGGCTGCGTCCGGCGTTCCAGCAGGCCGGCGCGCTCAATCTGGCGATCCAGCCACTGCTGCGCGAATGGGGCCAGCGGAACGCGGGGCGTCCGGTGCCCGGTGCGCGCCTGCTCGACCAGTTCCGTATCGACTGGTTCCGGGAGATGAACGGCGCGCTGTCGGATACGCTCGACACGGCTGCCTTCGTGGCGCGCATTGGCGCGAACGTCGAGCGCATGCGCTGGCTGGCCGCGGAACTGCTGCAACGCGCGCGCAGCGAGCACCCGGCGATCGGCGACCACGGTCTCGACGCCCTGCTCGGCGACACGTCCCAGCTTCCCGTGTCGCTCGACGCCAGCTGGTACGCCGACGCGGCCTGAGCCCCTCAGCGCTGGGGCGGCGACGTCACCTGTGGCGCGGTTTCGGGCGGCGGATTCGGCACCCAGATCGCGATGCCGTTGGCGTACTTCGGCCTCGGACTGACGTTCACGCCCACACCGGCCGACGAGAACCAGCGCCCGCTGCCGCGACCCAAGCCGCCGCCGACCCTGATGCCACCGTCGCGGTGGCCATCCGCGGTGCCCTGGAACAGCACGCCATTGGCGCCGAGCTTGGCCGCCTCCCGACGCAGCTTCTGCAGCGCCGAATCGATCTTGTTCTGGTCGCCATAGGTCAGCGCGCCACTGCTGGCGTTGAGGATGGCGATTTCCTCGTACTGGCCCGGCGGCGGGCCGTAGTAGATGCGGACCTGGGCCGGATCGATCGGCGCCCGCGGCGTCCCGGTCAGGACGTGGGAACTGGCGCACCCGGCAAGGGCAAGGGTGGCCAGCAGCACTACGGTGCGGAAGACGCGCATGGCGATTCCTCGGTCGGTCGGGACCCGGACGGGTACTGCGCGATCATCTGCCCGGCGACATAAAGCTGGCGTGGACACGACGCGGCCATGCGCGGGCGCTCAGCCCATGCCGCCGTTGATGCCGATGACCTGGCCGTTGATGTAGCCCGCCTGCTCCGAGCACAGGAAGGCGACCAGCGCTGCGACCTCGTCGGGAGTGCCGGGCCGGGCCGCCGGCACGATCTGCCGGATGGTCTCGGCCGGAAACGCCTCGTCGGCCATGCTGCCGGCGATCACGCCCGGAGCGACCACGTTCACGGTGATGCCGCGGCTGGCCATCTCGCGCGCCAGCGACTTCGAGGCGCCGTGCAGCGCCGCTTTCGCGGCTGCGTAGTTGGTCTGCCCCCGGTTGCCGGTCACCGCGGCCACGGACGATACGCTGACGATGCGACCCCAGCGCTTGCGCGCCATCGGCAGCAGCAGCGGCTGGGTGACATGGAAGAAGCCGTGCAGCGAGACATCGATCACCCGCTTCCACTGCACTTCCGACATGCCGGCCATTGGCGCGTCGTCGTGCACACCGGCATTGTTGACGACCACCTGGACCGGCCCGGCTTCGAGCAAGGCGTCGAGCGCGCCGCGGGTCGCGGCCCCATCGGCGACATCGAAGGCGATCGCCTCGGCGCTGCCGCCCGCGGCAACGATGTCGGCGACCACGCTTTGGGCACGTGCGAGATTGGCGTTGGCGTGGACGATCACATGCAATCCGTCGGCCGCGAGCCGGCGACAGACCGCGCCACCGATGTCGCCACTGCCGCCGGTCACGAGTGCACGGCGCGCGGGCGCCTGGTTCGGGGATTCGCTCATCGGGTGATTGTAGCGAGCGCGCCGCGATTGCTCGCGGGCATGGAATGCGCATCGGCCGTGTGCACTGCGATGCGCTCGATGTCGGCCGCACGCGGCAAGGTCGGAGCCGGGCGGATCACGCGGGTCGGGCTCCGGGCCATGGGACGATCAGCTGCATGCGCCCCGACTGGGCCCATGCAGGGCGCCGGGCCGATGACGCACGTCGCGCATTGACGCGTCCGCAGCGAAGCGGCGCGCGGGCATCCGTTTCCTTCCCCGGATCGAAGCCCTCGAGCGGGACGCCTAGGGCGGCGCCGGCCCCAGCATCACCGCAGCGCGACCCTCGGCGAGCAGTACGCCGTCACACACGATGCGGAAGGCGTACTGCTGGCTGTCCTCCGATTCGACAAGCACCTCGGCGACGCATTCCACGTCGCCGGAAAGCGCGTCGATCCGCGCCACGTGCAGCTGCACGCCGCGCAGCGCCACCAGCATGCCGGGACGCACGGACGCGCCGCTCGCACGCGCGCGCAGGCCACCGTGGACCGCCATTGCCTGCGCACCGTATTCGCACAGATGCAGCGCGCGCAGCATGCCGTCGCTGCGCAGCGGATTGGCCGGATCGCGATGGCTTGCGCTGCGCAGCCTGACGCTCGACGCATCCCACCCAGTCACCGCGTCCCACAGGCACATCGCACCCTGGTGCGGGATCATCGATTCGATGGTGTCGCGATCGACGAGCGTCATGGCACCGGGGCCGGTTCGGCGCGCGCCGCAGTGATCGCGGCCCGCCGGCGCGCGACCAGCAGCGACAGGACGAAGTTGCAGACCACGCCGAGCGCGACGGTGCTGCCGATCGCCCGCAGCACCGGGATCGACGAAAGCGCCAGCAGGCTGAAGACCAGCAGCGTCATCAGGCTGCAGACGAGCACCGCATGCAGGGTGCGGATCTGGTCGTCGCGATCATCGCCGGCGTGTTCGAAGAAGAGCGCGTAGTCCAGGCCGAGGCCGGCGGCGAGGATCAGGGCCACCAGATGGAACAGGGTGAGCTCCACGCCCGCCAGCCGCAGCACGGCCACCACCACCACCAGGGTCAGCAAGGTCGGCAGCAGCACGCGCCAGACCCGGCGCGGCTGCCGGAGCGCGATCCACACCGTGACGACCAGCAGCACCAGCGCGACCGCCATCGCCGCCAGTACCCGGCCGCGGTACTCGATCACCAGCGATTCGGATGCGTCCTTCATGTCGAGCAGGCGCACATCGATGCCGGGGGCAGCCGCCTGCGCGGCGAGCGCGGCAACATCCGCCGGGTCGTCCAGACCGCTGAGCGAGACCAGGGCGGTCGAGCTGCCTTCCCCTTCCAGCAGCAGACCCGAGACCGCGGTCGCGAGCGGCGAGCCGTCGAGCGTGGCCCGGGTCAGCGGCGCCGCCGCCCTGGCCCGCGCGACGTCCTCGACGAAGGGCTCGAAGGCATCGTCGTTGAACGGCGAGCCTGCCAGCGCCTCGGCCAGCATCGCGCGCAGCGCGGGCGTGTCCGGCAGCGCATCCTGACGCGCGCGTTGCGTGGCGGCGTCGGGCAGGTAACGGGCCGCCATGTCGTAGCCGTCGAGGCGACCCGCGGCGACCAGCGCGTCCAGCGACGGTCGCAGCGCGGCGGTGGCACCGAGTACGGCGTCGCTGTCGTCGGCCTGTGCGACCAGGACATAACGCACGTCGGGCGCACCGAGTTCGGCGCGCAGTTCGGTGTCGCGCTGTATCGAATCCGGATCGACCGGCGTCAGCTTCGACAGGTCGTTCTGCCAGAACGCACCGGGGCTCAAAGCGATCGCCGCGCCAGCCGCGACGGCCAGCACCGCCAGCGACCACTTCGGCCGCGGCAGCGCTTCGATGCGGTGCCACAGGCGCTGCAGCCGCAGCGAACCCGCGAGATCCGGCGGCGAGGGGTCGACCAGACCCGGCAGCAGATAGCGCGTGGTCAGCGCGGCGACGGCCAGCGCGGTGATCGTGAACACCGCGAGCTGGCGCAGCCCGTCGACGCCGGAGAACAGGAACGTCGCGTACGCGATGCAGGTCGCGATGACGCCGGTCGACAACGCGGGCCACAGCCCGCGCACGTTCTTCCACGGCGACAGGCCGGCGCGCTGGTGGCTGAAGAAGTGGATCGGGTAGTCCTGCACCACGCCGATCAGGGTGAAGCCGAACGCGATGGTGATGCCGTGCACGCCGCCGGGGAACAGCAATGCCACCGCGGTGAGTCCGGCGATGCCCGCGCTGGCGAGCGGCAGCACGCCGAGCAGCGGCATCTTCCAGCTGCGGTACGCGACGAGCAGCAACAGGATCAGGCCGATGGTGTCGACCATGCCGATACGCTGCGCCTCGGCCTGGGTGCGGCCACCGATGTCGACCGAGAACGCGCCGGGCCCGACGACTTCGAGCACCGCCCCGCTCCCGCCCGCCTGTTGCGCGAAGGTGTCGCGGATCGTGCCCACCGCGTCGAGCTGACCCGTGGGGTCGAAGCCGGCCGCACGCGTCTCCACCAGCAGCAGCGCCTGTTCGCCCGCCTTGTCGAACCACACATCGTGCAGCCGCTGCGGCGCGCCCGCGGGCTGCCAGGCTTCGGCCAGCGTCAGGACCTCGAGCGTCGGGTCGGACGGGATCAAGGGCTCGACAAGGCCAGCGGCAGGCGAGCCGAGGTCCTGCAGCCGCGCATCGAGCGCGTCGCGCAGGACAGCGGCATCCAGCGGCGCATCGTCGAACGAGGATGTCAGCAGATAGCGATACGCCAGCAGGTCTTCGGGAAACGCGTCCAGCCCGGCTTCGCCGCCATTGGTGACCAGGGTGAAGCGCGGATCGCCGGCCAGTGCGGCATGCAGATCGCGCGCGCGCGCGGCGAGCACTTCAGGCGCATCGCCCGAGATCGCCAGCATCAGCAGGCGCGAGCCCGGCCCGTCGCCGAGTTCTTCCATCAGCAGGCGCTGCTCGGGCGTGCGCGCATCGGGCAGGAAGCGGCGCAGGTCGCCACTGAACTGGAGTTGCGAGGCGGCGATCGCACCGAGCGCGAGCAGGGCGAGCAGCCACGCGACCGCAAGCGTCAGCCGCAGGCCGGGACGCTGCAGCAGCGCATCACGCAGTCCCGGGCGCCCGCTCAACGCGGCACGTCGTGGCACAGCCGCTGCGCCGCTTCGAGCGAATCGAGGCCGGCCGCCGCGGTCGCGGCGCTGCCGAGCAGGGTCGGCTGCGGCTCGCCCTGCTTCGGGCGGGTCTCGATGCAGCGCAGTTCGCCATCACGGCCGCGCAGCACGATGCCGGCAATGCGCGCGGCGGTCCGCGGCTCGCGCGGGACCAGGGTCAGCGTCCAGTCGGCCGGCACGCCATCGGCCTCGACGGCATAGACGGTTTCCAGCGCCTTGCGGTCCCCGGCGAGCAGCGCGCCGAAGCTGCCCTGCAGCACCGCAAGTTCCGGCACGCGCGAGAGCGAGAACGTACGCGGGCTGCGGCCCTCGCGGGCGATCGTCGCTTCGCCGCCACGGATCGTCGTGGTCTCGACATAGGGCGTGCGCACTTCGCGCACCAGGGTATCGGCATCGGGGCGCCGGTACTCGCCCGACAGCAGCAGCGGCCGCTTGAGCATCGGGGAGACGCGCAACTCGACGAACGGCGTGGCGCTTGCCGCGCCCTGGGTCAGCCGATGCAGGATCCAGTCCGCATCGACGCTGCGCGGCGCAACGGCGGCCGGCGCCGGCACGCGGTCGCGCGACTGGCTCGCGCGCGCCGCCTCAGTGTTCTGCGCTGCGGCCCAGCCCGGCAGCAGCAGCGTCGCCAGCAGCAGATGCGTGCGCCTGGACCGGCGCCTCGTCGTCGCGTTTCCAGAAGTCATAGAAATTGAACCAGTTGTAGGGGGCACTGCGCGCGTGATGTTCCAGCCGCGCGGCGTAACGGTGGATAAGCGCGGCCACACCGGCCTGGCGTTCGCGGCGCGGCAGGTCGATGCCGTCGCTGAAGGGTTCGAACAACAGGTCGTAGCGGTTGCCCCCACGGTACAGGCCGAAGGCCAGCATCACCGGCACCTTGAGTACCGAGGCCAGCAACCAGGGCGCGACCGGGAACTGCGCCGTCTCGCCGAGGAAAGGCACGCCGAGGGTGCTGCCGCCCTCCTGGCTGCGGTCCACCAGCAACGCGACCATCGCGCCTTGTGCGAGGCCTTCCTGGATCGCCAGTGCGACCGCGGGCCCGCCGTCGCCGGCATCGATCACCGTCGCGGCAATGTCCGGATTGAGGGTCTCGAGCAGTTCGGTCATCGCCTGACCGTGCGCGCGGTCGAGGACGACCCGGATGGCGTAGTCCGGCCGCTGGCTCGCGAGTACGCGCAACACTTCGAAACTGCCCAGGTGCGAGCCGAACAGCAGCACGCCGCGACCGGTATCGAGATGGCCGTGCAGGATGTCGAGCCCCTGCGCGTGGACGTCGAAGCGGCGCGTGTTCTCGCTGAGCAGGAACAGCCGGTCGAGGATGGTTGCGGCGAAGGTCAGGAAGTGGCGGCCCACTTCGCGCAGCGTGGCTGGCCGGCCGAACATGCGCGTCAGGTACAGGCGCGAATCGCGACGCTCGGCGCCCCGCCGCAGCATGAAATACAACGCGATCGGATACAGCAACGCGCGTGAGGGGCCGCGGCCGAGGACCGAAGCGACCGCGATCAGGGTCCGCAATGCGATCCGCCCGCCGCCTTCGCGGCGCGCCTTCCACTCGCTGCTCATGCCAGCGCCGGGCCGTCGGCGACGAGTTCACCGCTGGCCAGCAACGCCCCCTCGCGCTCCACCCGGAAGCGCCAGCGCGGGGTGCCGTCACGGCGGGTGTCTTCGAGCACGATGCTCGCGCGCTCGCCGGGCCGCAGGGGCTGGACGAACTTCACCTGCGGCAGTCGCAGCGTGGCGAGCGGCCCATGCAGCGCCTCGACCGCGGCGACCACCCGGTCCAGGATCACCACGCCCGGCACCAGCGGCTGTCCGGGAAAATGGCCGGGCAGGCAGGGATGGGTCGCCTCGATCACGAACGGGTGCGTCGCCATCGTTCAGCGCCTGCCGAGCATCGCGGCCACGGCGTCCTGCGCCTCGCGGGCGAGGGCCTGGCGGCCGGCGGCGCCGATCCGGCCCTGGACCGGGATCGGCTTGCCCACCGTGGCCTGCATCGGGCCGCGGCAGGTGCGGAAAAAACCGGTGGCCGGCAACACATCGCCGGTGCCATGCAGCGCGATCGGCAGTACGTCGACGCCCGCGTCGATCGCGGCCTGGAACGAGCCCGACTTGAACTCCCCCAGGCGCCCGTCGCGCGAACGCGTGCCTTCGGGGAACAGGCACAACGACTTGCCCGCCGCCAGCAGCCCGGCGACCTGGCGCCGCAGCACCGGCCCGGCGCGGCGATCCTCGCGGCTGATGAACAGCATGCCGGTGGCACGCGCGTAGCCGGCCAGGAACGGCACCCGGCGCATTTCCTCCTTGAGCAGGAAACGCAGCGGCGCCGGCACGGCCATGAACAGCACGCAGATGTCGAGCAGGGATTCGTGGTTGGCGACCACCATGTACGGACGCGACCAGTCCACCGCCTCGCGGCCTTCCACGGTCAGTCCGCCGGCCGGTCCGACCAGGCCCGGCGCCCAGTGGGTGCGCGCCATCGTCAGGGCGAGATCGCGCCGACCGGTCACCGCCTGGCGGATCAACGCCACGCTGATCCAGCCCGCCGTCCATAGCAGGGTGTAGAGACATTCCAGAACGTTGAGCGTCCGCGCGGACAGGGCCGCGAGCGCCGTCGCCCCGGTCTCGGCGCGGGTCTGTCGGTATTCCATGAGGCGCATAGGATATCCCGTGTGACGCGCGCTGATCGCGGCAGGTCCGTTCAGCAAGCCGATGGGGGCGGAGCGGCCTTCAGCGCAGCAGGTCGCGCCAGAACGTCGGGCCGAGATCGGCCAGCTTGCGCAGAAAATCGAAAAATCCGTGATATCGGCCCGGGAAACGCCGTTTCCGGATCGCGAACTCGATGACGAAGAAGCCGCCGATCACGCCGTAGTTCAACAGGTTCGCCCACCACGACCACTGCGCCTGGCTGATCGGCAGCGGCGACGGCACGCCGAGACTTTCGAGCAGGCCGGCCGGGCTGGCCAGCAGGGCGAGCAGCAGGTTGCCGCCGGCCATGCCCAGCAGCACGGCGGCCCAGGCGGCGGTCAGGCCGCGGGTGTAGCGCAGCAGGTCGGGCGCCAGTTCGGTCGCATCAGCATGGCCTTCGATGCCGATCACGATGCGGGTGATCAGCGCCGTGCGGCCGGGCCGCAAGGTGCGCGCGAAGATCCAGGCGATGCCGACCACGAACACCACCGGCACCAGCAGCAGCGGCAGGGCCGCATGGCCTGCGGCGTAGAGCGCCCAAGCGCCCCAGGCAAGCAGCGGCAAGGCGACGAAGGCCCAGGGCCGGCGCGCCAGCAGCGGCTCGACGACCAGCATCGCGATCAACGCCGCGAGGGCGCCGAGGGCGAGACCGTCGTGATGCCGGAGACTGGCCAGGTGCGCCAGGGCCGTGTAGCCGAGCCCCAGCAGCAGTTGCAGCAGCAGGATCAAGTGGTGCGGTGCTGCTCGACGTGCGCCGACAGGGCGCGCAGCGAGGCGAAGATCTTGCGGTTCTCGTCGTTGTCGGAGCGCAGCTGGAAGCCGTAGCGCTTGCTGATCGCCAGCGCGAGTTCCAGCGCGTCGATCGAGTCCAGGCCGAGGCCGGCATTGAACAGCGGAGCCTCGGGATCGATGTCGGCCGCTTGCACGTCCTCGAGGTTCAGGCTCTCGACCAGCAGGTCGGCCAGCGCGCGTTCGGCTTCGGTTTGTGCGGACATCGGGACTTCCGTGGGGTGACAGGGCTGCAACGATCCGGCATCGGCCCCGCGGGCGCAAGGGCGGGCCGGGCGCCGCGGCGCTTCCGCTATGATGCGCGCCTGTTCGCCGCCCATTCCAGCTGGATGACACCGACGCCGCACGCTGCAGCCCCTGCTTCCACTGCCGATGCCGATCTGCGCGACATCGACGTGGTGGTCATCGGCGGCGGTCCGGCCGGCAGCACCGCGGCCACCCTGCTCGCCCGCGCCGGGCATTCGGTGGTGATGCTCGAGAAGGACGCCCACCCGCGGTTCCACATCGGCGAATCGCTGCTGCCGATGAACATGCCCATCCTCGACGAGCTGGGCGTGCTCGACGAGGTCCGCGCGATCGGCGTGCTCAAGGCCGGCGCCGACTTCCCGATGCCGGGCGAGACGGGCCGCAGCCATGTGTTCCACTTCACCCGCGCGCTCGATCCGAAATCGGACTTCGCCGTGCACGTGCGCCGCGACCAGTTCGACCAGTTGCTGTTTGCGCATGCGCAGCGAAACGGCGTGGAGGCGCACCAGCGGACCCGGGTCACCGACGTCGTCTTCGGCGACGACGGTCGCCCCGCGCGGGTCGAGGCGGCGACGCACGACGGCACGCGCCTGCGCTTTGCCCCGCGCTACGTGATCGACGCGAGCGGCCGCGACACCTTCCTGGCCTCGAAGCTCGGCACCAAGCGCCGCAGCCGCACCCACCAGTCGGCGGCGCTCTTCAGCCATTTCCGCGGCGTGCGCCGGCAGCCCGGCGCGGACGCCGGCAACATCACCATCGCCCGTTTCGCGTCCGGCTGGATGTGGATGATTCCGCTGCCCGACGACGTGATGAGCGTCGGCGCGGTGTGTTTTCCCGACTACCTCAAACAGCGTGGCGCAGGCCCGGAGCGTCTCGACAACGAAGCGCTGCTGATGCGCACGCTGCAGGGCATCCCCGCGGTCCGGGCGCGCATGCAGGCGGCCGAGCGCATCGCGCCCGTGCACGCCACCGGCAACTATTCGTACGGCGCGACCCGCATGTGCGGCCCGGGCTGGCTGCTGGTCGGCGATGCCTACACCTTCATCGATCCGATCTTCTCGTCGGGCGTATTCCTGGCGATGGACAGCGCGCGCCGCGGCGCCGCGCTGGTCGATGCGGCGCTGCACGCGCCCGAGCGCGAGGCCTCGCTGCAGCGCGCGATGCAGGCGCAGCTGCGGCGCGGCCTGCGCCATTTCACCTGGTTCATCCACCGCTTCAACACGCCGGTCATGCAACGCCTGTTCGCGGCGCCGCGCAACGCCCTGCAGGTGGAGCAGGCGGTGATTTCGATGCTGGCGGGCGATGTCTTCGACAATGACGCGGTCCGCTGGCGCCTTTACCTGTTCCGCATGATCTACGCCATGAACGCCATCGCGATCGCCCCCCGGGCGCTGCACGGCTGGCTGATCCGCCGCCGCCAGGGGCTGGCCGGCTTCCGCGGCGAGACTCTGCACGAGGGCAACCCATGAACCGTCCCGCCACGCATCCCGTGCCGCCGCTGCCCCGCCTGCGCGTCGATTACGTCGACGGCGTGTCGCCGGAGAGCTTGCTGGCGCAGGCCGATGTCCTCGCCGTGTTCGGGTTCGGCGACGCGGCCCCGGCCATCGACGACCCGCGCTGGCTGCGCGTGCCGCTGCAGCCTTTCGGGGCCTCGCTGCTCGAAGTCTGGCGCGGCCAGGCGCCGGTGCGGCACGGCCGTGACGGCAACATCGCCTGGTCGACCGATGGGGAACTGATCTTCGGCGCGATCGAGGTCGACGAACCCGAGGGCCACACCGGCGAGGGCGACCACTCCGGCATCCTGCTCGCCGCCGAGCAGGCCTACCGCGAGCTGACCGATTTCATCGGCGCCGGGGAATTCCCGCACCTGCTGCGGATCTGGAACTACCTCGACGCGATCACCCATGGGGACGGCGACAGCGAGCGCTACCGCCAGTTCTGCGTGGGCCGGGCGCGCGGGCTGGGGGCGTTCGACACCTCCCAGCTGCCCGCCGCGACCGCGATCGGCCGTTGCGACGCCGATCGCCGGATCCAGGTCTACTGGCTGGCCGGGCGCCTGCCGGGTACGCCGGTCGAAAACCCTCGCCAGGTCAGCGCCTACCGCTACCCGCGCCAGTACGGGCCGCAGGCGCCGAGCTTCGCCCGCGCGATGCTGCCGCCGGCCGGCAGCGAGATGCCGCTGATGCTGTCGGGCACCGCCAGCGTGGTCGGCCATGCCTCGCAGCACGAAGGCGAGTTGCTCGCCCAGCTCGACGAGACCTTCGCCAATTTCGATGCCTTGATCGCCTCGGCGCGGCGGCACCGCCCGGAACTGCCGGCCGAATTCGGCCCCGGTTCGCGGCTCAAGGTGTACGTGCGCGATGCCAGCGACCTGCCGGCGGTCGCGGAGGCGTTCGAAACCCGCTACGGCGATCGCCTGCCGCGCCTGCTGCTGCATGCGGCGATCTGCCGGCGGGAGCTCGCGCTGGAGATCGACGGCGTCCACGACGCCGGCTGAGGCTGGCGCGCGGCCGCGCCAGGGTTGGCGAACGTCGTCTCGACCGCCTGCGCCCTGCGCAAGCGGTCGCCGGGTGGCCCGTGACCGGCGCGACGCCGCGTCCTGCAGCGCCCGCCTGCGACCCCGCGCCGCAGGCCGGCCGGCGGGCGCACGCGTAGAATTCGCGCCATGACCCGACCCGATACCCGCATGCGGCGGATGCGCCGCGACGACTTCTCGCGCAGGCTCATGCGCGAGTCCACGCTGACCGTCGACGACCTGATCTATCCGGTGTTCGTGCACGAGGCCCGGGGCCGCGCCGCGGTGCCGTCGATGCCGGGCGTGGAGCGCCTGTCGATCGACGAACTCCTGCGCGTGGCCGAGACCGCGAGCGAACTGCGCATTCCGGCGATCGCCCTGTTTCCGGTCACTGCCCCGGACGCGAAATCGCTCGACGCCGCGGCCGCCTGGGACGACGAAGGCCTGTGCCAGCGCGCGGTGCGGGCACTGAAATCGCGCTTCCCCGGCCTGGGCGTGATCACCGACGTCGCCCTCGACCCCTATACCTCGCACGGCCAGGACGGCATCACCGACGACGTCGGCTACGTGGTCAACGACATCACCGTCGAGGCGCTCGTGCGCCAGGCGCTGAGCCACGCACGCGCCGGGGCCGATGTCGTGGCGCCCAGCGACATGATGGACGGCCGGGTGCGGGCGATCCGCGAGGCGCTCGAGGCCGACGGTCATGTGCATACGCGCATCCTCGCCTACGCGGCCAAATACGCCAGCGCGTTCTACGGCCCGTTCCGCGACGCGGTCGGTTCGGCCGGCGCACTCGGCAAGGCGGACAAGTCGACCTACCAGATGGATCCCGGCAATGCCGACGAGGCCATGCGCGAGATCGCGCAGGATCTCGACGAGGGCGCCGACATGGTCATGGTCAAACCGGGCATGCCGTACCTGGACATCGTGCGTCGCGCCAAGGACGAATTCGGCGTGCCGGTGTTCGCGTACCAGGTGAGCGGCGAGTACGCGATGCTCAAGGCCGCCGCGGCCAATGGCTGGCTGGACGAGCGCAGATGCGTGCTCGAGGCCCTGCTTGGGTTCAAGCGCGCCGGCGCCGATGGCGTACTGACCTACTTCGCGCTCGACGCGGCGCGCTGGCTGCGCGAAGGCTGAGCACCCGCAGGCGTCCGGCGCCGGCGCTGGACGCATCAGCGGCAGCGGGCCCGAAAGCGCCGGGCAATGCCCGTCGCCCTGCGTGGCCGGGACCGACTGAAGGTCCGCGGCGGCCCGGCGCCACCGCCAGCCGGGCAAGGGCCTTCGGCTTGCAGTCGGGCCGGTGCCCAAAAAAGAACGCCCGGGCAAGCCCGGGCGTTCCCGTCGTGCGATTGCGCCCGGTCAGTTCACTGTCAGCACCACCGGCGCAGCCGCCTTCGGCGTCGCCGGATCATTGCTGCTCACGCACAAGTGACCGACGTGGCGCCCGGGCGACAGCCCCGCCGCGCTGAGCGAGACGCGGTTGGCCTGGACCGCACCGGCCTGCACCGTGCCCGAGGCCGGGGTGACGGCACCCATCCACGGCGCGCCGCATGCCACCTCGCCACGCACCTGCACCGACAGCCCCGCGTAGTTGTTCAACAGCGACCAGCTGCCCGCGCCAGTCGAGGCGATCTCGATGAACGCGAAGCTGCCGTTACCCGCCGGCGATGCGTACCACGCCCAGCTCGAGGCATAGGGCCCGCGGGTATAGGCGACCAGCCAGTACCGGCCCGGCTGCAGCACGACGTCCTGGCCCGCGGCACCGAAGTTGAAGCCGAGGTTGGTGCCCGAGACCTGCACCCCCGGGGCGTTCGGCGCACCGAGGAAACGCCACACCGCGGCGCCGGGCGTGGTCACCGGGTTGCCGGCGGGCACGCCATTGGCATCGGCGAAGATCGCCCAGCCCACCTGGGTGGCAGTGAACGTGCCACCGACCGCAAAGCCCTCGTTGAGGATCGCCGTCAGCCGCGTCGGCGATTCGACGACGAAATCGTCGGCCACCATCTGCGCCACCGGGCTGCCGGCATCGGAGCGGTAGATGCCGCGATAGCCGTTGGTCAGGGTGCCACGCAGGCGATCGACAAGCGCCAGGCTGCCGGCGCCGGTGTTGGCGACGCTGTAGGCCAGCGGCGAGCCGCCGACGTTGGCCACCGAACCGGTCGCGGTCCCGCTGCGGCCGGCCGCAAGGGCCAGCGAAATCGACTCGGGCAGCTTGACCACCGGCGCCTGGACCGCGATGGCGATCGGCAGCGTCAGCGGCGTGCGCTGCACGCCCAGGATCGGGCCGCTGGACTCGAGCCGCATCTCGCCGAAGCTCCAGCTGCCGTTGGCGGCCACATCGCGGGTGTTGACCGTGATGCGGACGGAGGCCGTACCGCCCGCAGGCACCTTGAGCGTCGACGGCGTCGCCGTCGCGTTGACGCCGCTGAAGCTGATGCGCCAGCTCGACGCGCTGCCGTGCGGGTTGCGGAAGGTGCGCACGAAGCTGCAGCTGCTGTAGCAACTGCGGTTGGCGATGCTCGGCTGGTTGAGCGCCGACTCGTCACCACCCAACGCCGGATCGGCCGCGCGGTAGTTCGCGGTCGTTTCGTGCATCACCAGGCCGGCGTTGATCGCGCGGTCCACCTGGACCCGGCCGCTGCCCTTGTCGAACGGCGTCGCCGGGGTGACCGAATCCTCCTTGAACACTTCGGTCTTGGCGGTCATCGCCAGCGCCGACTTGATCTCGGGGACGGACCAGCCCGGCCGCGCCTGACGGATCAGACCGGCGGCGCCGGCCTGGTGCGGCGATGCCATCGAGGTGCCGTTGATCGACTCCACCAGGCTCTCGAAGCCGGTGATCGTGGCTCCGGCGTAGGCCGCGAGGATGCTCACGCCGGGGGCGGTGATGTCGGGCTTGACCAGGTTGAACGTGCCTGCGGGGCCGCGCGAGCTGAAGGCGCCGAGCGCGTCGGCGGTGTTGGGCAGCGCGATCGGCGGGTACAGCACGCTGGCCGTCGCAGTCGGGTTGGCCCGCACGAAGTCGCGCAGTACGTCGGCATCGGCCTGGGGCATGCCGAACACCGGAATCGTGGCGCCGGGCACCGACGGAATGATGGCGCCGGCGGCGTTGTTGGCGATCACCACCGCGATCGCGCCGGCGTTGCGGGCATTGTCGGCCTTGATCACGAACGAGCAGGTGCCGCGGCGGACCACCGCGATCGCGCCCTGGAAGCTGCCGGCCGGGAACCCGTTGCAGCCGTCGTCGACGCTATCGAGCGTTGCGCTGACCCGCAGCGGCGTATTGCCCGGAATCGTCGCATTGAACGCCACGCCGCCCGAGCCCTCGTCGACCAGCACCGGACGCAGCTGCTCGGGCACGTTGCCCGGACCGGTCACCTCGAGGGCGAGTGCGAACGAGCCGCGGCCGTGCTGCGCCGCTGCCGTCGAGGAGACCCATGGTTCCAGATGCCCCATGGTGTTCGGCCCCGGGCCGCTGTTGCCTGCCGAGGACGCGACGTAGATGCCGGCATCGGTCGCATTGAGGAACGCCAGCGAGACGACTTCGGTCCAGGGCTGGGCGCCGCCACTGATCGAGTAGTTGAGGACATCCACTACCCCGTCGGCGATCGCCTGGTTGATCGCCGCGACCGCGGCGACGTTCGGGCACTGGCCCTGGCCGGTGGCGATGTTGGTGTAGCAGATGTCGTAGGCGACGAGGTTGCCGCGCGGCGCCACGCCCGAAATGCGACGCGTGTTGCCGCGATAGGACACGTCGCGGCGATTGCCGGCGACGGTCGAGGCCACGTGCGTGCCGTGGCCGTTGGTGTCGCCGAACCCGCGCTCCTCGCGGAAGCTGGAGTTGCCGCAGGTGTTGCCCGGCGCTTCGCAGACGAAGTCGTAGCCACCGATGAGCTTGTCGTTGCAACGTCCCGCGTCGACACCGCCGGCCGCGCAGCTGCCCAGATAGGTGCCGGCGCCCAGCGGATTGACGTGCTGGTAGCCGTCGATCGGATCCACCGCCGCGAACGAGGGCGAGCCGAAGTTGATGCCCGAATCGAGGATGCCGTAGACGATGCCCTCGCCCTGGAACTGGCCGGTTGCCCCGGTCCAGCTGCCATCCCAGACCGCCTCGGCGCCGATCAGGCGCGGACCGGTATCGGTATCGAGCGTGTACTCGCGATAGGCCTCGACCAGGCGGACATCGTCGAGCTTCTCGATCCTGGCGGCCTCGGTCGCGGTCAACTCGACGACGACGCCGTTGACCGCGTGCTGCATGCGCCGCTCGACGTCGAGCGGACGGCCGACGCGCAGGGCCATCGCCCCCACGAGGTCGGACTGGCGTCCCTGCAGGTAGCTGACGTAGCTGCGCGCGCTGGCGCTCCTGACGTCCAGCCGCGACTTGCCGCGTGCGTCGGCACGCCGCGCGGGTGCGGCCAGCCCGCCGAGGCCGCCCTTGTAGGCGGCCAGTGCCGGCTCTTCGAATACGACGATGTAGCGCTCGGGCGTACCCGGCTGCGCGACCCCGGGTTCAGCCGGCGCGCCCGTGCCGCCACCGCGGGTGACGGTTGCAGCGCCGCGCGTGTCGACCGGCGACGTGCCGCCCAGCAGGGCACCGATACTGGCCTTGGCGGAATCGACCGCATTCCCGAGGGCCGGGACACGGGACGGAAGCGCGGTACTGGCGACCGCGACGACAGCGAGGCCGAGCAGCGCGGACGCCGCTCCCACCTTTCGGATGCGTGACATGCGGATGTTCCCTCGTGGATGGACCTTCCTGACCCAGACGACGCCGCCGTCGAACGATCGACCCCAGCGTCTTCTCCCCCGGTGGCGGCACAACCTGACGCGCCACGCTCCGGCTCTGACGTTCTACACAACTTTCTGCCCCGATAGGGCATGCCGCCGCCATTTTTTTGCCATACCCCGGCGTCTGGTCCGGTGAGGCAGGCCTGCCTGCACGCCCCGTGTCCGCCCCCCCACTAGACTTGTCGGCACGCCAGTCCGGCGCGCCCGCCACCGAGGCTTCCATGTCGACCGCCCGCTACGCCGTGTTCGGCCATCCGGTCGCACACTCCCTGTCACCCCGCATCCATCAGGCGTTCGGCCGGCAGACCGGCATCGACCTGGTGTACGAGGCGATCGACGCGCCGCCGGCGACCTTTGCCGACGCGCTGGCGGCCTTCGCCGCCGCGGGCGGAACCGGGGCCAACATCACCCTGCCGCTGAAGACGCTCGCCTACGACCTGGCCTCGACGCGCAGCGAGCGGGCCACGCGCGCCGGTGCGGTCAATACGCTCGTGCGCCGCGGGGAGACCTGGCATGGCGACACGACCGACGGCGTCGGCCTGGTCCGCGACCTGACCGACCGCCGCAGCCTCGACCTGCGCGGGCGTCGCACCCTGCTGATCGGCGCAGGCGGCGCGGCAAGGAGCGTGGCACCCGCGCTGCTCGACGCAGGGGTCTCCGAGCTCTACGTGGTCAACCGCACGCCCGCGCGCGCCGACGCACTGGCCGACGCGCTCGGCGAGCCCGGCGTGGTGCATCCGCGCTATTTCGAACAGCTCGGCGAGATGGGCGAGTTCGAGCTGATCATCAACGCGACTTCGGCAGGCCGCGATGGCAGCGTGCCGGCACTGCCGCGCTCGCTCGTGGGCATGCGCACCGATGCGGTCGACCTCAGCTACGGGGAAGCGGCGGTGCCGTTCCTGGCGTGGGCGCGCGCGCACGGCTGCCAGGGAGTGATCGACGGTCTGGGCATGCTGGTCGAACAGGCGGCCGAGAGCTTCGAGTTGTGGCATGGCGTACGCCCGGAAACCGATGCCGTGTTCGATGCACTGCAGGCGCGGAACATCTCGCTGACCACGGCCGACTAGGCTTCGTGGATGCCGCGTCCGTGTCGATGCCCTGCGTCAGCCCGCGCCGCCTGACGGGCGGCGCGTTACTGCCCTGCGGGCGCTAGGCCGGTGGACTGCCGGCACCTCTGCGCCGCCTGCTGCATCGCGCCGTCGATCACCTCGCCGATCCCCGGCATGCCGCAGGGCAAGCCGGCGGGGGTGCCCTGCGTGCAGCTCGACGAGCACCTGCGCTGCCGTCTTTTCGGCCGGGCCGAACGGCCTGCATTCTGCGCATCGCTGCGCCCGGCGCCCGACATGTGCGGGGACTCGCGCGACGCGGCGTTCCTCTTCCTGGATACGCTGGAACGGCTGACGGCGCCCTAGAACGGAAAAGGGCGGCCGAAGCCGCCCATCCGACGCATCCTGCGCCAAGTTCAACGCTTCTTGCGCGCGTCGTCGCTGGCCTTGCCGACCGCGCTCTGCGCCTTGCCGGCCGTTTTCTGGACCTTGCCGGCGACTT
This sequence comes from Luteimonas chenhongjianii, assembly GCF_002327105.1. Lineage (GTDB taxonomy): Bacteria > Pseudomonadota > Gammaproteobacteria > Xanthomonadales > Xanthomonadaceae > Luteimonas > Luteimonas chenhongjianii. The sequence goes on along the minus strand of NZ_CP023406.1, from coordinate 887,794 downwards.
CTTTCGACGTATTGCCGGTGACCTTGCCAGCCACTTCCTTCGCAGCGCCCTTGACCTGGTTCTTGGCGCCTTCTGTGCGGTTCTTGTCCATGGGTCTCTCCCGCCTGCGGAGTGCAGGGTGTGAGGGGATATGCCCGCGACCGCGCCACGCCGAAGTGAAGAAACGCGGCCGCGGTCAGTGGGCTACAGGATCGGCATCCCGCCAGTGACGGCGTAGCGGCCGCCAGTCATGTAGCTGCCTTCGTCGGAGGCCAGCAGCACATAGATCGGCGCGCACTCGGCCGGCTGGCCGGGACGCTTGAGAGGGGTCTGCTTGCCGAAGGAGGCGACCGCATCGGGGGACAGGGTCGCCGGGATCAGCGGGGTCCAGATCGGACCCGGCGCCACCGAATTGACCCGGATGCCCTTGTCGGCCAGCAACTGCGCCAGACCCGCGCTGAAATTGGCGATCGCACCCTTGGTCGCCGCATAGGGCAGCAGTGTGGGGTTGGGCTTGTCGGAATTGATCGAGCTGGTGTTGATGATCGAGGCGCCGGGCTTCATGTGCGGCACCGCGGCCTTGCACAGGTGGAACATCGCGGTGACATTGACCTGGAAGGTGTAATCCCACTTGTCGTCGGGAATCTCGTCGAGCGAGTCGTAGCTCATCTGATAGGCCGCATTGTTGACCAGGATGTCTAGACGGCCGAACGCATCGACGGCCTTCTGCACGATCGCCCGGCAATGCGCCGGGTCGGCGATGTCACCCGGCAACAGCTCGCAGCGTCGCCCGGCCTGCTCCACCCAGCGCCTGGTCTCGCGCGCGTCCTCGTCCTCGTTGAGATAACTCACCAGCACGTCGGCCCCTTCGCGCGCATAGGCGATCGCCACCGCGCGACCGATACCGCTGTCGCCACCGGTGATGATGGCGACCTTGCCTTCGAGGCGGCCACTGCCGCGGTAGCTCTGCTCGCCATGGTCGGCCTGGGGATCGAGTTTCTTCTCGACACCTGGGACGTCCTGCTGCTGCGCGGGCTGATTCATCGCGGATGCTCCTGGCTGGGGGCCCGCTACGCTCGCGCCGCGCACGTCGCATGGCCGTGAATCCGCAGCCCGGGCGCGCAGCGCCGCCCATGCGTTACCCGCACACCGGCGCCCGAATCACGCGCGGGTGGCGACAGCGACACCCGCTACACGCGATGATCGCCACGATACGCCCCCGCTCTTGCTATCCAAGGACTCACGATGCGCCTGCTGGCCGGCTGCGAGCTCATCGTCGAGGCGGATGTCGATTGCGCGGTCGTCGCGATGCTCCGGCCCCGCAGTGGCGACGCCCAGTGGCTGGTCAGCGAGCACTACGCATTCGACCCCCACGTGCGCCCGACGGAGTTCGTGGATTCCTTCGGCAACCTGTGCCAGCGCTTCGTCGTGCCCAGCGGGCGGATGCGCATCCGCACCGAACTGGAGGTCGAGACCGAGCGCAGCATCGCGGTGGCGCCGTGGTCGGCGCCGATGGCGCCGGCGTCGCTGCCCGGCCACACCCTGCAGTACCTGCTGCCGAGCCGTTACTGCCCGAGCGATCGTGCATTCGAGCGCGCGCAGGAGATCGTCGATCAGGCGGGGCCGCGCAGCGGCCAGGTCGGCGCCATCGTGGCGTGGATCCGCCGGCACATCGCCTACCGGTACGGCGTCAGTGACGCGACCACCGATGCACTCGACACCATCGCCCACGGCGCCGGTGTGTGCCGCGACTACGCGCACGTCGGCATCACCCTGTGCCGCAGCCTGCGCATTCCCGCCCGCATGGTGGTCGGCTATCTGTACGGCCTCGAGCCGATGGATCTGCATGCCTGGTTCGAGGCTTACCTCGATGACCGCTGGTACACCTTCGATGCGACCCAGGACGCGCCGCGCGGTGGACGCATCGTCATCGCCTACGGACGCGATGCCGCCGACGTGGCGTTCCTGACCAACTACGGGCTGCTGCAGACGGTGGAGATGCAGGTGTGGGTCGGCGAGAAGCAGTGAGGCGCGCGCAGCCCCTTCACTTCGAACCCAGGAACAGACGCATGCGGTCCAGCTCCTGCGCCAGCCCCTCGGCGAATACCGGGTCGCGTGGCGGCCGGCCTTCCACGTAACCCAACTCCACCGACAGCGCGCCGCCGACGACCGCCAGGTTGCCCCAGCCGATCACCCGCTCACCCCACAGCAGCGGCAGTGCGTAATAGCCCAGCCGTCGCTCCGGTGCGGGTGTGTAGGCCTCGAAGCGGTAGCGCCAGCCCCAGAACAGTTCGAACCGGCGACGGTCCCAGACCACCGGATCGAACGGCGTCAGCAAGCGCACTGCGGCGTCGGCCCGCCAGCGTCTGGTGCGCGGCGTCTCGCCGGCGGGCCAGAGCCAATCGACGCCATCGATCCGTGCCCCGTCCAGGCGCGCGCGGGCGCGGTCCAGCGCCGCGGCGCGTGCATCGCGCCATTGCGGGACGCCGCGTGCCAGATACGCCATCAGCTGCCGCAGGCTGGCCTCGGGCAGCGGCGCGTAAGTGCGCACCAGCAGGTCCAACAGCGCGTCCATGCGGAATGCGACGGCGTCGGGATCGGCTGGCGCCGGCAACGGTGCGCGGACCGCATAGACGCGTGTGCCGTTGTGCCGGCGCGCCACGCGCAACAGGCCGCGGTAGTGCATGTCATCGAGCAGTCGCGTGCTGGCATTGGACGAGCCGCCGAACCAGTTGACGACCTTGCCGTGCGCGAAGTGCGCGTCGACCTCGCGCGGATGTGCGCTGCCACGTTCGGCAACGAACGCAAGGACCGCCTGCGCCTGCCGTCGACGCGCGGCCGTCCAGTCCTCCCGGGCGATGCGCGGGTGCATCAGCGCCTGGTGCGTGCGGTGAAGGAATCCGTAGTTGACGAAGAAGTCCTCTTCCAGCGGCAGCCGCGGGTAGCGCCGCTCCAGATCCCCGGCGCGATAGCCGATCACGCGGTGGCGCAGGCTCAGATCCTGCGCGCGTGCCGGTGCACGGATCGGATCGGCCTGGACGAAGCCGACCCGCTCGATCGCGCGCATCAACGTGGTCGGCTTGAACAGCGAACGCGCCAGGGCATAGCGACGGAGCTGGTCGAGGGTCAACGGCGACATGCGCCGATGATGCCAGCGCCGCGCGGGTCCAGCGCTGCGCCACATCTCCCGCGGACGCGACAGACTGGTTCGCCTTCCCGGGCGGAGGCGAAGTCCCTCCTGCACGGTGCAGGCTCGACGACCCGCCAGCGCAGAAGCAAGAACGGGCGCCTTGCGGCGCCCGTTCGGTCACGCACGCGCGAACACGTCGATCAGAACGCGTATTCCGCGGTCAGGCCGAGCAGCGCGGTCGAGCGCTTGGGACCTTCGAAACGCACACCGCTGACCGGATCACGCACATCGCCCGACTTGGCGCGGTAGTAGTCGTAGTGGACACCGATGCTGAAGTTCTCGGTGGCGTTCCAGCCGGTGCCGATACCCGCGTACCAGCTGTTGCGGCCGTCGCTGCCGCCGCTTTCCAGACCGAGATCCTGGCCGACCGAGTTGTAGTACTCGATATTGTTGTCGGACGCGCGGAAGAAGCCGCCGCGGCCGCTGATGTACCACTCCGGCGTCACGTTGAGGCGGGCGTTGCCGCCGACCTGCCAGCCGCGCAGCGCGTTGCGGTCGCTGCGCTGGTTCACGTCGTCGCCGTTGTCGATGTTGCGGACTTCGATGTTGCCCAGATCCGTGTAACCACCCTCGACACCCAGGCCGAAGTTCTGCGAGAGCTTCCAGCGGTAACCGCCGACCAGGCCGTAGCCGGTCTTGCGGCCGTCGCGGCTCTCGAACACGTTGAAATCACCGGTGCCGAAGCGGCCGGCGGTACCGCCATCGGTGCGGCCCACGTTGCCGGCCACGAAAGCGTTGCCTTCACCGACCTGCAGGTCCGGGCGATAGGTGTCGCCGGCGGTGCTCTGGGCGAACGCGCTCGGCGCGCACAGCGCGGCCGCAATCGCGGCGGGAATCAGAAGCTTCTTCATCGGGGGGCTATCCTTTCTGGTCTTGGATGCGCGGGGGCGCATCTGCGGGGGAAATGTCCCGACACCCAGCGGGCGTCGGGGGCGCAGTAGAGACGGCCGCACCTGAAGCGCACACAAACCTTCACATGGCCTCCACGCATTCGCGCGGTTTCCGTTCAAGCGAGGTTTACGGCTGTGATGAATGCGATGCCGCCCTCTCCCGAGTGCCAACCTGTTTCTGTGGGCGGATGCGCGGGGCGCAGGTTACGATGCGCCGCCGCGTACGCCCCACCCCTCATGCCCCACGTCCCCCGCCCCTTGCTGACCCGTGCGACCGTCGAGGCGATGCGCGCGGCCCAGGGTGACGGGCACTCCGCCTGGACGGGTTCGCTGGACCTGGGGCGCACGACCACCACCGTGACCTTGACGCCCGACCACTGGCTCTGGAACGGCACCCCGCAGCCCTGGCCCGGCGCGCTCAAGGAGCGCACGATCTACGTGCGCGAGGGAGATGAGTGGGCCTCCGTCTCGCGCTACGGCCGGTCACTGATCAAGCTCGTACCCACCGACTGGGGCCCGCCGACCTTCGAGATCGACGGCATCAAGATGCTGGTGTCGGCGCGGATTTCGCCGATGGACGATGCCCGGCAGAAGGTCGCACTGGTGGCGCCGCGCGGCAAGACGGTGCTCGACACCTGCGGCGGACTGGGCTACTTCGCCGCATGTTGCCTGGAGTCTGGCGTCACCCGCATCCGCTCGTTCGAGAAGAACGAGGACGTGCTGTGGCTGCGCACGCTCAACCCGTGGTCACCAGATCCGGACGCTGCCGAAACCGCAGGACGCCTCGAGCTCACGCACGGCGATGTCTCGCAGGCGATCCTCGGCATCGCCGATGCCAGCGTCGATGCCGTGCTGCATGATCCGCCGCGCTTCGGCATCGCCGGTGAGCTGTACTCGCAGGCCTTCTACGACCAGCTTGCCCGCGTCCTGCGTCGTGGCGGCCGGCTGTTCCATTACACCGGCGCGCCGAACCGGCTCACCAGCGGCCGTGACGTGCCGCGCGAGGTCGCGCGCCGCCTGGAAAAGGCGGGGCTGCGCAGCGAACTCGCGCTCGACGGCGTGCTCGCGAGCAAGCGCTAGGCAGCGCGCCGGCCGGCGCGGTCGTGTCGCGCGCGCGCCCATGGGCTCCTGCGCATCCTGGCGAGCGGAACGGATGAACCCGGGTTCTGCTGGCCCCCCGCCTGTGGGAGCACCCCCGGCGAAAGTCACGCATGGCTCACCCGCCGCGCTCTAAACCTGACGCCCCTTTCCCATGCGGATTTCTGCCATGAAGATTCTGAGGATCGTCGCCGCCGGTGCGCTGAGCTATTTTGCCTACAAGGCCTTCTCCAAGCGCACCGCACAGGGCGGGTCGCGCGACAAGGACACGGACAACGCAGCCATCGGCGACTCGCGTGAGCGCGACTCCAACGAACGTATGAGCTCTCGTGCCCCGCTCGCAGACGAAGGCGAGCGCACGACGCCCCATGGCGACCCGCTCGCCCGGGACATGATCGACGACGATGCCGACGTGGGGGGCAGCCCGCAGTCGAGCCGGAGCTTCGGCGAGAGCTGATCGCTGGGATCGGCGCCGCAGCGGCTCGCTGCGGCGCAGTCCTCGGCGGGCGCGTGCCCGGCGCCGACGGGGCCCCGATCGGTGCGATGTTGGGGCTCCAGCCTCGCCCACGCCCTGCGGAAGGCGGCGGTGCCGACGTGCGCCGGAGCGCATGAATACGCATCCGGGTCGACGTGGCGGCGCGCCGCAACAGGCCAGCTCGCTCGGCTTCGGATGGCCATGCAGCCGACCTGGTGCGCCTGTCTTCCAGTCCTCGCCCCTGCGCGTAGACCCGTCTTCTGCTCCGGCAATCTCATGTACGGCTGACGGCGCAGCGATGGCGCCGGGGGTGAAGCTGGTCGGTCCGGAATCTCCGCGAAGCTGCGCATGAATGCCGCCACCTCGCCCGGAGTTCACGGCCTCCAGCGCAGCGTACGCCCTCCAGCGAAGGCGGACCCGCATGAGCCACAACACGTCACCCGACCGCGATACCGACGTTACCCGTTCCGACCAGGCCCAAGGTCGCGAGCGCCGGCAGGCGGGCCAGACCGGCGCTCCTCGGCCGGAAGCCAACCCAGCCACCACCGACGTCCCCGGCGACGAAGTCTCGCCCGGGACGCCCGACTGAACTCTTCTTTTCACCCACCACCACAGGAGACAGATGCATGGGACTTTTCAAGATGGCAGCCGTTGGCGCAGTCGGTTACTTCGCCTACCAGGCCCTGCAGCGCAAGCAGGCGAACAGCGCGCCACTCGGCAATGACCGCAGCGAGGGCACGGCCCAGCGACTGGTGAGCGATATCTCCGATGCATCCGCCGGCAACCCGCAGGGCAGCATGCGCAGCAGTCAGGGCAACAACGCACCCTGAGCAGTACCGTGTTTTCCCGCTGCGCGTCGGAGATGGCGCGCAGCGGCCGATTTTTCCCTTACGGAGATTCCGATGGATTCGATCAACCGTGACCAGCCCGAGCACAATCGCCAGGATCTCTCGGCAGCCGACGCCGTGGCGCGAATCCAGGACATGTCCGACGATGCGGACTCGTGCTTCTTCTGCACCACTGCGCTGGCCGACAGCCCGACCGGCGGTACGCGTCCGATGTCGATCAAAAAGGCCGACGAAACCGGTGCGCTGTGGTTCCTCAGCGCGGCCGACAGCCACAAGAACGCCGAGATCGCAGCCGACCCTGCGGTGCGCCTGTTCCTGCAGTCCTCCAGGCACTCCGGGTTTCTGGCCCTCCATGGCACGGCGACGATCAGTCGCGACCGCGACCGTATCGAGGAACTCTGGAACCCGATCGTGAAAACATGGTTCACCGAGGGCAAGGACGACCCGCGTATCACCGTGATCAAGGTGACGCCGACCGACGGCTATTACTGGGACAACAAGCATGGCGACTTCGTCGCCGCGACGAAGATGATGATCGGTGCCGCGGTCGGCAAGACGCTGGACGACTCGATCGAAGGCGCGATCGCGCCCTGAGCCAACGGGCGTTCGTGTGGGCACTGGTCCCGGACCCACCGTGTCCGCCGCCAGATGCGCTGTACGCAACTCCGCATTGCTCCAGCACGCGGTACCCGAACCGGCTCCAACGGAGGCCGTGCACTGCCGGGCTCAGGGTCGGGCGTCTACGTTGCTCCAGATTGCGCTGATCCTGGCCTCGATGGCCAGCGCGTCGTCGGGCTCGAGTTTGCGGAACGCCTCGGCCCGCAGTGGATCGGCGAAGCTGTCGAACATCTGCCGGGCGTCGTCGCCGGCGTCGGCCGCCGCCGCAATCAGGTCCTGCATGTCGGAGAGCCGATCGACCCGCCCCTCGAAATAGGTCCTGCGCGCCTCGCGCACCGATCTTGGATTCAAGGCCGCGGCGAGTTCCCGCATCAGGGCGATCGTCGACGGCTGGATCACGATCGGCGCCATGTCGAACTGGCAGAGCAGGCCGAAGATCGCGCCGCTCTCCACGCACAGGGGCAAGCTGCAATACGCCTGGACGAGCGCGGCAAGCGGATGCTCCACGCAGGTGAGATCGGGCGATGCGTCATCCCCCGCCGGCATGTCCGCCATCGCTTCGACGAAGCTGCGGCAGAGTTCGTGCCGCTGCATCCACTCGGCCGTCGGGCGACCGGAATCATCACGGTCCACAAGCAGGAAATCACCGGTGGCGACGCCGGCGTAGCGGTACAGCGCGGTGAAGCGCAGTCCCGATTGCAGGTTCAGATGCTCCAGCGCCGCCAGCAGATTGCCCGAGCTCACCAGAAACCTGAGCTGGTCGAGAAATCCATTCGAAGCACGCTCCATTGCGGGACGATAGCGCCGTACCGTGCCCGCCTGCGTGCGCTAGCAAACATATATAGCTCCGGGACGTGGAGAATCTTCCGCAGGCGGACGGGCGATCAGACGCCGCGCAGCATCAGGAAACTCTCACGCACCGCATTCAGCAGTTCCTTGAGATTGAACGGCTTGGGCAGCATGCCCATGCCGTTGCCGAGGAAACTCTGGCGGTTCTGCGCGTTCTCGGCATAGCCGGTGATGAAGAGCACGCGGATGTCGGGCAGGCGTTCGAGCACCCGGTCAGCCAGTTCCCGGCCGCTGATGCCGGGCAGGCCGACGTCGGTCAGCAGCAGATCGAAAGGGCGGTCCGCGGCCTCGACCGCGGCCAGCGCGTCGCTGCCGTTGGCGCAGGCGACAACGTCGTAACCCGCATCGAGCAGCGCCTCCATCGCCATCGCGCGCACCATTTCATCGTCATCCACGAGCAGGATGCGCTCTGCGCCGCCGGCGGGCGCCTGCGGCTCGACAGCAGGCTCGGTCTGCGGCGCCTCGCCGCGGGGCAACAGCACTTCGATCGTCGTGCCCTCGTCGACCACGCTGCGGATGCGCGCGGTGCCGCCACTCTGGCGGGCGAATCCATAGGTCATCGACAGGCCGAGCCCGGTGCCCTCGCCGATCGGCTTGGTGGTGAAGAACGGCTCGAACACCTTGTGCACGATCTCGGCTGGAATGCCGGGGCCGTCGTCGGTGACGGTCAGGCTGACGTACTCGCCGGCCTCGAGATCGGCCGACTGCGCAAGCGACACCGGCCGCGCGGCAATCGTGATGCGTCCCGCGCCCTTGAGCGCATCGCGTGCATTGATCGCCAGGTTCAGCACGACGTTGTCGAGCTGGTTGGGATCGGCGACCGCGATCAGCGGCGCCTGCGGCATGTCCAGCGACAGCTGGATGTTCTCGCCGATCGACTGGCCGAGCAGCGCCGACACCGCCTCGATGCGCGCGCCGACATCGAAAGCCACCGCATCGAGCGATTGCTTGCGGGCGAACGCGAGCATGCGCTGGGTCAACGCGGCCGCCCGCAGCGCGGCGCCCACGCCCAGCTCCACATAACGCGGAACCCGGTCGAGGCGGTCGCGCTCGACCGCGGTGCTGATCATGTCGAACGCACCGATGATGCCGGTGAGCATGTTGTTGAAGTCGTGCGCGATTCCGCCGGTCAGCTTGCCGAGCGAATCCATCTTCAGCGCCTGCTGCAGCTCGATCTCGGTGCGCTCGCGCTCGGCGATCTGCAACGCGAGTTCGCTGTTGGCCGAATCGAGCTGGCGACGCTGCGCCTGTTCGCGTGCGTGCTGCTCGGTCTGGTCGTCGACATACAGCAGGCCGACGCCGGGCTCCTTGTAGGGGGTCACCCGCCACTCGGTGACGCGCACGCCGCCGGGCATCTGCAGCCGGAAGGTACCGCGCCAGCCATCGTCGCTGCGCAGCGCGTCCTGCAGCTCGGACACCGGCTGGTCGCCGAACAGGGCCGACAGCGTCTGCACGCCGGCCTCGTCCATCAGGGCCTTGAACGCCGCGTTGGCCTCGCGCACCTGGAGGTCGGCGGCGACCGCGGCGATCGGCGCACCGATATGTTCGAAGATCTCGCGGAAGCGGGCCTCGCGCGTGTGCAGCGCATCCTCGGCCCGGCGCACGCGCAACAGCGTACGCAGCGTGGCCATCAGCACGTCACGGTCGACCGGGTGGATCAGGTACGCATCCGCGCCCGCCTCCAGGCCGGTGATCAGGTCACCGGTCGCGATCGATGCCGCCGATACGTGCACGACCGGCAGCAACGCGGTGCGTGGCGAAGCCCGCAGCGCGCGCACCACGTCGAAGCCGCTCATGTCGGGCAGATTGACGTCCAGCACCAGCGCGTCGTAGGCCGCATCTGCCAGCCGTGCCAGGCCTTCAGTGCCGGTACCCGCTTCGTCCACCTGGCAGCCGTGGAACTCGAGCACGCGACGGATGGAATATCGCGTGGCGACGTTGTCGTCCACCACCAGCACACGGTCAGGCGCCATCGTCGGATACCCCCGGTTGGAGCTTGATCGGCAGGGTCACGTAGAACTCCGAGCCTTCTCCGAGCTCGCTGTGCACGCCCACGGAGCCATCGAGCAGTTCGGCGAACCGCCGGCACAGCGCCAGGCCCAGGCCGGTGCCGCGCAGGCGCTTCTGGATCGGCGAATCCACCTGCACGAAATCCTCGAACAGCGCGCCGAGCATGTGTTCGGGAATGCCGATACCGGTATCGCGCACGCTGAAGCGGATATGCCCCTCGTCCTCCATTCCCGCCGACACGGTCACCTTGCCGTTCGGGGTGAACTTGAGCGCATTGGAAATGAAGTTGCGCAGGATCTGCGCGAGCTTGGTGTCGTCGGTGTAGAGCATCGGCAGGGACGGCGGATCCTCGAACACCAGCTCCACGCTGCCCGCGCCCTCGACCAGCGGCCGGAACATGCCGCGCAGCGCCGAGAACAGATCCATCAGATCGAACCAGGCCGGCGAGATCGAGATGCGGCCGGCCTCGATCTTGGCCAGGTCCAGCAGGTCATCCACCATGTCGCGCAACTCCACCGCGCCGGCATTGATGAAGCGCACCTGCTTGAGCTGTTCGGCATTGAGCGGACCGTCCAGGCCGTCCTCGAGCAACCTGGTCATGCTGAGGATCGAACCCAGCGGCGTGCGGAATTCGTGGCTCATGTAGGACAGGAACCGGCTCTTGAGCTCGGAGACTTCCCTGAGCTGCTCGGCCTGCTGGTCGAGCTCGGCGTACAGCGCCAGCACGCCCTGGTTGGTTTCGTCGAGTTCCGCGCGCAGCGCGGCGTTCTCTTCGAGCGCCCGGGCCAGCTCGGCGGCGGTTCCTTCGATGTCGCTCATGCCCGTCCTCCCAGGCGGATCGCGAGAATTCCCGTGTCGTCCCGGCCGCGGTTGAAATCGCGATGCAGCACCGCCGCCACCAGCGCAGGATGCCGATACGCCAGTCCTTCGTACCGGGCGAGGCTCCAGCGTGCCTGCAGCCCGTCACTGTGCATCAGCAGCAGAGCGTCGGTGGGAACCTGGAACCCGAAGGCCTGCACGCGGCGGTAGTTGCCGCCGACGATACCCGGATGCGACGGCATTCCGCGCGAGGCGCCGCCTTCATGCACCGCGGCCGAAATGTTGCCGATACCGGCGAACTGCCCCAGCCGGGTGTCCCCGTCGAAGCAGAACACCGCCGCGGCGCCGCCGCGCGAGCGGCTCATCCGTGCATGCATCCGGCCGATGATGTCTTCGGCCGCCATGTCGCCTGCATCCGCCGCCGCAGCGACACCCAGTTGGGACGCTTCGCTGGCCGGCAGGCCGTGGCCGAGGCCGTCGACCAATGTGGCGACCAACCGCGGTCCGTTCCACTCCAGGTGCCAGCTGTCGCCGCACACCACTTCGTGGCGCATCGGGATGCGCAGCGCGCCGTAAGGCAGGTCGTTGTCCTTGGCGCGGGCGCCGTAGATGCGCGCCAGCACCACCGCGCCGGCATCGTCGGACCACACGTCCAGCACCGTGGCCTGGCGCTGGATCGCGCCCAGCCCCTGTCCCTGGCTGCCGCCGGTGGAATAGCCGTCAGGCAGGCAGCGCGCGAGCGAGAAGCCCGGCCCGCGGTCGACGCTGCAGATCTCTACGCCCTTGCCCGCCGCGCCCTGCACCAGCGACAGCAGCACGCGCCCGCCCAGCCCGTGGCGCAGCAGGTTGGTAGTGATTTCGGTGGCGGCCAGCGCCACGCGTCCGGCATCGGTCTCGTCGAAATCCGCCAGCGTCGCCAGGCTGAGCGCCTCGCGCCGCACCTGCCCCACCTGCGACGATTCTTCTACCGGTATGACACGCGTGATATGGCCGGAAAAACTTATGCCCATTTCGTGATCGTCACGCGCGTGCCCCGACCGGGCGCGCTGTCGAGCTCGAACACATCGACCAGCCGGCGGGAGCCCGACAGCCCCAGCCCCATGCCCTTGCCGGATGTCCAGCCGTCGGTCAGCGCCTGCTCGATGTCCGGGATGCCGGGTCCTTCGTCGGTGAATTCCAGGCGCACGCCCTTGCGCAGCCCGTCCTGCACGATCGTCCACTGCATCAGTCCGCCCCCGCCGTACACCACCGCGTTGCGCGCCAGTTCGCTCGCCGCGGTGATCAGCTTGGTCTGGTCGACCAGGCGCAGGCCGCAGCCGACCGCCGCCTGGCGCGCCGCCTGGCGCGCCAGCACGACGTCCTGCTCGGTGCGGACCGGCAACTGGCCGCTGGTGTTCATGCGTCGGTGTCGCCGATCTGCTGCAGCAGCTTCATGCCGCGATCGACATTCAGCGCCGTACGCACGCCCGCGAGGTTGAGGCCCAGCTCCACCAGCGTAATCGCGACCGCCGGCTGCATGCCCACCACCACGGTGCGCGCATCCATGATCCGGGCCAGCGCCGAGATCGTGTCGATCATCCGGCCGATGAAGGAATCGACGATGTCGAGCGCGGAGATCTCGATCAGCACGCCGCGCGCGGACGTGGCGCGGATGCGTTCGGTCAGATCGTCCTGCAGGGTCAGCGCCAGCTGGTCGTGCATGTCGACCTGGATGGTGACCAGCAGGATGTCACCCATCTGCAGGATCGGAATGCGCTCCATCTCAGGCCGCCTTGTTCACGGTCACGCCGGTGCGCTTGAGTGCCAGCGCCAGCGCGTCGGCCAAGTTGGCCTTCGTGACGATACCCTGCAGGTCCAGGCCGAGGTGCACGATGGTCTGGGCGATCTGCGGCCGCACGCCGCTGATGATCGCGTCGGCGCCCATCAGGCGGATCGCGGTGACGGTCTTGAGCAGGTGCTGGGCGACCAGGGTGTCCACGGTGGGCACGCCTGTGATGTCGATGATCGCGATTTCCGCGCCGGTCTCGACGATCCGCTGCAACAGCGACTCCATCACCACCTGGGTGCGCTGCGAATCGAGCGTGCCGATCATCGGCAGCGCGAGCACGCCATCCCACAGCTTCACCACCGGGGTGGAGAGCTCGAGCATCTCCTCCTGCTGGCGCTGGATCACCGCCTCGCGGGTCTTCTGGAACGCGGTGATCGTGTACAGGCCCAGCGCGTCGAGCAACTGCGAGATCGCCCACAGTTCCTGGCCCAGCTGCTGCGGCGCATCGGCCATGCCCGCCTGAACTGCCTCGAACAGCGGATGCTTGAGCGAGAAGATGAAGGTCGCGGTCTCGGTCGAGTTGAAACCCTTGAGTACGCGGTCGCGCGAGAAGTCCTCGAGGAAGTTGCGGATATCCGCCCACTCGCGGCCCTGCAGATCGCGGGGCTCGCCGGCGTCAATCGCCTCGAGCAGCAGCTTCCAGAATTCGCGGACCTGGGCGTCGAGTTCCTGCCGCGACGTGCGGCCGTCGCGCGCCTCGGCGACGAGATTGTCCAGCCATGCCTCGCTGATGACGGCTTGACGGTCATTGACGAGCGCGATCGTGCGTTGATTCAGTGCGGACATATGAAAGACCCCTGCCTGGAGATGAGGCGGCCCCGTCAACACGACGTACCGCCGGCCAAGACCGGAAATCCTAACTGAATTCAGTGATGGTCACCGGCGGTCGGGCGGGGTGGCGCAATTGCTGCGCGATCATGTTTTGCGAGTCCTCGCGGTGCCGCCCCGGAGACGGATATACGGAGCGATCGACCGCCCCGACACGGCCGCTGGCCTCCGTTGCTGCAGCGCACTCACGGGTGATGGCATAGCCTGCCGTAGCGGACTTTCCCCACCGCCTGGTAGCCAATGTGAAAGCCTTCGAGAAGCTCGTTCGCCGCTTCGGCGCAGCCTTGCCCGATTCGCCATTGCTGTCGAGGATCCGGCCCGCGTCCGAAGCGGCGCAGACCGCGGCCGCGCGGGCGCAGGACACCCTGCGGCGCGCCTGGAGTTCGGCCGGCCTGGAGGGCGACGGCAGTCCGGCCGCCACCATCCGCAGGACCATCGACGAGGCCCTGGCGAGCGCCGGACTTGCGCCCGCAACGGGCGCGCGGGCCGACGCGCCGACCGATACCGCGCAGGCGCGGGGCGAGCCAGCCCGGGAACAGACGGAGACCGCACGCGGGCGCGGAACGTCGAGCGTCATCGCGTTCCAGCACCCGGCCGGCGCGCGCACCTACACGCTGTACGTACCGCCTGGCCTGGACGAGACCACAGGCGACGGCGTGCCCCTGATGGTGATGCTGCACGGCTGCACCCAGACGCCCGACGATTTCGCCACCGGCACGCGCATGAACGCACTGGCCGACATCCATGGCGTGCTCGTGGCCTATCCGGAACAGACCGCGCGCGACAACGGCTCGCGCTGCTGGAACTGGTTCCGTGCCCAGGACCAGCAGCGCGGCGACGGTGAGCCCGCCGTGCTGGCCGGCATCGTCGAAGACATCGCGCGCCGCCATCGCGTGGACCCGCGGCGTGTGTATGTGGCCGGCCTGTCCGCCGGCGCAGCGATGGCGGTGATCCTCGGCCGTACCTATCCGGACGTGTTCGCTGCCGTCGGCGCGCATTCGGGCCTGCCGTTCGCCGCCGCCCGCGACATGCCCGGTGCGTTCGCCGCGATGCAGGGACACGGCGCCACGCGCCGGACCGATTCCGGCGCCCAGGGCACGCGCGTGCCGACCATCGTGATCCACGGCACCGCGGACCGCACCGTCGCCGTCGACAACGGCCGCGCCATCGTCGATGACGCGATCGCCGCCGGTGCCGGCGCGCGCCCATTGCAACCGGCCACAAGCACGCGCAGCACGATGGGCGGCCGCGATGTCACCCGCACCGGGTACCGCGACGAAGAAGGCCGCGAGTGGGTCGAATACATCGAGATCGAAGGCGCCGGCCATGCCTGGAGCGGCGGCGACCCCACCGGCAGCCATACCGACGCCACGGGCCCGGACGCGTCGGCACTGATCCTGCAGTTCTGCCTCGCGCAGACGCGCTGAAAGCGGGGCATCCATTCCGGCAAGGAGAAGCAGCATGTTGGAGCGACCGGAGGCAATCCTGCGGCAGGCCAATGCGGCCATCGCAGACGGCGACATCGAAGGATTCCTGCGCCATTGCACCGATGACATCCGTTGGACGACGGTCGGTGAATCGACGCTGGAGGGCAAGGACGCGGTGCGCCGGTGGATGGCGGTGGCCTATGCGCCGCCGCCGGACTTCACCGTCACCCGCTTGATCGCCGATGCCGACCATGTGGTGGCGCTGGGCGAGCTGAAGGACAGCGACGACAAGGGTGCTCCGACCATCCGCGCCTATTGCGATGTCTGGCGGTTCCGCGACGGCAAAATGGCCGAGCTGCAGGCCTTCGTCATCTGACGTTTGCGGGCGTTCGCGGATGCGGTGTCACGTCCAGACCGCCCCGCGCCGCGCGGAACCGATGCAGGGCCGGCACCATGCGCGCCGCGCGCCGGTGTTTCCCGAAGCCCGGTCGCACCATGCATCGGCCCGGCTGCATGGCCACCGGGCTCAGTGGTCGTATTCGCGCAGGAAGGTATCGAGCGGCATCAGTGCCGGCGGTGGCAGGTCCTCGTCGAGCAGCGGGGCTGCATGGCGACGCGCGGAGAGCCAGCGGGTCATGAAGCGTCTGGCCTGGGCCGCCGATGCAGCGGTGCCGGCGTACTGCCTGCGCCGCCACTTCAGCCAGTAGCGTCCATCCGGATAGACCGCCCCCACCGCCTGCCCCTTCCACATCAGCATGGTCATGCCCACGCAGGGGCACCAGCGGTAAAGCATCGGGATCACGGGGCGCGCCCGGCGCGGCGCCTCGATCTCCTCCCGCAGCAAGGGGTTGGTCTGCCATTCCATCGGCGCAGCCTGGCCTGTCGGTGCCTCAGCGCCTGAGACCCGGGGCGGCCCGTGCGGTGGCTCGACGCGCACGCGCCGACCGGCGCCACCCCGCAGCCCGCGGATCCGCGTTCGGTCGCGCGGCTTCAAGCTGCGCGCGGCGAAAAAGAACGGACGCGTCGGCACGGCTTGCAGGTGCGTAACCGTCACGTTTCCGGCACGCCTCCAAGCCTAGATTGACGGCGCGCTCCGGCGATATTCGCTCAGGAGGACCTGATGGGTACGCACAGGACGTTGGCGAAGAGCGCGGCATGTGTCGGTCTGCTGGCCTGCATGTTCACCGCCTACGCACAGGACGCTTCCGGGAACACCGCACAGACGGACTCGCGCACGGTGCTCTGGCGCACGGACAACACCACGGTCAACTGGCACGCGGAGGGCGGCCTCAACCTGGTGGCCGAGTACAACCTCTTCTGGGACCTGTCGCGCGTTTACGACCCGCAGGCGAACTTCGGCCCGGACACGCACTGGCTGGAAGGATATTTCAAGCCCGGCCTGAGCTTCGTCCATGAATCCGGCAACCTCGACGTGTACGGCATGGCCTCGGTGGTGGGCTCGTTCACGCGCGGCACTGACGCCTTCGACGCGACCAACAAGGGCGCCACCACGATCGAGTCGGGCTATATCGGCCTGCGCACCCAGGGCGCAGACCCGACCTGGGACGTCTCGGTAGGGCCGCGCGAGCTGCTGCTGGGCGACGGCATGCTGATCGCGACCGGCGGCGAGAGCGGCTTCGAGCGCGGCGCGCTCAAGTTCGGCCCACGCAAGGCATGGCGGCATGCCGCGATCGCCCGCTTCAAGACCGGACCCGGACATCTGACCGCATTCCGCATCGCGCCCAACGAACTGAAGTCCAACGACGGCCACAACCGCCTGGCCGGTCTGGACTGGCGCTGGGACGGCAAGCCAGGCAACTTCGCCGGCGCCAGCTACATCCACGTGCTGAAGTCGACCTCGCCCTACATCCAGGCCGCGCCCGAGGGCATCGGCCCCTCGACGATCATCCCCGGCGGCCGCCATGGCACCAAGGCGCTCAACCTGTATTTCCAGCTGACGCCGACGACCGGGCACCTGCGCAACTGGCTGCTCTCGGCCGACCTGGCCGTCGAGCGCAACCACCGCATCGACCTGCGCGCCTGGGGCGGGCGCGTGCGCGTGGGCTACACCTTCCACGACGTGCACTGGACCCCATCGCTGACCTGGACGTACCAGACCTTCTCCGGCGACAACCCGAACACGCGCGCGCTCGAGCGCTTCGATCCGCTGTATTACGAAGGCTCGCCCGGCAACTGGGCGTCGGGGTCCAAGTCCTCGATGGTGTTCATCAACACCAACGTGCGCAGCAACGAACTGGCGCTCGCGGTCAATCCGACCCAGCGCGATTCGCTGACCGTGCGCCTGGCGCGGCTGGATGCCAACCAACTCAACAGCCCCCTGCAGTTCGGCCAGGCCACACGCCTGGAACGGCTGGGCAGCCGGCTGGCGGTGGTCAATGGCGTGCCGTACACGCACCTGTCCGATGACCTGCTGCTGGAGTACGTGCGCATCATCAATCCGCACGTGTTCCTGACCCTCGGCGTCAGCGTGTCCAGACCCGGCAAGGGCGTCCGCGCGTTGAGCCAGGGACAGAAGACCCCCGACTGGCACGATGCCTTCGCCACCCTGTTCTTCACCTACTAGGGAGCCGTCCGTGACCGTCAGCCCGACAGTGCCTGGCGACGAGGCTCCGCTGACCGCCGCTCAATCCGACCCGACCGTAATGGGCTGGATGCAGGGCTTTCCGCCGCCGCCCGACAAACGGATCACCCAGCCCGACAGCGTGTATTTCAGTTTTCCGAAACTGCGCTGGTCGGTGTGCCACATGCGCCAGCTGCTGCCGAGCGTTGAGGTCAGCCGCGGCCTGGGCAACGCGGTGCCACTGGCGTATGCACCCGGCTCCGAGCGGCAGCGGATGGAGGCCGAGATCGACGCGCTGGTGTTCAAGCCGCTCGACGAGCGCGCGCCGATGACGTGGGAGGAGTCGCTGGGGGTGAACTACACCGACGGCATGCTCGTCTTCCACGACAACCGGGTGGTGTACGAGCGCTACCTCGGCTGCCTGGCCGAGGACGGCCAGCATGCGGTGATGTCGATGACCAAGTCGCTGACCGGGCTGTTGGCGCAGATGCTGGTGGCCGAAGGCGCGCTCGACGAACAGGCGCTCGTGGTGGACCTCGTCCCCGAGGTCGCCGGAAGCGCATTCGCCGACGCGACCGTGCGCCAGGTGATGGACATGACCACCGGCCTGCACTACTCGGAGGACTACAGCGATCCGGAGGCCGACATCTGGAAGTACTCGGCGGCGGCCAGTCCGTTGCCCAAGCCGGCCGGCTATACCGGTCCCAACGGCTACTTCGAGTACCTGCAGCAGGTGCGGCCCGAGGGCCGGCATGGCGAGGCTTTCCACTACCGCACCGTCAACGCCGACATGACCGGCTGGCTGGTCGCGCGCGCGTCCGGCAAGTCGGTGGCCGAACTGGCCTCCGAACGCCTGTGGCGGCCGATGGGCGCCGAGCAGTCGGGCTACATGCTGGTCGACGGCATCGGCACGCCATACGCCGGCGGCGGCCTCAGCGCCGGACTGCGCGATCTCGGCCGGCTCGGCCTGCTGATGCTCAACGAGGGCGAGATCAACGACGAGCAGCTGTTCCCGGCCGAGGTGGTGCGCCACATCCGTGGCGGCGGCGATCCGTCGAAGTTCGGCACCGCCTATCCGGCGCTGATCGGCGGCAGCTATACCAGCCTGTGGTGGGTGTACCCGGGCGAGCACGAGGTGATTGCCGCACGCGGGGTTCACGGCCAGACGATCTACGTGGACTTCACCGCGCGGGTGGTGATCGTGCGCCTGGCCTCGTTCCCCAAGCCCTCCAATCCGCTGATCGACCCCACCTCCATTCCTGCGTTCCAGGTGCTGTGCAGGCATCTGCAGCAGCACCAGCGGCGCTAGCGTCGCGCGCGATGCCCACCACCATCCGCGGTTCGTGCGCCCGCACCGCCGTGAGCGCGGCGCGATGCAGTGCAGGCGACAGCCGAAGCGGCTTGACGCGCTGGATAGGATCGAAGGTGCTGCCACCCGGCGCGAAAGGCCCCGAGATGCAGTCCGACGAACTCGTTGCCCTGTTCGACCAGCAGGCCGCCGGCGACGACCGCCAACGGGCGACGACCGCGGCGATCCGCGACTGCATGTACCCGCTGCTGGCCGGGCTGCCCGACGCAGCGCGCATCCTGTGCGTCGGCGTAGGCACGGGGCCGGAACTTGCCCATCTGGCAAAGGCCTTTCCGCGCTGGACGTTCGTGACGGTCGATCCGTCCGGCGCGACGATCGAGGCCTGCCGTGCCCTGGCCCGACGGCTTTGACGGACGCTGTCACGGGTTCCTGGAGTCGCTGGCCGTCGACACGCCTTTGGACGCCGCGACATGCGTCCTGGTCTCGCAGTTCATCGTGGACCGCGCAGAGCGCGCGCGCTTCTTCTGCGGCATTGCCGCGGGCCTGCGCCCGGCCGACTGCTGGCCAGTTCCGACCTTGCCTTCGATACTGCATCGCCCGCCTACGGGGTGCTGCTGCCCGCCTGGCTGCAGATGATGACGATGGCCGAAGTCGCGCCCGCCGCATTGCAAGGCATCCGCGACACCTACGAGCGGGATGTCGGCGTGCTGCCACCTGCCGACGTGGCCGCGATCCTGCAGGCCGGTGGATTCGCGCGGCGGCTGCAGGTCTTCCAGCCCGGGCTGATCACGGTTGGCTCAGCCGGACACGGCCCGAGCCTTCTCGCGGACGTGACGCTGTTGCGCGGGATCGCAGACGGCGCGCCGGTATCACCGCAGCGGACCGCGAGGTTGGCTGCGACTTTCCGTCCAGTGCAGCGCCGCAAGGGTGTCCGGGCGCCATCGGACATGAATATTGCCGCGACATCCATCGCTTATGCTCTTACCCTGAATGCGTACGGGAGCGAATCAGATGAGACTTGCGGACTTCATTGAGGCCCACGCCCCGCAGATTGTGGAAGGCGCGGCGGAATTCGCCCTTTCCCAGGCCCCGGCGGGCGTCGAACTCAGTGCCAAGGAATTGCGCAACCATCTTCCGCAGATCCTCAAGGCCATCGTGCTCGATCTGCGAAGCACGCAGACCCGCGCGGCGCAGCAAGCCAAGTCGGAAGGTCGTGCGCCGCCGAGCAGCGGGCCGGAATCGGCCGCCAGTTATCACGGCAGGACGCGCGCCGCGGCCGGCTTCGGCCTGAACCAGATGGTGGCCGAGTACCGGGCGCTGCGCGCCGCTGTGCTGCGGCTGTGGGCTGACCACGGCGCGCTCGCGGAATCGGGCGCGGACCTGGTGCGCTTCAACGAGGCCATCGACCAGGCCCTGGCCGAATCCCTGGCTGAATACTCGGCAGAGGTGGAGTCCTGGCGCCAGATCTTTCTCGGCGCGCTGGGCCACGATCTGCGCGGCCCGCTCACGGCGGTCGTGCTCTCCGCCGACATGCTCATGCAGAAGACACGCGGCACGCCGTATGCGCCCTATGTCGAACGGATCTTGAGCGGCGGAGAGCGCATGTCGCAGCTGCTCGACGACCTGCTCGCCTACAGCAGGAGCAAGCTCGGCGTGGGCATGGATCTGCAGCGCGAGATATGCGATCTGCGCGCGGCAGTGGCCGACGAAGTGGAACTCCTGCGGGCCGCCCTGCCTGCCACTTCCATCCAATTCGACGCGGCCGGCACTACGCAGGGCCGGTTCGATGCATCGCGCGTCCGCGAAGCGCTGCACAACCTGGTCACCAATGCTGCCAAGTACGGCGACGCGGACGCAGAGGTATGGGTTGAAGTCACCGGCGATGCGGATTGCGTGCGGATATCTGTGCGCAATGCCGGCGCCCCGCTGACGGACGAGGCCCTGCTTGCGATGTTCGACCCGCTGCGACGGGGCGCGAAGAACGCCTCCGCGGGTGAGCACCTGAGCCTGGGCCTGGGCCTGTTTCTGGTGCGCGAGATTGCCACCGCGCATGGCGGCAAGGTCACCGGCGACTCCGCCGACGGCTACACCACGTTCGTGATGGCGCTGCCGCGCGACGCCTGAGCCGTGCACGCGCGCCTGCGCTGCGGGCGTCGATACGCTGCGATGGCAGGACAGAATGTCGGGCGCAGGACGAGCGCGGCGAGTGCGCGCGGGTCAAGGCTGCCCAACATTGTCAGCGTTTCGGGCAGTTCCTAGCCGCCACCGGCCTCGTTCCTTTTCCGCTCGTCCGCGTCTTTCTTCTCTTGCGCGTCTTTCTTCGCCTGATCGTGGTGCCACTTGATGGCGAAGAACATGCCCGTGCCGAGCACGACCACCTTGAACACGATGAAGACGATGGGGAACCAGTCGTACATGTCTGCTTGTTTCCGGGCGATGATCCGATACCACATGCCGTGAGGTGCGCCCACCGCCTCACACGATTGCCTCGACCGCATTTCTGCAGGCCATCAGAGACCCGAAGTGTGGACCCCTCTGCAGCCTACGCAACGCGACAGTTTGTCGCAGTCGCGGGCTTTGTACATCCTCGGCCGCGGTGCTCCGCCAATATCCGGAGCGAACGCCTGAGTGGCCACCAACGGTATGCGCTGGGCCCAAAGCCGAAGACCATGCCGCTGTCCCGGTGCCTCGTCGGCCACCGCGCCGGGAGCCGTCCCCGCGGCAGGGCCGTCGTCGACCAGGACCCGACCTGACCCGTCGGATCCGCGCATGGTGACCGCCAAGTGCACCTGTTCCTCGGGCGGACGCATGGTCGCCGGGCAAAGGTGAGCTCGACCCGTTATCGCCATCGGGAACCGCGCGGCAATGCGCCATATCCCGCTGCCGACGCCACGCCTTCGGATTCAAACGCGGGCGGTGGCTTTCCGGCCGGCAGTTTTGCCGCTCGCCGCTTTCGCTTTCGCTTTCGCTTTCGGCGCCGGCGATGGCGATGGCGATGGCAGGGCCTGCGCAATCGCTTCGCCCGCCAGTTCGGCCACTGCGACGAGGCGCTCGGCGCTCACGCCCTGGCGCGCCATGGCCGAAAGTCCCGCCAATGTGGTGGCGACCAGGTCGGTCACGCGTTCGGCCTGTTCGGGATGGCGTTGCGCGACGAAGCGGCGGATCGCGCCCTCGGCCGCCTGGTGGTGCGCTGCCGCCGCGCAGCGCGCATCCGGATCGTCGCAGCCCAGCCCTTCCAGCACCATGCAGCCACGTGCCTCGGGCTCGGCGGTGTAGCGCCGCGCGGCCTCGAGCAGCACGGCGGTGAGGGCCACGGCCACCGGCTGGCCGTCGGCAAGCAGCTCATCGAAGGGCACGCCCGCCTCGCGCGAATACTTGGCCAGCGCAAGTCGGCGCTGCAGGGCATGGCACGCGGCCTCGCCCGCGACTTCGGCCCGCGCGGCATCACCGTCAACGTGGTCCAGCCCGGCCCGATCGACACCGACGCCAACCCCGCCGACGGTCCGATGAAGGACCTCATGCACAGCTTCATGGCGATCAAGCGCCACGGCCGCCCGGAAGAAGTCGCCGGCATGGTGGCCTGGCTTGCGGCCCGGAAGCGGGCTTCGTGACCGGGGCGATGCATACGATCGACGGCGCGTTCGGCGCCTGACTCCGGATGCACGGGGCCGGCGTGCGCGCCGGCTCTGACACGCATCGCGGAAGCGATCCGGGCGCAGAACGCGATGTATCGGCCTGGGCCGCCGCTGAGCTGACGACAATCAGATTGCAGCCGCTCAACGCCACCGTGACGTCGCGCAGCTGCGCACGTTCCAGCAGTTCGAGGCGAACATGCGCCGTGCCCGGACCAGCGTCTTGCAGCGCGCTGCAAGACGTGGCCCGGGGTGGCGATAGCGACAGCGAAGCAACGACCACGCTCTGCTGCGCTACTGCAGCTCTGCTGCGCTACCGCTGCCCCCATCCCGTTGCATGGTCGACGCCGAAACGCATGCGCGGCGGCAATTGGAAGATGAAGTAGGGATTGAGCGATGGCGGCCGGCTCGCGTCCTCCAGGCGTTGCTGCTGGGCTGTGGTCAGGGTGATGTCGAGCGAGGCGATGTTCTGCTGCAGCTGGCCGACGCGGCTGGCGCCCACCAGCACTGACGACACGCCGGGCTGCGCCACCGTCCAGGCCAGCGCCACTTCCGCCATCGACCGTTCCTGTTCGGCGGCCACGTCGCGCACCACGTCGACGATGTCGAAGTTGCGCTCGGTGAACAGCATGCCGCCGAAGGGATTGTCGCCATCAAGCCTGCCGTCATCGTCGCCGCGCGCGCTGTCATCCCCCGACGCGTCGACCGGCAGTCGCGAACTGCGCGCGGCATCGGCGAGTTTTTCGCGGCCGTACTTGCCGGTCAGCAGGCCACCGCCAAGCGGGCTCCATGGCACCAGGCCGAGACCGAGCGCGTCGCCCGCGGGCAGCAGTTCCAGCTCCACGCCGCGATCGAGCAGCGAGTACTGGTACTGCAGCCCGACCGGCACCGGCAGCCCGTGCGCCTGCGCCAGTGTCGCCACCCGGGCCACGTACCAGGCGGGCGTGTTGGAAAACCCGTAGTGCAGGATGCGCCCGGCCCGCACCGCGTCGGCGAGCGTCTGCAGCACTTCCTCGGGCGGCGTGATGCGGTCCCAGACGTGCATCCAGTACAGATCGATGTACTCCGTGCGCAACCGGGCCAGCGAGCCGTCGAGTGCGGCGCGCATGTTCTTGGCGCCGTTGCCGCCGCCGTGGGCATTGCCCTGCGTGCGTGGGAAGCCGGACTTCGTCGCCACCACCAGGCGCTCGCGGGTGCCCGCGTCCGCGATGAAGTCGCCGAGCATCGCCTCGCTGCGTCCGTCGCTGTAGAGATCGGCGGTATCGACGAAGTTGCCGCCCGCGTCGACGTAGGCGTCGAACACTGCGCGCGACGCCGCGGCGTCCGTGCCCCAGCGTTGCGCCCCGACGGTCATCGTGCCCAGTGCGAGCGGGCTCACCAGCAGGCCGGAGCGACCGAGGGTGCGGTAATGGGTGAGGTCCATGGCGGTGTCCTGTGGCGTCGCCCCGCGGTGCGGGCTGGACCGACAGCCTAGAAGCCCGGGCCGCGCGTGATTAGCCATTGCCGGACGCATGGGCCTGTGAGCACACTGCAGCAATGCAGCGCAGCCAGCTCAACGATCTGTTCGCCTTCGCCGCCGTGGCCCGCGAGCGCAGCTTCACCCGCGCCGCCGCCGCACTGGGGATCTCGCCCTCTGCCCTGAGCCACGCGATGCGCGGCCTGGAAGCGCGGCTGGGCGTGCGTCTGCTGGCGCGCACCACC
The DNA here is from genome assembly GCF_002327105.1 of Luteimonas chenhongjianii. GTDB lineage: Bacteria > Pseudomonadota > Gammaproteobacteria > Xanthomonadales > Xanthomonadaceae > Luteimonas > Luteimonas chenhongjianii. The sequence goes on along the minus strand of NZ_CP023406.1, from coordinate 863,712 downwards.
CGCAGCGTGGCGCCCACCGAAGCCGGCCAACGCCTGCTGCAGTCGCTCACCCCGGCACTTGCCGGCATCGAGGACGGCCTGACCGCGCTGGACGCCTGGCGCGACCAGCCGCTGGGCGCGTTGCGCATCACCACCTTCAGCTATGTCGCGCAGCGGGTGCTGGCGCCCAGGCTGCCTGCCTTTCTGCTCGCCCACCCCGGCATACAGCTCGAGGTGGTGGTGGAGAACGGCCTGACCGATATCGTCGCGTCCGGCTTCGACGCCGGCATCCGCTTCGGCGACACCGTGGAGCAGGACATGATCGCCGTGCGTGTCGGCCCCGACTTGCGCACCGTCGTGGTGGGCACGCCGGAGTACTTCGCCCGCCATCCCCCGCCGCAGACGCCCGACGACCTGAAAGACCACGCCTGCATCGGCTACCGCCTGCGGACCTCCGGCGGCCTGCTGCCGTGGGAGTTCACGCACAAGAGCCAGGAGATCCGCGTCCGCACCCGCGGCCCGCTGGTCGTCGACGACGTGGAGGTGGCCTTGGCAGCCGTGCGCGGCGGCGCGGTGCTCGGCTATCAGATGGAACAGGACGTGGCCGACGACATCGCGGCCGGGCGCCTGGTGCAGGTGCTGGACGCGTGGTGCATGCCGTTCGCCGGCTGCCATCTCTACCACCCGAGCCGGCGACAGACGCCGCCTGCGCTGCGGGCGCTGATCGATGCGCTGCGCTACGAGGGCTGACGGTGGCAGTGCGATGCGCGGAGAGACAGGGCCGGCCCGAGGTCGTCTGGCCTGTATATTCCGGGCGAGCTGACTTCGCCCGAACAAGTGAACCTAGCACCGTGATCCCGGGCACGCGCCCGCCCGGATTTCGCATTCACAGAAAAACGTCGCCGTTCGACGGCACGTCTCAGCTCATGGTGTAGCCCCACATGCCGGCAACCCGCAAAATCGTTCTGCACTCCAGGAGCGGCCTTCGACCAGGATTGGACTTGCTCGTCGCCGAATGGATCCGCGAAGGCGTCCAGTACGTTGGCGTGGTTGGCCTCGACGCAGAGGACATCGTGGAAGCCATCGACTGGTTCTGCATCGGCGACGGCACCGATCCCTACGAGATGCTGACTGCATCGCACACGGCTCCTGAAACCATGGACGATGCCATCGCCCTGGCCAGCCAGGTGGACTTTCCGGGCGATGTGTCCATCGTCGTGTTCTAGCGCGGCCAAAGCCTTCTTTCCCGGCCACGGTGGCGCGCATGATCGCGGTGGGAACGATGCGATTGACACGGCCCTTGCCGCCCGTCGATTCCGAGCTGAAGCTGCGCAGGCCACCGGTCGCCCGCGACGCGATTGCTTGTTGCCGATCGTCACTTTTGACGCAAACAAGTCACCTGACCCCGTTATTGCCCTCATGCACAGCTTCATGGCGATCAAGCGCCACGGCCGCCCGGAAGAAGTCGCCGGCATGGTGGCCTGGCTTGCCGGCCCGGAAGCGGGCTTCGTGACCGGCGCGATGCATACGATCGACGGCGCGTTCGGCGCCTGCGCTCATGGCGCGGCGCGCACGAGCTCCACGCCCATCTGCAGCGTCGGAACAGGGTCCGAAGCCGGAGAAGGCAATGCCCATTCCACGCGGTTGCGTCCGGCGTTCTTGCCGCGGTAGAGCGCGGCATCAGCGGCCCGCATTGCCCGTTCCCAGGACGCGTGATCGGCGAACCTCTCGGAAATGCCCACGGTAACGGTGCAGCGCAGGTCCTCGTATCCCGGCCCCTCCAGCATGGCCGCCGACTCGACGCTGCTGCGTATGCACTCGGCCACGCGCAACGCGGTCTCTGCGTCGCCCCCCGGGCAGATGGCGGCGAACTCCTCGCCCCCCATCCGACAGACCACGTCGTCCTTGCGCACGGCACCGCGCAGGATGCCGGCGACGGCGCACAGCACGGCATCGCCCACGTGATGCCCGTAGTTGTCGTTGATGCACTTGAAATGGTCGATATCGACCAGCAGCAGGCGCGCACCGGTGTTTCGCCGCCGGAAGCTGGCGTCCAACAGCTCGCCGAGACCACGACGGTTGAGCAGCTGCGTCAGCGGGTCGTGCGCGGCCACACCACGGAGCGTGTCTGTCAGGCGACGCAGCACGAGCCAGACGATGGCCGGCGGAATGATCGTCGCCAGCGAACACATGTAGACATAGAAGACCATCTGGAACCGGCCATCCATGCGCAACGCCGGAAGGCCCCGGCCAGGAGCTTTTCGAGCTTGAGCACGTTCAACACGCAGATGCCGCCGATCAGCACGATGAGCAGCAAGGCCTCCCCGCGCATGTCGCGGGCGAAGCTGCGCATCCCCGCCGCCAGGGCCACCACCATGCACGCGAAGCTCAGAGCGCAGGTCGCCGACAACGCCGCGTAGCGTGCCACCGATCCCCACAGTGCATGCAGCATCCACTGCACCAGCGCATATCCCAGCGCAACCCCGATCAGTGGCCACAACAGCGGCACCTGACGACCAAAGAAGCGCGCACCACCCACGCTGTAGGCGAGCAAGGCGCACAGGGTGAACGAGTGATTCACCACACTCATCCAACTCCACCCGGCCGGGCCCTCCAGCAACTGCAGCACATACGCGAACCCGAGCAGCAGATTGCCCATCGCGAATGCGTCCGTCCCCATCTTCGCGGCGCCCAGGCGCCGGCTGATGAGCAGGAACATCGCTGTGAAGCTCAGCAGGTAGACGCACAGCATGCCGACGAGGAGGGTGGCGATCATCGGATGTTCGACAGGACCAGGGCGGAGGTGCCTGCCCGCACGCGAACGCTTGCAGCAGGACCCCGCGGCGGGAAGGGAAATCGCGGCGGCGAACGGTACACCGTCCAAGCGACCGGGTCACAGTCGCACCGGCGGGCCATGACGCCTCCACAAGAGCGGCGGCGAGTCCGAGAACTTGAGGCCCCATGGCCGGATGAAGCACGCGCCCGTCGAGGCACGTCGGCGACCACCGCGCAAAGGCGTGCGCACTGCGCCCGGGCCCTGAGGCGATTCGGCCCTCGAGGCGCTCGAGCACCCACATTGGCGCCTGAGGAGACCAGGCATGGCCGACGCGTCGGCCGGAAGCATCGCAGCGCCGTGATGGCATTCGGGCTACCTTGATCGGCAGAATGGCGATGGGTTGCCGGCGCACCCTTGAGCGAGACCGGCGCCCGCCGCGCGTGCACCGATTCGAGATCGTGCCGGTGTCGCTCACCAACGTCGAGAATGTGGGTGTATCGAGGCGCGACGCGAACATGCGCGGCGGATCACCACGATCTCATCGCCTACCAGGGCATGTCTCGTCTTGATGGGGCGCGGAGCCCGTCTGGCGGTCACTTCCCGCCCGCGCAATCGGGTTCGTCCAGGCCACCGTCACCGGGTCTGAAAGCACTTGTCGCGGCGGACATGCAGGCATAGCGTGGAGCCCTGCACTCCAGTGGCCTGACCCGGGAGAACGCGCGATGAACTTTGGCATCAGCATCCTGTTCCGGGCCATCCCGCTGCTGATGGGCCTGGTCTGCCTGGGCCTGGGCTGGTACGTCTACAGCGGCGGCAGCGACGCGGATCACCGGGTCGCCGGGCACGTCCTCATGTCGCTCACCGCCATCTGCGTGGCGCTGTTCACGACCGCGGCAATGATCATCCGCCAGATCACCGGCACCTTCGCCCCGCGCTGGAAGGTGCTGCTTCCGATCCTGGGCTACAGCGTGGCGACGGCGACGGCGGTGTGGGGCCTGGTCGTGCGCGGCGGGCCGTCGGCGCCTGACTTCGTCGCCGGGCACGTCATGTTCGGGGTAGCGCTGATCGGCGCGTGCGTCACCACGGTCGCGGTCGCGTCCAGCGTGTTCAGCCTGATCCCCGTCAACAGCGCGGGGCGCCGCGAGGACGGGCCGCCGCCGGGCGCCTATGGCCGCGAGATCGCCATGACGCTGATCTTCGTGCCCGTGGCCGCGGCGCTCGTGCTGGCGGTGTGGGCAGTGGTGCTGCTGGGCGACGCCTCGCAAGCGCCCAAGTACGTCGCCGGGCACGTGATGCTGGGGCTGGCGGCAATCTGCGCCTGCCTGATCTCGCTGGTGTCCACGGTCACGCGCCAGGTGCGCAACGAGTTCGGTACCCGCGAGCGCTGGCTGTGGACGGCGTGGGTGCTGCTGCTTGGCAGCCTCGTGATTGTCTGGGGCCTGTTCGTGCTGTTCGGTTCCGACCGGCCCGAACGGCTTGCCCCGGGCTGCGTGCTGATCGGCCTGGGCCTGATCTGCTACAGCATCTCGTCCAAGGTCTTCCTGCTGGCCGCAGTCTGGCGGCGCGAGTTCGCGCTGGCCAACCGGGTGCCGCTGATTCCGGTATTCACCTGCCTGTCCTGCCTGTTCTTCGCCGCCTTTCTCACCGAGGCCGTGGCGACCCAATCAGGCCTGTTCGTCCCGTCGCGGGTGCTGGTGGGCCTGGGCGCGGTGTGCTTCACCCTGTTCTCGATCGTCTCGATCCTCGAGGCGGGCACCTCGCGCAAGGCCTGAGCGCTGCGCGGCATCAGCGGATTCGCCCCGACGCGAGACGGCGTCGCATACGCGCTCGGCCATTTGCCATGCAGCGCCTCATCAGCGGCCGCAGGGCGAGGCGATGCCTCGCCGCTATGCCGCTCCAGGGATCGTCAGGGAATGATCGCGATCTTCAGCACGCCGTCGCGCTGGTTGGCGAACAGGTCGTAGGCCTCGACGATGTCGTCGAGCCCGCGTTCGTGCGTCACCATCAGGCCCAGATCGAGCCGGTTGGCGGCGATCACGTTCATCAGCCGGCGCATGCGTTCCTTGCCGCCGGGGCACAGCGCAGTACGGATGGTGTGGTCGCCGAGTCCGGAGGCGAACTGCTCCAACGGGATGTGCAGGTCTTCGGAGTAGACGCCCAGGCTCGACAGGGTGCCGCCGGGGCGCAGCACCTTCATCGCCTGCGCGAACGTGGCCTGGGTGCCGAGCGCCTCGATGGAACCGTCGGCGCCCTTGCCCCCGGTGAGCTTCATCACCTCCTCCACCACGTCGACCTCGCGGAAGTTCAGCGCCACGTCCGCGCCCAGTTGCCGGGCGATGTCCAGGCGGTGGTTGTTGCCATCCACGGCGATGATGGTGGTGGCGCCGAGCAGGCGCGCACCGGCAGTGGCGCACAGGCCGATCGGCCCCTGCGCAAACACAACCACCGTGTCGCCGATGCGGATGTTGGCGTTCTCCGCGCCCTTGAAGCCGGTGGACATGATGTCCGGGCACATCAGCACCTGGGTGTCGGTGAGTCCGTCGGGAATGGGCGCCAGGTTGGCCTCGGCGTCGGGCACCAGCACGTACTCGGCCTGGGTGCCGTCGATCCAGTTGCCGAAGCGCCAGCCCGCGGTGGCCTTGTAGCCATGCGCGCCGCACTTGCCTTCGGGAATCAGATAGCTGCCGTCCTGGCTGGGCACGCCGTCCTGGGCGGCGTAGCTGTTGAAGTTGGGGCAGATCGCGCCGGCGATCACCCGCTGCCCCTCGCGGTAGCCCTGCACCGCGCTGCCGAGCTTCTCGATCACGCCGACCGGCTCGTGTCCGATGGTGAGCCCCGGTGCGACCGGATACTCGCCCTTGAGGATATGGATGTCGGTGCCGCAAATCGTGGTGGTGGTGATGCGCATCAGCGCGTCGTTCGGACCGACGTCGGGAATGGGCTTGTCGACCAGTTCGATGCGCCCCTTCTCGATGAAGGCGGCGGCTCTCATCATGCGTGCCATTGGTGTGCTCCTGCCGGCCTGGGTGTGGCGGGGGTGGCGGACCATCAAGACGCAGGTTGTCGGCACGCCGGGACCACTCATAAGGCCGCGAACGTTAGGTTGCCGAGACGATCGCGCTGAATACTGATGCGACTGCGCGGGCCGCGTATTCACAGGCACGCGGCCCTTTTCGATCGCAATCGAAATGCGTCATATGCGGCTGGAAAGAAGAGAGGGCGTCGCGCGGATGCGTGGCAATGGCCGGGCGTGCCACGGGTTTCGTGCTGCTGGTTAGTGCCGCGCGTCGCTTGACCAGGCTTCTCTTTTCCGCCCTTCGGTGCTCATGGCGCCCGCTCCGCTGCATCCGCACCGGGCACGCCCTGGCGGATGGCACGCGAGAACTCGGCCGAGTCCGCATCCGCCGGCAGGGCGCGGGCGCGCGGGTTGATGTAACCGCGTTGCCTCAGTTCCTCATAGCTGTAGCCCGGCACGAGCGCGCCCAGCTCATACGCATAGCGGGCGAAGTAGCCGGACAGAAGCAGGCGGTAGTCCATCGGGATCGCCGGCGTGATGCGGCGCGCCAGCTCGAAGATGATCGTCGTGCAATTGCTGACCAGCGTGTTGTAGAACGCAGGCTCGCGGCGAAGCGCGGCGGCCGCGTCCAGGTAGCCGACAAACAGCGCCCGCAGCGTCTCGGGCGGCAGGTTGAGACGGTACAGGTAGACATCCTCGCCGCGGGCGTTGCTGCGGGTACGCACGATGTCGTTTTCGTCAGCGGCGACCAGCACCTGCTCGAACTCGCGGAAGAAGCCGCCGATCGCCGAGAACGATTCCCCGCGCTCCTTGCGGATCTCGAGCGAGAACACCACGCGCTGCCCGTCCGCGAAACCAAACGAGACCAGGGTGTGCGCGATCGCCGGCCCCATCCAGTACGACATCACCAGATCGGCCGAGACCAGCTGGTCCAGGTCGTACTCGCGGGTTTCCCAGCGCGGCGTGTAGTCGTCGGGCGTGCGCCAGTCGAAGTTGCGCACGTTGCGCAGGGTGACCCTGCTGCCATCGACCTCGGACTCCAGCAGGCGGGCGACATCATCCGCCCAGTCGCGCTCGTGCGAAGGCGTGAGCGTGCTCCACCACGCCAGGAGTGCGACCAGGGCGAAGCCGAACGCAGGCAAGGCCCATCGCCATCGACCTTCGCGGCGGCGGATGCAGGCCGCCAGCCCAGCCACGCCAAGCAGGCACCACGCGAGCACCACCACCTGCACCGGACCCGGCCCGGGCAGCTGGAACCACAGCGCCATGGCGCCCCACGCGGCGGCCAGGACGATGGCGGCCGCCAGCGCGAATGCGGCAACCCGGCGGGGGAGGCTCATGCGTCTCAAGCCGCGAAGTCTAGCGATGATTTCCAGCCGGGTGCCACGGCAGGATCAAGCGTCGCCGCGACGCAGCGCGGCCGCGCGGGGCACACCACGCGCCCAAAGCCGCCGCCCGCGATGTGGAGGCCGCGGTGCGTCGATACGACGCACTCATGGTCGACGGCCCAGGACGGGCACCCGCAAACCCGGCGAGCAGCGATAGAAGTGGTCGAAAGTCGTCCCCCGGCCAAGCGCGCTACCTGCAACGCGAAGCACTCAATCGAGCGCTCGGGGTCTGACAGGTGAGCAGCTGGTCAGGCAACCCGAAGCGCGTCGTCTGCATGCACTGGGTGTGCGTATCGGCCGACTGCTTTGAACGCGTCGCGCACACGCGACGCAACGCAACGCTTGTCTTTCCGCTGACAGGGGCTAGGACAAGCCCCTTAACCGCACAGACTTGAACAAGTACCAATTTATCGCCCCCGCCACCACACCAGCCAAACCGACACCGACTGCAGCGGGCTCAGCCCTTCCAGATAGATAATTGTTGCAGCGAACAAACTACAAACAAGGATCGCGAGCAGCCTTGAACGCGCTATCACAAACGCGAGCGCCAGAAGAATTGAGATCAACCAAGATCCAGCTTCAAGCTTAAACCTCAGATGATCTTCTCTACTAATATTTAGCTCCGCCAAATACTTTGCGGAGGATTTTTGATGACCTACCATCACCTGGTCCACCACGGGATCGCTACCGGTTACGAACGGTGCCCCAACCGGATACCCAACTGATTCGATGATAAAAATTCCGATCGCAATTGCCAAAAAGGCGGCAAGAACCGTAAGGGAGAAGTTTCTCAAAAAATCTTTCATAAATCACAGCTCCACTCCTGGAACGCCTGAGGCACAGCACCTCTCGCGGGCACCGCCCTAAATGAGTTGAGCCAAATGTCCCCGTGACCATTCTGCACGTCGCGGAATTCCAGAAGAGGCCGGTTCTCGGTTGGCGGCTTGGCTCTGAAAATGCCGGAAGGCATCACCGACATCGAAGTGCGCACGCACCTCATCTCCTGACCCCGCCCCTACCAACTGCACGCGGACTTTGCCGCCAGCAAGACCTCCCGGGCGCAACGATCGGGAGACCCCTCACAAACCATAGCCCGCTCATAGCCATCTTCGATTATTGAATACTCGAAGACCCCGTTATCCGAGTAAGAACCGTCGGCAAGTCTTTGCATATCCAAATCAATAAACCTGATTACTGTATCGCCAACCTCATCATGTCTGATCAACTTCACTCTGGGCTCTTCAGCCAGTGCATCCTCCACCAAGCCTGACAGCCGTTGCATAGGCGCAGGCCCCGCCGCCTCATTAACAAGCAACACGTCACACCCCACCGCTCCTGCGGCGCATGAACATCCGAGTAGCGAAAACGCAGATACAACGACGCACCTAAAACCGATCATGTTGCCCCCCGCATTTGGCTTCAGGAAGTCAACGACAATACCGGCTCCGCCTGCCGTTGCGCCTTTCGCTTTGATGCAACGCTGACGCCCCAGCGCCCCAGCGTGCTGAGGCCTGCCGCCCCCGCGTCGATCTGCCGGCTATTCCTCAACAGGTGGTCCAGCGAGGCACCGGTCGCCAGCCCTGCTTCTTCACGAGTGTTGATTAGGCCCGTACCTGCAGGGCCTGCGCGAGCTTGCGCTGGCACGCGCGAGCGCCCTGGGCTGCACGTTCTCGAAATCGATCAGGTAATACGGCTTGTCCATGTGCCCTCCCCTTCGCCGCGATTCTGCCGCGTGGCGTGCGCCGCGGGAAGCGGGGACGCGCATCCCCTGCAGGGCGTCACGCGGGCGACCCCGCTATCCTGGTGCGACCCCGCAGGAGCGCGCGCATTGGATAACGTGGACGGCGAAACCGGATCTCCCTGGACCGATGCCGAGATCGAGGCGACGGTCGCCACCTACTTCCAGATGCTGAGGACGCAGGAGCTCGGCCAGACGCTCAACAAGGCGGAGCACAATCGCCGCCTGCAGTCCCGGATCCCCGCCCGCAGTCGCGGCGCCATCGAGTTCAAGCACGCCAACATCAGCGCCGTGCTCATGGAGGTCTACGACGCGCCGCAGCTGCGCGGCTATCTGCCCCGCTTCAACTACCAGAGCGATCTGGTGATCCCGGTCGGCCGCGCGCTCGCTGCAGACCGCGTCCTCGACGAGGCGGCGTTGCGAAACGTGCAAAGTGCCGTGGAAACACCGCTGCTCGACAGCTATGACGCATTCGTCGTCGATGTGCCGCTGCGCGCGACACGCAAACTTCGCGAGCCGCGGAAGGACTGGTCGACCGTCGTGCCGATCAAGCGCGACTACCTGCAGCGCGAAGCGGCCAACCGCTCGCTCGGCCTCGCGGGCGAAGCGCTCGTGCTGGAGTACGAAGCGCGGCGCCTGCACGCACTGGGCGCGCGCGGATTGGCCGATCGTGTCGAGCATGTCTCGCAGACCCGCGGTGATGGCCTGGGCCACGACATCCTCTCGTTCGAGACCGATGGCCGCGAGCGCTACATCGAGGTCAAGACCACGGCGTACCTCGCCGAAACGCCTTTCTTCATCTCGCCGAACGAGGCGGCGTTCTCGGACACCCACGCCGAACAATTCCATCTCTACCGCGTGTTCGACTTCAGGCAATCGCCGCGCATGTTCGTGCTGCCCGGTGCGGTCGGCACGCATTGGCGGCTCGACCCGGTCAGCTTTCGTGCGACGCTCCTGGCGCACCGAGCCGCAAGCCAATCCAACCGCTCCAGGCTGCTCATTCCCATCGCGCTCTTCGTGATGCTTTGAGACAGCCGAGGCAAGACTGGCGGCCTTGGTGTCATCCACGTCGAACGGAGCGAGCCTCCCCTCGTCGCCAGTTGGACGCCGCCCCTCGCCCGGGTTGCGGCTCCGCGCGCATGTTGCAGCGTCGACGCCAGGGAAGTGGCAACCTGCGCAGCGTGCCGGCGTCCCGCGCCACAGCCTGGAATGGAACCCAGCGCACGCTTCGCCTCTCCAGCCCCAGTCCCCGACTACGAGTCCGCCACGTGTCGCCATCCCCCGACCGACCCGCCGTTGCCCGCTTCACCGCCTTGAAGTGCCGCCCCGGCGCCGCCCTTGCCCTGGCACTGGCCGCCGCGTTGGGCGCCACGCATCCAGTGCTCGCCGCAACGTCGGAGCGGCCTGTCCAGGCGTTGGTCGCCGCGCCCATTCCGGAACCGATCGACCGCGCGTTCGCCGGCACCGTCGAGCTACATGTGGACGCGACCGATGTCGCGCGCAGGATCTTCAATGTGCGCCTGCGCATCCCCGTCCAGGCCGCCGGCCCGACCATGCTGCTGTACCCGCGCTGGGAGTCCACCAGCCACGGCCCCAGCCTCAGCGTCAGCAATCTCGCCGGGCTGTCGCTGTCGGCCGATGGCCAGCCGCTGCCCTGGCGGCGCCACCCGGTCGATGCGCACGCCTTCGAACTGGACATTCCCGCTGGCGCACGAGCGCTCGAGGCGAGCTACCAGATCATCGTGGGCGCCGACGCGCTGCACCCTGACTTGGTGGTCGTGCCATGGCATCGCCTGGTGCTGTATCCCGCCGGCTGGTACGCCCGCAACCTCATGGTGAGGCCCAGCGCCACGCTGCCACCCGGGCTGGCGCCGGTGTCGTCGCTGGATGTCGAGGCCATGCAGGCCGGGACGATCGAGCTGGCGCCGGTTCCGCTCGACACCCTGCTCGATTCGCCGCTCCATGCGGCCCGCCACCTCAGCAGGATCCCGCTCGACTCTGCGGGCGATGCGCCGATCACCCTCAACCTCATGGCCAGCCGCGCCGAAGATCTCGACCTGCCGCCCGAGCGGAAGGCGGAACTCGGACGCATGCTCGAACAGGTCGCCGCGGTCTTCGGGCCCGCGCCCTTCGAGCGCTATGAATTCCTGGCGCGACTGGAGGACGATGCATCGACCGGCGGCGCCGAGCACCGCAGCTCCAGCGAGATTTCGCTGCCGTCGAACTATTTCCGCGACTGGCCGGCCCAGCTCAACGGCCGCGACATCATCCCGCACGAGCTGGTGCACGCCTGGAACGGCCTCTTCCGCGTGCCCGCCGATCTGTGGACCCCCACGCCCAACATGCCGCAGGGCGGCAGCCTGCTGTGGGTGTACGAAGGGCAGACCGAATTCTGGGGCCGCATCCTGGCCGCGCGCGCCGGGCTGCGCAGCCGACAGGACACCCTCGACCAGCTCGCGCTCGATGCCGCCGAAGTCGCCAACCGACCGGGCCGCGCCTGGCGCAGCCTGTCGGACGATGTGCGCTACCCGGCCTTCATGCTGCAAAGGGCCGTGCCGTGGCGCGACTGGCAGCGCCGCAAGGACTACTACCGCGAAGGCGTGCTGCTGTGGCTGTGGGTGGACGCGCTGCTGCGCGAGCGCAGCGATGGCCGCCAGGGCATGGACGACTTCGCACGCGTGTTCTTCGCCGTGCCATCGGCCGATGCACCCGCGCGTACCTACACGTTCGAATCCCTGTGCGCCGCGCTCGACGCCATCGCCCCGCACGACTGGGCGGGCGAACTGCGCGCCTGGGTAGACGGCCACGAAGAGCTCGACACCACGGTGGGCCTGGTGCGGCACGGCTGGCAGCTGGCCTATACCGACACCCCCACCGCCGCGTTCCAGCAACAGCAGGACGAGGACGGCGTCATCGACCTGTCCTACTCCATCGGCCTGGCGGTGAACGACAAGGGCGTGGTGAGGGCGGTGAACTGGAACGGCCCGGCCTTCGCCGCCGGCCTGGCGCCGGGCACCCGGATCGTGAGCGTGCACGGCCAACCCTTCGACGGCGAACGCCTCGTGGCCGCGGTCCGCGATGCACAACGATCACCCATCCAGTTGCTCGTCGAGCAGGACGGCGAACGCGTCGAGCGGACGATCCCTTACCGCGGAACGCTGCGCTACCCGCACCTCGCTCGGGTGGCGGGCAGGCCGGACACGCTTACGCCGCTACTGGCGCCTCGCTAGCTCTGGTCGGCCCGCTCGGCTTCGCCTCGCCCTCTCCCAGCTGCCATCCCCACTTCTCGAAGTGAACCTGACCCCGTTAGCGCTGCGATTTCCGATCGCATGGCCAGGATCCAAATTTGGTGTCTTGTTGTCCCCAAAGCACCTAGCGAACCCTTCGTCTGAAGCGATAGTGTCATGCCAAGGATTTTCGACAGAGCCACGCTTGTTCTCATTGCTTGACAAAAGAACTGCGGCGGTTCTGTGGCCATCAGCCGCTCGAGTAGAAGCGGGCGCGTTTATACCGCGTTCGAGCTGTAGAGATGGACGCCCCTTCGCGCAAACCACGAAATGAAAGTTCGATATGCCATCGATGACCGGCGCTTCGGGCATGGCCGGACGCGCATAACGATAGACTTCCCCGACCCGAAACGATCTCACGTGCGCCTGTCACTCCAGTATTGAACCATTGGCTCGCTGGAATTACCTCCGAGCGCCAAGCCAATGATTTCAGCCACCCGTCTTAGCATGACTATTCACCGTTCAACCCGCTTCCATTGATTCGCAAATTTTACGCAGGAGTCTTTCCGCTACGATCGGGCTAACGCTGTTTCCAATCTGGCGGAATGCGTGCCACTTTGTATGGTGAAACACGAACCAATCCGGGAAACCTTGGAGCCTCGCAGCTTCTCGCGGCGAGATGACACGAGGCTTCTTAGGGTGAATCGGTCTCACTGCTTGAAAACTTCCCTTGTCTGTATTCGTGCCGGCTCTTAACGTGGGACAGAAGCCCTTGGGATCGAGTCGCGGAGAACGGTACACAGAGTCCACTTCTCCGGGCGCAAGCATCTCGAACCGAGATACGGTGGCGGCGCTGTGTCGAGTACCAAGAAATCCAGAAATCTTTCGTTTAGCAGCACGCTTTAAGGAGTCGGGATCGCCGACGCCCGTAGGAATATGACCTCTTACACGATCTGCAAAAGCACCATCTCCTAGCGCTTTGACAGTCCTCCAACTCTGTTCCTCGCGTTGCCACTCAGCACTAACATCTGGAAGGCCAAACAACGCCTGCTTCACCCTGATCTGTTCGATTTTTGGATCCGGAGCAAATGACTCTTTGGTCAGCTCATTAACTCGAGAAGGATCAAATCCCACGAAGAAGACACGGGTTCGAGTCGTCGGCGCTCCATACTCACTTGCCTTAACTTTAATAGGCTTGAGTACGCGATATCTCGCAGGCAGGCTGGATAGAGCTGCCTCGATGACAGGAGCATTTGACTCGCTCAGAATCCCTAGAACGTTCTCCGCGACGAAGAAGGCAGGCAGAGTCTCAGCGACAAGCCGGAAGAATTGACCGAACAACAGATTGCGCGGGTCGTCACCGTCGCACTTCCCAATGAGACTGAAACCCTGGCAGGGGGGGCCGCCGATAAGGCCCCCGAGCGTTCCGGGCTTTACGCCGCAAAGTTCCAACAGGCGCGTGCCGCTAAGTGTTCCGACGTCGTCACGAAGATGGGTCGTTCCTGGGAAGTTGAAGGCATGAGAAGCCGAAGCGATAGGGTCCAGCTCGACACTGCCCACGACGCGGAAACCAGCGCGCGCGGCCCCTAGGCTTAGGCCACCCACGCCGGAGAAGAGGTCGATCACGCTAGGTTCGTTCATCCGCAATATTCTAACGGGCATCTGAACCTTTGTCGATCGTGCAGCTCACGCGATTCGGCTGCGGAACACCGCCGGTGGCAGCGACGCCGCCCAACTTAGGACTCTAGTAATTACTAATTATTAGCTATGACAGACCGATTATCAAAAGAAGCCAGAAGTGCTCTTATGCGGTCCATACGGGCGAAAGATACTAAACCCGAGCTGATTGTTCGTAGGATCGCGCACCGGTTGGGCGCGCGCTTCAGACTTCATCGAAAGGATCTTCCGGGAACACCCGATCTGGTTTTCCCATCTCGGCGACTGTGAATATTTGTCAACGGATGCTTCTGGCATCGGCACCAGAACTGTCGAAAAGCCAGCGCCCCCTCAACTAATAATTCTTTCTGGGAAGATAAGTTTAGAAAAAATATTGCGCGCGACTTAAGAAACAATCAGCTTTTGGCCGGCCTTGGATGGGAAGTAATAACTATCTGGCAGTGCCAGACCCAGGACCTCATCGAACTCGAGGATAATCTAAGAAAAATGCTTTACCCGAAATCCTAGATATCCACATTTTGGAATTTCGGAAAGAATCTCTGGTATCTCCTGTAGCGAGCGATCAACTTCTTAGGAGTCGAGCTTTGAATTTTTTCAAGGTACGCCAGTCTTGAGGGCAATTTTCCGGTCGAGCGCATCATGACTTGATCGAAATGAAAGCGCTCCCTCAGCGTCAAGCTAGGTGCCTCAGAGACTTTTTCCGCTTCAGCCCAGTTGCCCGCGTAGTGAGCCCAACTCTTTAAATCCGAGGCGCGCAAGAAGCTAGACACGTTGCCGTCCTGCAGTACGACACCAGAGACCGTCAGCATTGCTTGTCCATCCGAATAATGCACAGTGAGCAATGGAAGGAAAGTCCTGCCTGAGTTTGCAGTCGCGCGAGATGCGGCAACCCGGACAGCGCTGAGAAGGACTTTGTAATATCCAGCATGTTGCGTTGATTCGGCAGAGATTCCCTCAGGCGCGAAATCTCCCAGCCTAGCCATTAGCTTCTCCATTCGTCTCGCACGAAAATCTTCCTCAGCTTCGCCTTCTTGGTGACCGCCCAAGGACGACGCGTTTGCATTCAATGTGATTCGAACGACATCGCCGTCGTCAAGTAGCTTAATAAGCGCCTGGAGAGACTGCAGTTGATGCATTAGTTCACCAGGAGCCTCGTAATCAAGCCAGGCGATCTTATTAAGACTAGGCGCGATTTTTGCTCTAGCCATCTCGGCATCGAACTCGTCCAAGAAGTCCTTTGCATCCATGTTCAAGCATCTTATTTCACGAAGCGGCTTATTGAAAATCTGCTGCCTAAAGATATCTCCGTCCCGCTCAATTGACACGAGCTTCTTGATGCCGAACGCGCTGTGAATAACCCGGTGGTCCTCCAAACACGGCCCACCAAACCCGATATAAGCCGCCCTCCTAACTGAAACATATCGGTCCACATGCTGCAGAAGCTCGACGAACAAAGCTCTATCGATAAATTTCCCAGGCCGTACCGCGTACGAGAAAGCCTGCTTTGTCATTTCACATCCTCGATATCTCTAAGAACACGATCAAAGCAGGCAGCCCCCACGTCCGCAGGCTTCGCATCGGGATCGTCGAACAACGCTTCTCCGAGAATAGAAATAGAGGACTTAGGTCTAACGAATGAAACTCGCGCATCTAGACTCCCAGCTACAGGCTGGGGCAAATCAGGAGCGTAACGAGTAGCTGAATTGACGCCTTTGGAAGTAGCGCGAACCACAGTCCTCGCAGAAGGCGGAATGCTCTCAATTATCGAGTCAAGAGGCATCAACTCCGAAGACTTATATATTTTCTTCACTTCGTCCGGGAATTTTTTCCACTTGTTAGTGAACTTAGTGAAATATTTAGTCCCCTCACGCATATAGTCCTTGACTATCGCGTATGTGTCTGATGACTGATCTATTCCACGTTTTGTCGTTGTGAGAGGGAGCTTCCAGAGGTCCTTCGAATGTAGAATTACTATCCCGGTAATTGCAATAAATTGACCGTGATAGCTCGGCACACCCGCTTCGCCCCATCCCGTTAGCCTGCTTTTATCTTTGTAAATGACGATTCTGTCGTTACAAACAATTGTCCAGCCGGCATCATCCTTACTAGCCCTCTCCTCCTTCTCAGCCTCGACTTCATCTTCGTCTGGAAGCCTTCTATAGAGGCCTACAGCCACAGTTACGTCGACGCCTCCTATGTCACCTTGAAAAAGATACGGCGTCAGTCTTGGCCCGCTTTTCTTGGTTAGCACAGACGGAGCACCCAGGAGCTCGAAGGAAACTGGATCCACCTTGACCCCGTTCACTTTGACGCGAAAACCTTTTTGCAAGATCAGGGCGTAATGCTGAGACACAAATGTCCTGAAGTCGCTTACAAACGCATCCTTGCTCTCGTCAAACTTCCTAGCCACTTCAGGCTTTAGATCATCGATGCTGATGGTGGTTCCATCGATCGTCACCTCATTCGGGTCAAGGCGACGAATGGGAAGATCCCAGTTTTC
This sequence comes from Luteimonas chenhongjianii, assembly GCF_002327105.1. Lineage (GTDB taxonomy): Bacteria > Pseudomonadota > Gammaproteobacteria > Xanthomonadales > Xanthomonadaceae > Luteimonas > Luteimonas chenhongjianii. The sequence goes on along the minus strand of NZ_CP023406.1, from coordinate 847,411 downwards.
TGCCTCTGAAAGCCATTTCTTAGTTATCTCAACTTCAAAGGCGTCATTTTTGTTCTTTGACATTACTTCGCATCGCTGGCCGATCTTAAAGATCGCCCTTTTCATGCCTATTCCATACATTCCGACGGTAGCAGCATCTTCTCGATGCTCTGGGGGCCGCCCCATGTGGAATGCCTTGGTTTTTGCCAACTCCAGCGGTATGCCGCCGCAGTTGTCACGGATCTCGAACTTTTTGGGCGAAAGAGTAATTTCGGCGTAATACTTAGCGTAAGGCTTATCTTTCTTCAGGCTTTCGCCAACACTCCTGACGATCCCATCGACGCAGTTGTCTAAGAGATCGAGGATCGCGTCGCCCAATTCGATGTCTCGGACGAGCATGTGAACGAAGAAATCTTTGTTTGGCGCCGCGCTTACGGTGGTAGGGAATGGCCCGCCGCGTTCAGTCCTTGTAGGCATTTCTACTCCAGTTCGGTCACGTCTTGCCGATGTAACACGGTTTTAGTGGCGGGCGCCGAGCACAGGCGCCACTTCAGGGAGCTACTGAGCTTGTCTGATAGCCCCAAAAAACAAGAAGGCGGCCCATGGCCGCCTTCTTGTTTAGCTTCAAGTTCGTATCCGCGTCAAACCCCAACCGGATTCACCTTCTCCGGATCGATCTTGTACAACTTGATCGCCCGGGCGACATCCTTGCCGGTCATCTTGCCGTCCTTCATCAGCCCCTCGATCGCCGCCTGGGCGATGTAGTAACGATCGACCTCGAAGTGACGGCGCAGGTTGGCGCGGGTATCCGAGCGGCCGAAGCCGTCGGTGCCGAGCACGGTGTACGTGGCCGGGACGAAGGCGCGGATCTGGTCGGCGAACGCGCGCACATAATCCGTCGCGGCGATGACCGGGCCCTGGCGGCCTTCGAGCAGCTGGGTGACGTAGGCCTTGCGCGGGATCTTGGCTTCGGGGTTGAAGCGGTTCCAGCGCTCGGCGTCCCAACCATCACGGCGCAGCTCGGTGAAGCTGGGGCAGGACCAGATGTCGGCGGTCACGCCGAAGTCCTTGTCCAGCAGCTCGGCGGCGGCGATGGCCTCGCGCAGGATGGTGCCCGAGCCCAGCAGTTGCACGCGCAGCTCGCCCTTCTTGGGCTTGCCGGCATCCTTGAGCAGGTACATGCCCTTGATGACGCCCTCGGCCGCGCCCTCTGGCAGCGCCGGGTGGCTGTAGTTCTCGTTCATCAGGGTGAGATAGAAGAACTCGTCTTCCTGCTGGTCGAGCATGCGCTGCATGCCGTAGTGCAGGATCACGGCCACTTCGCCGGCGAAGGTGGGGTCGTAGGCGCGACAGTTGGGGATGGCGCCGGCCAGCAGGTGGCTGTGGCCGTCTTCGTGCTGCAGGCCTTCGCCGTTGAGCGTGGTGCGCCCCGCTGTGGCGCCGAGCAGGAAGCCGCGGGCGCGCATGTCGGCGGCCTGCCAGGCGGAGTCGCCGATGCGCTGGAAGCCGAACATCGAGTAGTAGATGTAGAACGGCAGCATCTGCACGTCGTTGGTGCTGTAGCTCGTCGCCGCCGCCATCCAGCTGGCGAAGGCGCCGGCTTCGGTGATGCCTTCTTCCAGCACCTGGCCGGCCGCGTCCTCGCGGTAGTACGAGAGCTGGTCACGGTCGACCGGCTTGTACTTCTGGCCCTGCGGGGCGTAGATGCCCAGCTGGCGGAACAAGCCTTCCATGCCGAAGGTGCGGGCCTCGTCGGCGACGATCGGCACCACGCGCGGGCCCACCTGCTTGTCGCGCAGGATGATCGAGAGCGACTGCACGAAGGCCATGGTGGTGCTGATGCTGCGCTCGCCGGTGTCCTGCATCAGGCGGTCGAACACCTTGAGCTCGGGCGCCTTGAGCGACTCGGTGCTCTTGCGGCGGCGCTGCGGCAGGAAGCCGCCCAGCGCCTGGCGGCGCTCGAGCATGTACTGCACTTCCTCGGAATCCTTGCCCGGGTGATAGAACGGAATCTCGCCGTCCTTGAGCGCCGCGTCGCTGACCGGAATCTTGAAGCGGTCGCGGAAGGTGCGCACGGCCTCGTCGTCGAGCTTCTTGGTGTTGTGGGTGGGGTTGAGCGCTTCACCGGCGCTGCCCAAGCCATAGCCCTTGACCGTCTTGGCGAGGATGACCGTGGGCTGGCCCTTGGTGTCCATCGCGTTCTGGTAGGCGGCGAACACCTTGTGCGGATCGTGGCCGCCGCGGTTGAGGCGCCAGATGTCGTCGTCGCTGAGGTTGGCGACGAGGTTGGCGGTTTCCGGGTATTTGCCGAAGAAGTGCTCGCGCGTGTACGCGCCGCCGAAGGCCTTGCAGTTCTGGTACTCGCCGTCGACGGTCTCCATCATCAGTTTCTTGAGCATGCCGTCCTTGTCTTTCGCCAGGAGCGGATCCCAGTAGCTGCCCCAGATGGTCTTGACCACGTTCCAGCCGGCGCCGCGGAAGCCACCTTCGAGTTCCTGGATGATCTTGCCGTTGCCGCGCACCGGGCCGTCGAGGCGCTGCAGGTTGCAGTTGATGACGAAGACCAGGTTGTCGAGGCCCTCACGGCCGGCAACCGAGATCGCGCCGAGGCTTTCGGGCTCGTCGGTCTCGCCGTCGCCCATGAAGCACCACACCTTGCGGTCGGACTTGGGCATCAGGCCGCGCGCTTCGAGGTACTTCCAGTAGCGCGCCTGGTAGATGGCGGCGATCGGGCCCAGGCCCATCGAGACCGTGGGCACCTGCCAGTAATCGGGCATCAGCCAGGGGTGCGGATACGACGAGATGCCCTGGCCGTCGACTTCCATGCGGAAGTGCTCGAGCTGGTCCTGCGTGAAGCGGCCTTCGAGGAACGAGCGGGCGTAGATGCCCGGCGAGCTGTGGCCCTGGGTTGCGACGACGTCGCCCGGATGATCGGCCGACGGCGCGCGGAAGAAGTGGTTGAAGCCCACGTCGTACAGCGTGGCCGAGGAGGCGAAGCTGGCGATGTGGCCGCCCAGGTCACCCGGCTTGCGGTTGGCGCGCACCACCATCGCCATCGCGTTCCAGCGGATGATCGAGCGGATGCGCCATTCGAGCTCGGCGTTGCCGGGCATCTTCGGCTCGAGATGGGCCGGGATGGTGTTGACGTATTCGGTGGTCGGCGCGAACGGCAGATGCGCACCGGCGCGGCGCGTCAGCTCGACCATGCTCTCCAGCAGCTGATGGGCGCGCTCGGGACCGCCTGCGTCAATGACCGCTTTGAGCGACTCGACCCACTCACGGCTTTCGGTCGGATCGGGGTCGTTCTGCAGGACGTCGTTCAGCCAATTCATGTGCGCTCCGGCGCGGCACGCTTGGCCGCGGTGTATGGGGGTCGATCGGACCCCCGATTCTAACAAAGCTGACACCGGGTACCCGACGGGGGCGCACGGTGGATTGCCAGGCGTGCCGGGCCTCGGCATGATCCCGTGTTCAGGGGAACATGCGGCATCATTGCGCGCCCTGACGCCCGCGTCCGAGTCCAACTGCCGATGCCGAACTCCGCTGTGCTCCTGCCTTTCAGCCGCTGGCGCATGCCCGTGCTCGGGCTGCTGGTCGCGTTGATCGTGATCGGCCCGTTCCTGATCATCCGCGCCGCCACCCGAGAAGCCGAGCAAGCCACGGCCGACGTGGTGCACACCCGCGAGGTCGAGACCCTGATCCACTGGGTGGCGGCGGATGCACGCAGCCTGGAAGGCGCAGCCGTTGCCCGCAGCCGGGGGATCGACACCCCCATCCTCACCCGGCGCATCGAGGAGTCCCGCGACCGGGTGATGCCCAACCTCGATCTCGTGGTAGAGCTGACTCGCGACAATCCGGCGCAGCAGGTGCGCCTGGGCGCGCTGCGCAGCGCGCTGGAGCAGCGGCTGGAGCGGATCGACGCGGTGCTGCGCGCGGGTCCGGCGGCCACCAACCGCCAGATCGACGACATGATCATGCTCAATACGATCCAGCAGCAGGTGCAGGAGATCATCGAGGCGGAGGAAACGCTGCTCGCGGAGCGCCAGAACGCGGCCGCCCGCGCCTCGCAGCAGGCCACTCTCGCCAGCTGGACGGCGATGATCGTGCAGTTGCTGCTGCTGCTGGGAACCGGCTATTTCGCGGTGCGCCAGCAGTCGGGGCGCGTGGAGGCCGAACGCCAGGCCAGCCAGGCCAGTGGCCGGGCGGCGGCGGTGCTCGACAGCGTGCGCGAGCCGATCGTGCTGATCGATGCCGAGCAGCGCGTGGTGATGCACAACGCCGCGTTCTCCGAGCTCTACGCGGTGGACGAGCAGGTCCGCGGACGCAAGCTGGCCGACATCGGCGATGGCGCGTGGAACGACGCCGACACCCTGCGCCGACTGCATGACGTGCTGGCACGCGGCCGCGAGCTGTGGGACTACCGGCTCACCCAGCCCACCGTCGACGGTGCGGAGCGCACCATGCTGCTCAACGCGCGGCGCATGCCGCTGCCCGACCGCGACGATGCGGTGGCCCTGATCACCGCGTCCGACATCACCGCCCAGACCATCAGCGAACGCCAGATCCGCGAGCTCAACCGCCAGTTGGAAGGCAAGGTGGAGCAGGTTTCGGACGTGAACCGCGAGCTGGAGGCCTTCAGCTACTCGGTCTCCCACGACCTGCGCGCGCCGCTGCGCCATATCGCCGGGTTCGCCGACAAGCTGGGCCGGCACCTGGGCGACCAGGCGGACGACAAGACCCGGCACTACCTGGGCGTCATCGGCTCCTCGGCCAAGCGCATGTCCGCGCTGATCGACGATCTTCTGGTGTATTCGCGCCTGGGCCGCAACGCCATGCGCCTGCAGAGCGTGGACCTGCAGTCGATGGTCGCCGACACCCGCGCGATGCTCGACAGCAACGCGCACGCCGAGAATCCCCAGCACCGCATCGAATGGTCGGTGGCGCCGCTGCCGATCGTCGTCGGCGACGAGAACATGCTGCGCCAGGTGTGGCTCAACCTGCTGGGGAATGCGGTCAAGTACAGCAGCGGCGTCGAGCCGGCGCGCATCCAGGTGGAGTGCAAGCGTCTCGATGAGGGCGGCTACGAGTTCCTGATCCGCGACAACGGCGCCGGCTTCGACATGCAGTACGCCGGCAAGCTGTTCGGCGTGTTCCAGCGCCTGCACTCGGCCACCGAGTTCCCCGGCACCGGTGTGGGCCTGGCCAGCGTGCGGCGCGTTCTGGGACGCCATGGCGGCCGTATCTGGGCCGAATCCGCCGTGGGCCAGGGCGCCACGTTCCACTTCACCCTGCCTGCGTCCGCGCATGACGCCGGCGTCTCTTCCAAACCCGGAAAAATCCTGACATGAGCGAAATCCGCACCATCCTCCTCGCCGAGGACAGCCCGCACGATGCCGAGATGGCGATCGATGCCCTGCGCGAGGCGCATCTGGCCAATCCGATCGTGCACGTCGAGGACGGCGTGGACGCGCTGGACTACCTGCTGCGCCGGGGCAAGTTCGAAGGCCGCAAGAATGGCGATCCCGCGGTGCTGCTGCTCGACATCAAGATGCCGCGCATGGACGGCCTGGAAGTGCTCAAGCAGCTGCGCGAACACGAGTCGCTGCAGCACATCCCGGTGGTGATCCTGTCCTCGTCGCGCGAAGAGAGCGACCTGGCGCGCAGCTGGGACCTCGGCGTCAACGCCTACGTGGTCAAGCCGGTGGATGTGGACCAGTTCTTCGACGCGGTGCGCACGCTTGGCAAGTTCTGGGCCGTGCTCAACGAAACGCCCGTCGAAGAGTGATGCAAGGGCCGGCGCCGCTGCGGGTATTGATCGTCGACGACTCGCCCGACGACGCCGAGCTCACCGAACTCGCTCTGCACGATGCGGGCATGGACGTGGAGTGCCGGCGCGCTTACGGCGAAGCCGGCCTGGCCGACCTGCTGCGCGAATTCCGGCCGCAGCTGGTGCTCTCGGACGTCAACCTGCCCGGATTCTCCGGCGCCCAGGCCATGGCGATGGCGCGCACGGCCCTGCCGGATGTGCCGGTGGTGTTCCTCACCGGCTCGGCGATCGGCGTGCCGGGTGAAGAACTCCCGGTCGGCGACGCCCTGGTGTTCAAGGACGAGCTGACGCTGCTGCCGGACATCGTGCGGCGGCTGATGGCCGCATAGCGCGAGATTCGTGGAACGGCGCGTGCGCGTGCCGGAGTTGGCTGGATGCTTCGTTGCATTGCAGCGGGTCGGCTGCGGCCGATGGCGCCTGCAGCATCTGTCTTTGGCATCCCCCACGGGGCGCATCCGCGCGCGTGCTGCCTGGTTGGGCCTCCCGGCCCTGCTCCGGCGGCACGGGAGTGTGAGCTTTGCGGCGCCGGGCGCTGCCCTCACCCCAACCCCTCTCCCGGGGGAGAGGGGCTTGAGAGTTGCGGGGGCCGGACGCGGGGCGAGAGGCGATGGGCTTCAAGTCCGCGTCGCTGAGCCGCCCGCGCCGCGCCGCGCAGAGCCCCTCTCCCTTTGGGAGAGGGGCTTGAGAGTCCGGGGGGCCGGACGCTGCGCCGGGGCTGCCCTCACCCCAACCCCTCTCCCGGAGGGAGAGGGGCTTGAGAGTTGCGAGGCCGGACGCTGCGCCGGGGGCGGCCCTCACCCCAACCCCTCTCCCGGGGGGAGAGGGGCTTGAGAGTTGCGAGGCCGGACGTTGCGCCGGGGGGCTGCCCTCACCCCAACCCCTCTCCCGGGGGGAGAGGGGCTTGAGATTCGCGAGGGACCGGACGCTGCGCCGGGGGCTGCCCTCACCCCAACCCCTCTCCCGGGGGGAGAGGGGCTTGAGAGTTGCGGGGGCCGGACGCTGCGTGGGCGGGTGCCCTCACCCCTCACCCCTCTCCCGGGGGATAGGGGCTTGAGAATCGGGGGGGCCGGACGCGGGGCGAGAGGCGATGGGCTTCAAGTCCGTGTCGCTGAGCCACCCGCGCCGCGCGCCGCGCCGAGCCCCTCTCCCTTTGGGAGAGGGGTGGGGGTGAGGGCAGCCGCCGAGGCGATGCCGACTCGCGCGGGCTGCTGCTCGGCCACCAGAACGTGCGAGTCACCGCGCCAGAACACTCATGGCGCGGCCAAGGCCGCTCAGCCTTCCAGCAGCTGCGCCTTGCGGATCTGCGCGTCCACCGCGGCGATGGCGGTCATGTTGATCACCCGGCGCGGAGTGGCCGACGGGGTGAGGATGTGTGCGGGCTTGTTGACGCCCATCAGGATCGGACCGAGCGCGACGCCGCCGGTCATCATGCGGATCATGTTGTAGGTGATGTTGGCGGCGTCGATGTTCGGGAACACGAACAGGTTGGCGCGGCCGCTGAGCGTGGTGTCGGGCAGCATGCGCCGGCGCAGGGATTCGTCCCAGGCGGTGTCGCCCATCATCTCGCCGTCGAACTCGAGCTTCGGCGCGCGGCGCACGAGGATCTCCCGCACGGCGCGCATCTTGCGTGCGCTCGGGTCGTCGTGGCTGCCGAAGTTGGAGTGCGACAGCAGCGCGATCTTCGGCTCGATGCCGAACAGCTTCAGCCGGTAGGCGGCCTGGATGGTGCTCTCGGCGATCTGCTCGGCGGTCGGGTCGGGCTGCACGTGGGTGTCGACGAAGAACCACAGCCCCTGGTCGTTGACCACGCCGGTCATCGCCGAGGTGCTCTGCAGGCCGGGGTCCAGGCCCAGCACGCTGCGCACGTAGCCGAGCTTCTTGTGGAAGCGGCCGACGATGCCGGTGATCATCGCGTCGGCCTCGCCACGGTCGACCATGATCGCGGCGATCAGCGAGGGACGCGAGCGCAGCAGGTTCTTGGCCGACTCCGGCGTGACGCCACGGCGCGCGGTCATGGCGTGATAGTGCTGCCAGTAGTCGTTGAAGCGCGGGTCGTCGTTGATGTTGGTCAGTTCGAAATCGCGGCCTGCGACCAGGCGCAGGCCGAGTCGCTGGATACGCATCTCGATCACGTCGGGGCGGCCGATCAGCACCGGCGTGGCCAGGCCTTCGTCGACGACGGTCTGCACCGCGCGCAGCACCACTTCCTCCTCGCCCTCGGCGTAGACGATGCGCTGGCGGTCGCTGCGGGCGCGATCGTAGATCGGCTTCATCACCAGGCCCGTGCGATGGATGAACTGGCCGAGCTTCTCGCGATACGCACGCAGATCCTCGATCGGACGCAGGGCAATGCCCGAGTCCATTGCCGCCTGGGCCACGGCCGGCGCGACGATGGTCAGCAGTCGCGCGTCGAACGGACGGGGAATGATGTACTCCGCGCCGAAGCTGGGGATTTCCTCGCCATAGGCGCTGCCCAGGTCGCTGGCTTCTTCCTTGGCCAGCTGCGCGATCGCGTGCACGCAGGCGAGCTTCATTGCCTCGTTGATGCCGGTGGCGCCGACATCGAGCGCGCCGCGGAAGATGTACGGGAAACAGACCGCGTTGTTGACCTGGTTGGGGAAGTCCGAGCGGCCGGTGGCGATGATCGCGTCGGGGCGGATGCGCCTGGCGTCCTCGGGCATGATCTCCGGATACGGATTGGCCAGCGCCAGGATCACCGGACGCGGCGCCATGGTGGCGACCATTTCCGGCTTGAGGATGCCGCCGGCCGACAGGCCGAGGAACACGTCGGCACCGTCGACGATCTCGGCCAGCGCGCGCGCGGGTGTGTCGCGGGCGTACCGGGCCTTGTCGGGATCGAGGTCGGGCCGGCCGGTGTGGATCACGCCGTCGCGGTCGAAGGCGAGGATGTTCTCCGGCCTGAGGCCGAGCGCGACCAGCATGTCGAGACAGGCGATGCCCGCGGCGCCGGCGCCGGTGGTCGCGAGCTTGACCTCCTCGATCTTCTTGCCGGCGATCTCCAGCGCGTTGACGATCGCCGCGCCGACGATGATCGCGGTGCCGTGCTGGTCGTCGTGGAACACCGGAATCTTCATCCGCTCGCGCAGCTTGCGCTCGACGATGAAGCACTCGGGCGCCTTGATGTCCTCGAGGTTGATGCCGCCGAAGGTCGGTTCGAGCGAGGCGATGATCTCGACGAGCTTGTCGGGATCGCGCTCGTCGATCTCGATGTCGAACACGTCGATGCCGGCGAACTTCTTGAACAGCACGCCCTTGCCTTCCATGACCGGCTTGCCGGCCAGCGCGCCGATGTCGCCCAGGCCCAGCACCGCGGTGCCGTTGGAGATCACCGCGACCAGGTTGCCGCGCGCGGTGAGCTCGCTGGCGGCGTTGGGATCCTTGACGATCTCCTCGCAGGCGAAGGCCACGCCGGGCGAATAGGCGAGCGCCAGGTCGCGCTGGGTCAGCATCGGCTTGGTCGCGCTGACGGTGATCTTCCCCGGCGGCGACGAGCGATGGTAGTCGAGGGCGGCCTGGCGAAACTCGTCGTTGGACATCGGCTTGGGTCTGCTCGGAAAGAAGAATGCGAAGGCGATTCTAACCTTCTCGCGCGCGGGTCCCTTGCCGCCGGCGTCCTATGCAGGCCGGCGACCGTGTGCATCGCAGCGCGTATTGCGACGCCCTCGCAGGCAGTCGCGCGGCGGCCGGCTACAGCTTGTCGAGCCGGATCCGGTTGGCGAACAGCGAGAAAGCCAGCATCCCGGCCAGGCCACCGGCGCGCTCCAGCCACGGTGGCAGCCAGCGCGGCGGCGCCAGCGTGCCGGCCTCGAACAGCGGCGACAGCCGGACGACATCGTCGAGGGTCATCTTGCCGGCGAACAACTGCCGGCACAGCGGCAACTTCCGCCGCGCCAGCGACTGGCGGAAGAAGGTATGCACCTCGATCAGGCCGCGCAGATAGACCGCGTCCTTGGTGAAGGCATGGCCGCCGGTCAGCGGCACCCCGCGGAACACGCGCTGCGCGGATGCGAAGCTCTCGTTCGTCGCCTGGCCTTCGTCGCGGAAATAATCGAACACCTGCAGGAAATCGGCGCCCGCCAGCGCGAGCGCGATCGCCTCGATGCGCAGGCTCACGCGCTTCATGCGGTCGATGTCGATGCTGCCGGTGATCTGCTCGGCGAACACCGCCAGGCCTTCCTGGGTGCAGGTGGTGCGCGGCGACGACATCGCCATGCTCGGCAGCACTGACTGTTCGCGGCCGTTGAGCGCGGTCAGCGAATGCACGAACGCTTCGTGCTGCAGCAGCTGCTCGCGGTCGTGGATCGAATAGCGTGCGTCGCTGCGCAGCCGCAGCCGGTAGGCGCCGGCCGCGGCCTTGGCGATCATTTCCGGGTCGAGTTCGACCGTGATGACGCGCCCGCCGAAATAGGCGTCGAGATCGTTCTGCAGCTGCGCCTGCAGGGTGGACGCATCGAGGGTCGGCCGCTCGGCGGCGGCGAGCAGGCGGGGGTCGAGCTCGTTGGCGATCCGGATGAAGTGGCCCGCCGCGTCGCGGGTGGTCAGCGTGCTCCCGGGCAGGTCCACGTCCGGGCGGCCGTACAGGGCGATCGCATGGCCACATGCCCTGTCGGAACCGAGCGATTCGAGCAGCTGCGCGGTGATGGTCCAGACCTGCGCCGATTCGGCGATGTAGGCGCCCAGCGGGTGGTCGCGATCGGCGGCCGCGGCAATGGCGTCCAGCTCGCGCCGGGCATCGGAGAAGTCGAGCGCGGGGTAGCGCACCACCGGCATCGCCCGCCGCCCGGCGGCGAGCGCACCGAGGAACGCCTGCTGGGTCTGCGCCGGCCAGCTCGCCAGACTCAGCAGCCGCAGCCCGCGAGTGGCCGCGACCATGCGCGCATCGAGGACGGCGTGGTGGGCGATGGCGTGGGGCATTCGCGCCTCCGGTGGACGATGCGGTCACGCTAGCCGATCGGGAGCGCCAGTGGGCGTCGGCAGCGTTGTGCATCGGGCGCAGTTTCGGGGGCTGCTCTCACTCCCCCGCCCGTTGGAGAGGGGCTTTGAGCGCAGATTGGGCGTGGACCTGGGATTGGCGCGGGCGTCGGCCCTCACCCCAACCCCTCTCCCGGAGGGAGAGGGGCTTTGAGCGCGGGGCGGGCTGCGCGGCCGAGGCTGCGCGGCCGAGGCTGCGCGGACTTGGCATCGGGGCGAGGTCGGCCCTCACCCCAACCCCTCTCCCGGGGGGGGAGGGGCTTTGAGCGCGGAGCGGCGGCTCGGGTGGCTGTGTTGTCGGGGCTGCGCGGGCTGGGGTCGGCGCGAGCGTCGGCCCTCACCCCAACCCCTCTCCCGGGGGGGAGAGGGCTTTGAGCGCGGAGCGGCGGCTCGGGCGGCTGTGTTGTCGGGGCTGCGCGGGCTGGGGTCGGCGCGAGCGTCGGCCCTCACCCCAACCCCTCTCCCGGGGGGAGAGGGGCTTTGAGCGCGGAGCGGCGGCTCGGGGCGCCGGAGCCCCTCTCCCTCTGGGAGAGGGGTTGGGGTGAGGGCGACCGGCGCTGCGAAGGCCGATCCCACGCAATCCCAGCGCGCGGCTTACTCGTCCCGGGTCCAGTCGGACCCGCGCTTCGCCGGCTTCACTCCGGGACGCCCCCCGCTCTTGGGGGCCGGCTTGCCCGCGGGGCGGGTCTCGGCCTTCTGCGCCAGGCGGGTCGCCAGCTGGCCGGCGGCGCCGGCGAGTTCGTCGCGCAGCTTGAGGTAGTTGCCGACCCGGCGCGGTTCGAGGATGCCCGCTTCCACCGCTGCATGGATCGCGCAGCCCGGTTCGCTGCCATGCGTGCAGTCGCGGAACCGGCATTGCGCGGCGATCGCCTCGACATCGGCGAACCCGCCTTCGGCAAGGTCTTCCTCGCCGGTCGGCTTGAGTTCGCGCATGCCGGGCGTGTCGATCAGGCAGGCGCCCGATGGCAGCGGGATCAGCGCGCGATAGGTCGTGGTGTGGCGACCGCGGTCGTCGGTCTCGCGCACCGCCGCGGTCTTCATCCGTTCGGTGCCGAGCAGGCTGTTGGTCAACGTCGATTTGCCGGCGCCGGAACTGCCCACCAGCACCGCGGTCATGCCGGGCCGGAGCCAGCGATGCAGGCCCTCGACGCTGCGGGGATCGCGCGCGTTGACCGGCACCACCGCAACACCCAGCCCCGCGATCTCGGTCAGCGCCTCGACCGCCGCAGCGATGTCGGCCTCGGGCTTGTCCGCCTTGGTCAGCACGATCACCGGGGTGCCGCCGCCCTGCACCAGCAGCAGGTAGCGCTCGATGCGCCGCGGATTGAAATCCGCGTCCAGTCCGCAGACGACGAGCACGGTGTCGATGTTGGCGGCGATCAGCTGCTGCTTGTAGTGCTCGCCGGCCGCCGCGCGCTTGATCGCACTGCGCCGGGGCAGCATCGCGACGATGCGCTTGCCGTCCTCGACCAGCACCCAGTCACCGACCGCGGCGCGGTCTTCCGGCGCGATCGTGCCCTTGCGATATCCGCTCCGGCGCAGCCACTCGGGCAGCGACTCGACCGGGATCGCCTCGCCCGGCGCGCCGGCGACCAGATACCCCGAGCGGTGCTGTTCGACCACGCGCATCGGCAGCGCCTGCGGATGGGCTTCCATCACCTGCGCCCATGCGCCCGAAGGCGCCCCGTCGAATGGCCAGCCGATGGCGCGCAGCGCGGCGTCGGCGGGAGTCACGGGATCGGGCGGGCAGTCTGCATGGGCGGATTCTACGTGCGCCGGCGCCGCGCGGGCGATCCGTGGCCTCGGCACCAGAGCCGGGGCGCGGCCCGCGACCACGCGGCTTTTCCGCTAGCATCCGGCGACATGCCCGCGCCGAGCCCTGCTCCGATGTCTGCCCCCTTCAAGACCCGCGAACGCCTGACCGAAGTCCGTTACGAGATCCGCGGTGAACTGGCCCGGCGCGCGCGCGAACTCGAGGCGCAGGGTCGCACGCTGATCAAGCTCAACATCGGCAACCCGGGCGCGTTCGGGTTCCGTGCGCCGGAACACCTGCAGCGCGCGATCGCCGAGCGCATCCACGACACCGATCCCTATACCCACCAGCAGGGCCTGCCGGCCGCGCGCGAGGTCATCGCCGCGCATCACATCGCGCGCGGCGCGCGGGACGTGTCGGCCGAGCGCGTGTTCGTCGGCAACGGGGTCAGCGAACTGATCGACATCGCCCTGCGGGCGTTGCTCAATCCCGGCGACGAGGTCCTCGTGCCCTCGCCGGACTATCCGCTGTGGTCGGCGGCGACCATCCTCAATGACGGCCGCCCGGTCTTCTACCAGTGCAAGGAAACCGACGGCTTCCTGCCAGACCCCGATGCGCTCGAGGCGCTGGTCTCGCCGCGTACCCGCGCGATCGTGCTGATCAATCCCAACAACCCCACCGGCGCGGTCTATCCGCGCGCCCTGCTCGAGCGCATCGTCGCGATCGCCGCCCGCCATGGCCTGCTGCTGCTCTGCGACGAGATCTACGACGGCATCACCTTCGACGGCGCTGCGTTCGAGCCGATCGCGCCGATTGCCGGCGACGTGCCCTGCGTGTCCTTCGGCGGACTGTCGAAGGTGCATCGCGCCTGCGGCTGGCGCGTGGGCTGGGCCGTGCTGTCGGGCGACGAAGCACGCAGCCGCGACTTCCGCAACGCGATGGACCTGCTCGGTGCGTTGCGCCTGTGCGCGAACGTGCCGGGGCAGTTCGCGATCGAGGCCGCGCTGACCGGCACCGACACGATCAGTGCACTGTGCGCGCCGGGCGGCCGCCTGCACGAAGCGCGCCGCGCAGTGGTCGAGGCCTGCGAGGCCAGCGCCTATCTGCGGCTGGTTGCGCCGGCGGGCGCGCTGTACGCGTTCCCGGGCATCGCCGAGGCGGATGCGCAGGGCTTCGACGACCATGCGTTCGCCCTCGAGCTGATGGAGTCCGAAGGCGTGCTCGTGGTGCCGGGCAACAGCTTCAACGTGCCCTACCGCAACCATTTCCGCGTGACCCTGCTGCCCGAGCCCGCGCAGCTGCGCGAGGTGTTCGCGCGCATCGAACGCGTGCTGGAACGCCAGATCGGCGACGCGCGCAAGGTCGTACCGCTCGCCACGCGCCGGGCGCGCACGGCATGAGGCCGGCGCGCTATCTGGCGTTGGGCGACAGCTACACGATCGGCGAGGGCATCGCGCCCGAGGATCGCTGGCCGGTACGGGTCGCCGATGCGCTGCGCGCGACAGGCATCGCCCTCGACGAGCCCGAGATCATCGCCACCACCGGCTGGACCACCGACGAACTCGACGCCGGCATCGACGCCGCCGCGCCCCAGGGTCCGTTCGACCTGGTGAGTCTGCTGATCGGGGTCAACGACCAGTACCGCGGCCGCGATGTGGCCAGCTACCGGCCGGCGTTCTCGGCGCTGCTCGAACGCGCGATCGGTTTCGCCGGCGACGATCCAGCGCGCGTGTTCGTGCTCGCGATCCCGGACTGGGGCGTGACCCCGTTCGGCGCGCACTCGGGCCGCGATGTCGATGCGATCGCGCGCGAGCTCGATGCCTACAACGCTGCCGCGCAGGCGATCTGCGCTGCACGCGGCGTCGCTTTCGTCGACATCGCACCGGTCAGCCGCGCCCGTGGCGGCGAGGTGGAAATGCTCGCCGACGACGGCCTGCATCCATCCGCCGCGCTACACGCGGAGTGGACGCGACTGGCATTGCCGGTGGCGCGCGGCTTATTGTCCCGGGCATGACTTCCAACGCTTCCGATTCCACCTCGCTTGCCGATACGCCGCTTTCGACGACACCGTTTCCGCGCGAGGACGCACGCGGCATCGCCCGCGCGTTTCTGCCCGGCCATGTCCTCGGCAACCGCTACGACTACTACTACACGCTGACGAAGCTGCGGACCGATCCGCTGTATCCGGGCGTGTTGCAGGCGCTGCGGCCGACCACTGCACCGGTGCTCGACCTGGGCTGCGGCCTCGGCCTGCTTGCCCACGCGCTGCGCGCGGACGGGCAATCGCTCCCCTTCACCGGCGTCGACATCGACGCGGCCAAGATCCGCCGCGGACGCGCGGTCGCCGCGCGCGCGGGACTCGCCGATGTGCGCCTGGATGTGCTGGATCTGGGCGTCGGCCTGCCCGATCACCAGGGCAGCGTCACCATTCTCGACGTGCTGCAGTACCTCTCGCCGGAGCGTCAGCGCGAACTGCTCGGCAACGTGATCGCGATGCTGGTGCCCGGCGCGCGCCTGGTGATCCGCAGCGGGCTGGCCGACGACACGCCGCGCAGCCGCACCACCCGCATCACCGATCGCCTGGCCAATCTCGCCGGCTGGATGCAGGAGCGTGCGAAGAGCTACCCCACCGCCGACGGGCTGCGCAGCCAGCTCGAGGGCGCGGGCCTGCAGACCACGCTGCGGCCGCTGTATGGCGACACGCCCTTCAACAACTGGCTGATCACCGGCATCCGCGCATGACCGCCCGCGACGGACTGCCGCACGCGCCGATGCTGGCGCTCGACGATCCGTCATGGTCCCGTCTGCAATGCGCCCACGGCTCGGCGCGCGGCATTCCCGCGCTGCTCGCGCAGCTCGATGGCGCCGGCGAAGACCGCGTGCAGGGCGAGCCCTGGCAATCGCTGTGGACCGCCATCTGCGATGGCGGGGAGGTGTACCCGGCCGCATTCGCCGCCGTGCCGCACATCGTCGCGATCCTCGCCGAGGCGCCCGAGCGCGCCACGCCCATCCACTTCGCGCTGCCGGCCCGCATCGAACTCGCCCGCGCCGCGCGGGATGCGGAGATTCCGGACTATCTGATCGACGGCTATGTCACCGCGCTCGCGCGGCTGCCGCTGCTCACCGGCCTCGTCGCCACGCCGGCGTGGAACGGGCGGATGTGCAGCGCCGCCCTGGCCGCGACCGCGGCGGCGACCGGTCAGCACGCAGTTGCCGAACTGCTGCTGGAAACCGACGACCTCTGCGAGGTACTCGCAGGGTTGCAGGACGCTTAGCGGTCGATGCGCTGATCGGCGCACACGGCGGAATGGCGGGCGCCTCATCTTCCGGTCCGCACGCTGGTTGCTGCCACCCTCACCCCAACCCCTCTCCCGGGGGGAGAGGGGCGGGCCATGCCGGGCGCCGAGGGCCGCAGGGCGGCTGACGATTGAAGAGACGCGCGGACTGCAGCTGCTCCGCACAGCCCGCTCCCGGAGGGCGCTCGCCCACCGCGCGGCTGATCGGTGGCAACCGCGGTCAGGCGGAGGCGTCTGGCAGCGTCGCGCGCAAGCCCTTCGCCTGCATGCGCGCGAGGACCCGCTCGACCATCGCGACGTTGCGGCCGTGCTTCGCGCCCTCGTGCAGCAGCACGATCGCGCCGGGGGCCAGATCGGCCTCGATGCGTGCGACCACCGCGTCCACGTCCGCCTTCACCGCATCGAAGCCGCGCGCGCTCCAGCCGACGCGGGCAAGCCCCGCCTCGCGCAGCGGCGCGTGCACGAAGGGATTGGTATGGCCCACGACGGAGCGGAACCACGCCGGCGCACGGCCGGTGATCGTGCGCAGCGTGTTCTGGCAGTCGAGCACCTCGCGCCGCATCCGCGCCGGCCCCAGCGCCCAGAACCGGGCCTGGGGATGGGTCTGGCTGTGATTGCCGATGCCGTGGCCACGCGCGGCGATCTCGCGCACGAGGTCCGGGCGGGCGGCGGCGCGCTCGCCCACCAGGAAGAATGTGGCCTTCGCATCGTGCGCATCGAGCAGGTCGAGCAGTGCGCGGGTGTCGTCGGAGGGGCCGTCGTCGATCGTCAGCCAGACATCCTTGCCCGGCAACCGGGTCAGCACCGGCCCGTACAGGCGCGATGCCGGTGCCAGGACGCCCCACAGGCAGATCGCGTGACTGGCCAGCAGCAGCGGCAGGCCCACCGTCCACCCCAGCCGCCACCAGACCAGGGCGACCAGCAGCTGCGAGGCGATCAGCACCGGCAGCCAGAGCTGCGGGCGACGGGGCGGGCGGTGCACGGACATGGCGCGCATGATGCCATCGACCCCGCCGCGCAACGCCGCGGTGCAGGCGCCCAAAGCCCGTCGCGGGCTTGTATCGGCGGCCCCGCGGTACCATGTCGGCCGTCCCCCGCACACCGGATTTACGCCATGTCCCTCGACCCCGCCGTCCGCGCCCGCATCGAAACCCTGCTGCAGGGCAACCGGGCCGTGCTGTTCATGAAGGGCTCGCCGACGACCCCGCAATGCGGCTTCTCCGCCAAGGCCGTGTCCGCGCTGGAAGCGGTCGGCGTCGACTACGCGACCGTCAACGTGCTCGAGGACGGCGAGATCCGCGAGGGCATCAAGGCCTACGGTGACTGGCCGACGATCCCGCAGCTGTATGTCGACGGCGAACTCGTCGGTGGCAGCGACATCATCGAGCAGATGGTCGGCAGCGGCGAGCTGCACGGCCTGTTCGGCGTTGCCCCGCCCGACCGCACGCCGCCGTCGATCTCGATCACCCCGGCCGCGCGCGAGATGATCGCCAAGGCGGTCGGCGACGCCGGCGGCGACTACGTGCTGCAGGTCGACATCGACGCCAGTTTCCGCACGCGCCTGCAGCTGGCGCCGCGCAGCGCCTCGGCGATCCTTGCCCGGGCCGACGGTATCGATGTGCAGTTCGACCTCGCCGGTGCCCGCCGCGCCGACGGCATGACCATCGATTTCGCCGACGACATCCGCGGCCGCGGCCTGGTGATCGAGAACCCCAACGCGCCCAGGCCCGTGCAGGAGATCAGCCCGGCCGAGGCCAACGACCGCCTTGCGGCCGGCACGTTGACCCTGGTGGACGTGCGTCCGCCGGAAGAACGCGCCACGGCGAGCGTCGCGCGGCCGTTCGAGGTCCTCGACGGCGACGCGATCACCCGCCTGCAGCAGCTGCCCAAGGACACGCCGCTGGCGTTCCTGTGCCATCGCGGCGGCCGCAGCCAGCAGGCCGCCGAGCATTTCCGCAACCAGGGCTTCACCCAGGTCTACAACGTCGTCGGCGGCATCGACGCCTGGAGCGACAGCGTCGACGGCAGCGTGCCGAAGTACTGAGCCGTTCGGGCCTTGCGGGGCCGGCGCCACGCGCGTCCGGCCCATCCGACGCGCGGGCCGCCAGCGGCGGGTGCAGGGGGCCGGCGACTGGAGAACGATTGCCCGCCGCGCGCCGTTGCGTGAAGCCTGGCGCACCCGGCCGGGCCGGATGATGTGCGGGGCGCCAGGCCCGGTCCGGGCCGAGCGCCGCCGGTCCGGTTAATGCGGTCCCAACGGCGCGTGCGCAGTTCCTCAAGTCGTGGCCGGGCCTGCCGCTAGGACAGAGTCCGCATCCGCATCCGCGCGTGCGTAGCGCATCGGCGCGCCCGTCCTTCCCGTGAGCCCCATGCCCGCACCGACCACTCCCAATGCCACTTCGCGCACGCGCGACACGCCCGGTGGCACCGGACGGGCAATCGATTCCCAGGCGCTGGTCGCCCTGTTCGCCGGTGCGGACGATCCCCAGCAACTGCTTTCGGCCTTCGCCGACGGCGTCGCCGGCCTGCACGACGAACTCGGCAGCCTGGGTGGCTACCTGCAGTCCGCCCGGCGCAGCGAGGACTGGCCGGCCTACGGGCGGGCGATGCGCCAGCTCATCGACAAGTACATCCGCACCGTCGAACTGGATGCGCCGCCGCCGACCGATGCGCAGGCACTGCGGCTGCGTGACCTGCTGCGGCATGCGGTCGGCAGTGCACTCGCCGGGCTGCTGCGCAGCGAGCCTGCGCTCGCCGACGAAGCGATCGCCCTGGCTGCGGATCTGCGCGGCTGGACACCGGGCCAGGACCTCGACGCACTGTCCCGACGCATTACCGACCTGTGCCATCGCGTCGGCGTGCATGGCCAGGACGCAGAGGAGCACGTTTCGCTGCTGCTCGGCCTGTTCGACCTGCTGCTGGAGAACATCGGCGAGCTGCTCGACGAGAAGAGCTGGCTGCATGGCCAGATCGGGCAGATCCGCAGCCTGCTCTCCGGCCCCCTGAGCCGCTCGGCGATCGAGGGCGCGCGCACCGAGCTTCGACAGATGCTCTACCGGCAGACGCTGCTCAAGACCGGCATAGACGAATCACGGACCGCGATGCGCGCGATGATGGGCACCTTCGTCGAGAGTCTCGACGGCATGGCCGCGCAGACCGGCGAGTACCAGGACCGCCTGACCGGCCACGCGGTACGGATCCGCGAGGCGCGCAGCATCGGTGAACTCAACGGGCTGCTCGACACCGTGCTCGAGGACACCGGGCACATCCAGGCGCGCGCGGTGCGTGCGCGCGACGACCTGGTGGCCGCCCGGCGCGAGCTTGAAGAGAGCGAGCGGCGCCTTGCGCAGATGGAGCAGAAGCTCAGCGACGCCGCCGGACTCGCCCGCGAGGACGAACTCACCGGTTGCCTCAACCGCCGCGGCTTCGATGAAGCCTTCGCGCACGAGACAGCGCGCGCGCGGGAAGACCGGCCGCTGTGCATGGCGCTCGTCGACCTCGACGATTTCCGCCGGCTCAACGCAGTCCACGGCCATCTCGGCGGAGACGCCGCGCTGCGCCACTTCGTCGACATCGCGCGCCTCACCCTGCGTGACCACGATGTCATCGGCCGCTTCGGCGGGGAGGAATTCGTGATCCTGATGCCGGCCATGACCCTGCCGCACGCCCTCGCCGCGATGGCAGGGCTACGCACCGTGCTCTCCCGGCGCCCGCTCGTCCAGGAGAATGCCCGGATTCCGGTGACCTTCAGCGCCGGCATCGCCCTGCGGCGCCCTTCGGAGTCCTTCGAGTCGCTGCTCAAGCGCGCCGACCAGGCCATGTACCAGGCCAAGCGCGCAGGCAAGGACCGCAGCGTGGCCGCATCGGGCTAGGGGGCCACCCCGGCCTCGGCCGGATCGTGAGGTCGGCCCGACCCGCTACACTCCCGCGTCCGCATCGAGGGGAACCGCATGCTGCCGGGCTGGGTACTGCTGCTGGTGTCACTGGGCTACGCGGCGCTGCTGTTCGGGGCGGCCTGGTACGGCGACCGCCGTCCCCTGTATCCGCAGCGCCCCTGGTTGCGCACGGCTGTCTACTGCCTCGCGCTGGCGGTGTACTGCTCGTCGTGGACGTTCTACGGCGCGGTCGGGACCGCGGCGCGGCAGGGCCTGGGCTATCTGCCGATCTACATCGGCCCGCTGCTCTTGCTGGTGTTCGGCTGGCGGATCCTCGAACGACTGGCGTTGATCGCGCAGTCGCAGAACACGGTGTCGATCGCCGACTTCATCGGCTCGCGCTATGGCCGCTCGCAGCGGCTGGCCGCGCTGGTCGCGCTGATCGCGCTGATGGCGGCGGTGCCGTACCTGGCCCTGCAGTACAAGGCGGTGGCGATCAGCCTGGGCGTGCTCGGCGGACCGGACGACCCGGTCACCCCGTTCGGCGATCCGGCGTTCTACGTCGCCGCCCTGATGGCGCTGTTCGCGATCCTGTTCGGCACGCGGCAAGTGGATGCCACCGAGCATCGGCCCGGCATGATGCTGGCGGTCGCTCTGGAATCGCTGATCAAGCTCGTGGCGCTGGTCGCGGTGGGCATCTTCGCGATCATGTGGCTGGACGCGCGCGAGCTGCACCTGCTCGAGGCCACCCGCGCACTGGTCGGCAACGCGCCGCCGACCAGCTTCCTCGCGCAGTGCCTGCTGGCATTCGCCGCACTGATCTGTCTGCCGCGCCAGTTCCACGTTGCGATCGTGGAATGCGGAGACGTGCGCGACATCCGCCGTGCGCGCTGGCTGTTCGGCGGCTACCTCGTGGTCATCTGCCTGATGGTGCTGCCGATCGCGAGCGCCGGCGTCGCGCTGTTCGGGCGCGACGGGCCGGTGGCGCCCGACAGCTTCGTGCTGGCGCTGCCGATGGCGATGAATGCCGATTCGCTGGCGCTGTTCGCCTACATCGGCGGCTTCTCCGCGGCGACCGGCATGGTGATCGTCTCGTCGGTGGCACTCGCGACGATGGTCAGCAACGACCTGGTGATGCCCCTGCTGTTGCGCCGCGGCTATGCCGAGCGCCACGGCGGCAACGTGGCGCGCACGGTGCTGTGGATCCGCCGTGTCGCGATCATCGGTCTCGCCGCGCTGGCCTACGGCTACTACCGCGCCAGCGGCAACGAGACCACGCTGGCCGCGTTCGGCCTGATGGCCTTCGTCGCGGTGGCCCAGTTCGCGCCGGCGCTGATCGGTGGGCTGTACTGGCGCGGCGCGAGCCGGCGTGGCGTGGAGGTGGGCCTGCTGATCGGCTTCGGCGTGTGGATCTACACGCTGCTGCTGCCCACGCTCACGCAGTCGGGCTGGCTCGATCCGCAGTGGCTCGCCAGCGGGCCCTTCGGCATCCACTGGCTGCGTCCGCACGCGCTGTTCGGGCTCGCCGGCTGGGATCCACTGACCCACGGCACGTTCTGGTCGCTGCTGCTCAACGTGGGCGCCCTGCTGCTCGTGTCCGCGCGCTGGCGCCCGACGCTCGACGAGCGCCTGCGCGCGGCGCCGTTCCTGGACCCCTACGCCGAACGACGAACCTTCGCCTCCGAGGAATGGAGCGGCAATGTCGACATCGGCGACCTGCTGACCCTGACCGGACGCATCGTCGGCGAGCGCACCGCGCGCGCGGCGTTCGACGAGCACGCGCAGGCGCAGGCGCAAGGCAAGCCGCTTGTGCACAACACGCCGGCCGACCGCACCTGGCTGCAGTTCACCGAGCGCCAGCTCGCAGCCGCAGTCGGCGCCTCGTCGGCGCGCCTGCTGATGACCAGCGCGCTGAAGGGCTCGGGCATGGAGGTCGACGAAGTCGTCGCGATGCTCGACGAAGCCGGTCAGGAACTGCGTTTCAATCGCGAGGTGCTGTCGTCGACGCTGGAGAACATCGACCATGCGGTCAGCGTGGTCGACCCCACGATGCGGCTGGTCGCGTGGAACCGCAGCTACCAGCGTCTGTTCGGCTATCCCGACAACATGCTCTACGTGGGCCGGCCGGTCGCCGACCTGATCCGCTACAACGCCGAGCGCGGGGAGCTGGGCCCACGCGACGCCATCGACATCGACACCGAGATCGACAAGCGCATTGCCTACATGCGCGCCGGCTCGCCACACGTGTCCGAGCGCGTGCTCGGCAACGGCAAGGTCATCGAGCTGCGCGGCCAGCCGCTCCCCGGCGGCGGCTATGCGACCAGCTACAGCGATGTGACCGACTACAAGCGCGTCGAGCGCGAGCTGCGCGACATCAACGAGACCCTGGAGCATCGCGTCGCCGAGCGCACCCGCGAAGCCGAGGCTGCGCAGGAGTCGCGCTCGCGCTTCCTCACCGCGGTGAGCCATGACGTGCTGCAGCCGCTCAATGCCGCGCGCTTGTTCACCTCCGCGCTGCGCGAAACCCAGGATGGCGCGGAACAGAAGCATCTCGCCGAACGCGTCGACACCTCGCTGCGCGCCGCCGAGGAACTGCTCGACGGTTTGCTCGATGTCTCGCGCCTCGACGCGGGCGCGCTGAGGCCCGAGATCGTCGACTTCGACGTGTCCGAACTGCTGCGCCAGCTTGCCGGGCAGTACGCGCCGATGGCGAAGGCGCGCGCGCTCGATATCCGCCTGCATGCACCGCCCATGCCGGTGCGCAGTGACGCCCGGCTATTGCGCAGGGTGCTGCAGAACTTTCTTGCCAATGCGCTGCGCTACACCCGCAGCGGTCGCATCGTGCTGGCGGCGCGCCGCCGGGGCGACCAGGTAGCGCTGCAGGTCTGGGATTCGGGTCCCGGCATTCCCGAACACCACATGAGCCAGATCTACGACGAATTCCACCGCTACGAACAGAACTTCGACTGGGACGGGCGCGGCCTGGGCCTGGGCCTGTCGATCTGCCAGCGCATCTCGCGCCTGCTCGGCCACACGCTCGATGCACGTTCGACCGTCGGCCACGGCAGCATGTTCTCCATCACCGTGCCGCGCAGCACACTCGCGGTGTTGCCGCCCATCGTGCCGCCGACGCCGCTGCAGGACGAATCGCTGCACGGCCTGCGCGTGCTGTGCGTCGACAACGACGACGACATCCTAGCCGGCATGCGCGCCCTGCTGCGGCGCTGGGGCGTCGAGCCGCTGTGCGCCAAGACCATCGACGAAGCGATCGCGTGCATGGAACAGGGGCCTGACGTGCTGCTGGTCGACTACCACCTGCACGACCGTCTCGACGGCCTGGATACCCTCGATACGCTGCGCGGCATCGCACCCGACGTGCCCGGCGCCCTGCTGACCGCCGACGGCAGCGACACGCTCAAGCAGACCGCGCGCATCCGTGGCTACACGGTGCTCACCAAGCCGGTCAAACCGGCCTCGATGCGCGCCTTCCTCGGTGCCCAGCGCATGGCCGCCAGCGCGCGGAGCGCGCGCACGGCCTGAGCGCCGCAGCGGCGCGCGGACGCACAGGCGCGCGCCGATCGACCCTGCCCGGTGCCGCCGCGCCGTTCGCCGCCTGGAAAGTGCCCCATGTCGAACGCGCCGCTGCCGTGAACGCCAGGCGCGGTAGCAACGCTGATCACCGATGCCCGGTTGCGCAGCGTGATCGCGCGGATTCGCAGCGCGGAATGACGGATTTCTAACGCGTCCGGTTGCTAGGCTTGCGCCTTCGCAACGCGATGGACGCCGCATGAGTACACGCTATCTGATCCGACTGCCCGAACCCGAACAGGCGCGCGCCTCCGGCGTCCATGCGATCCGCGCGCAGGGTGCCGCCGGCATCGCCGCCGAAGTGGAAGACGCGCTGCGCGGCAATGCGCTGTTCACGCGCTGGCGCTCGGAGCAGCCCGACCCCGACGACGTCGACGAGGCCCTCGGGGTCACCGACCCGTCCGCCCGGGTCACCGGCGAGGATCGGGATCTCGGCGTCGATCTGGTCGTGAACACGTCCATCTCCAGCACCGTGCTCAAGCATCGCCTGCGCCTGCTTGCCGGCAGCGCCTGGGAGCTGCGTGACGTCCGCGCCGGCTGAGTGACCGCGCCTCCGCCGAACCAGGTGCTGCTGTCGTGGAGCGGCGGCAAGGACGCAGCCTGGGCCCTGCACGTGCTGCGCCAGCGCGGCGATGTCGATGTGGTCGGGCTGCTGACGACGATCGTCGAAGGCGCCGATCGTGTGTCGATGCAGGACATCCGCGTCGAGGTCGTCCATGCGCAGGCCGCGTCCGCTGGCCTGCCGCTGATCGAGATGCGCGTGCCGCGGCAGCCCGACAACGCCGTCTACGGCGCGCGCTTGGCCGAGGCGCTGCAGGTCGCACGTAGTCGTTGGCCATCGCTGCGCACGCTCGCGTTCGGCGACCTGTTTCTGGACGATATCCGCCACTGGCGCATGCAGCAGTGCGCGCGCCTGGGATGGGAGGCGGCGTTCCCCCTGTTCGGGCGGGATACCGCGGCGCTGGCGCGCGAGATGCAGGCCGGCGGGCTGCGTGCGGCGCTGTGCTGCGTCGACACCACGCAGCTCGACGCCAGCTTCGCCGGAAGCGACTTCGATGCCGACCTGCTGGCCGCGCTGCCGGTGCAGGTCGATCCCTGCGGCGAACGCGGCGAGTTCCACACCTGCGTCCTCGACGGGCCGATGTTCGCCGCGCCATTGATGCTGGCGCGCGGCCCGACCGTCCTGCGCGAGGGGCGCTTCGCCTGCACCGACTTCCTCGCGCGCACCTGAGCCCCGTGCTCGCGCGTTGACGCGGGAGAGGAGTCAGCCCCCGTCGCGCAGCGCCCGGGCGTGATGTTCGATGTGCTCGCCGATAAAGCTGGCGATGAAGTAGTAGCTGTGATCGTAGCCGGGCCGCATGCGCAGCTCGAGCGGATGGCCGGCCGCTTCGCAGGCGGCGCGCAGCAGTTGTGGCTTGAGCTGGCCTTCGAGGAACTCGTCGGCCTCGCCCTGCTCGACCAGCAGCGCGAGCCGCTCGGGCGCATCGGCGATCAGCGCGGTGGCGTCGTACTGGGCCCATGCGCTGCGGTCGTCGCCGAGGTAGGCACCCAGCGCCTTTTCGCCCCACGGCACCTGGCTGGGCGCGACGATCGGCGAGAACGCCGACACGCTGCGATAGCGCCCGGGATTGCGCAAGGCGATCAGCAGCGCCCCGTGCCCGCCCATCGAATGCCCGCTGATGCCGCGCCCATCCGTCACCGGGAAGTTGGCCTCGATCAGCGCCGGCAGCTCGCGCACCACGTAGTCGTACATGCGGTAATGCGTCGCCCAGGGCTGCTGCGTGGCATCGACATAGAAGCCGGCACCCTTGCCGAGGTCGTAACCATCGGCATCGGGTACGTCGTCGCCGCGCGGACTGGTATCGGGCGCGACCAGGATCACGCCGTGCTCGGCGGCATAGCGCTGCGCGCCGGCCTTGGTGATGAAGTTCTGCTCGTTGCAGGTCAGGCCCGACAGCCAGTACAGCACCGGAAGTCGCGCCCGCTCCGCCTGTGGCGGCAGGTACACCGCGAAACGCATCGTGCAGTCGAGCGTGTCGGAGGCGTGTTCGTAGACATCCTGCCAGCCACCGAAACAGGCGCGATGTTCGATGCGTTCGATCGCCATGTCAGCGCTCGCCATGTGCGGCAAGGCGGATCTGGAGGGTCTTGAGCACCGCCGGATCGCCGCGGGTTTCGATGCGCGCCGCCTCGGCAAGCGCGCGGATACGCAGTGCGTAGAACGCTTCGGGAAGCTCTTCGTATTCGTCGGGCGCGGCGATCATCACGCCGGCCGTGATCAGGCCCGCCTGCTTCCATTCGCGGTCGAGGGCGGTGAGGATCGCCCCGTCGATCAACTGCAGGTCCCGCTCGTCCAGGCGTTCGATCGCGTCGCGCGCTTCCTGGCCGACTTCGACACTGTCGAGCATCGCCGCCAGGGCGGACTTCTCCACAGGCCCGGCCATCAGTAGTGCACCACGGAGCGGATCGACTTGCCTGCGTGCATGAGCTCGAAGGCGTCGTTGATCGCGTCCAGATCCATCGTGTGGGTCACGAACGGCGCAAGTTCGATGTCGCCCTTCATCGCGTCCTCGACCATGCCCGGCAGCTGGCTGCGGCCCTTGACGCCGCCGAAGGCGGTGCCCATCCACTTGCGCCCCGTAACCAGCTGGAACGGACGCGTGCTGATTTCCTGGCCGGCGCCGGCGACGCCGATGATCACGCTCTGGCCCCAGCCGCGGTGCGCGCACTCGAGCGCGGCGCGCATCACGTTGACGTTGCCGATGCACTCGAACGAATGATCGACGCCCCAGGTGGTCATCTCGACGATCACCTGCTGGATCGGCTTGTCGTGGTCCTTCGGATTGATGCAGTCGGTGGCGCCGAATTCTTTGGCGAGTTCGAACTTCGACGGATTGGTGTCGATCGCGATGATGCGGCCGGCCTTGGCCTGGCGCGCCCCCTGGATTACCGCCAGGCCGATGCCGCCGAGACCGAACACGGCGACGCTGTCGCCCGGCTGGACCTTGGCGGTGTTGTGCACGGCGCCGATGCCGGTGGTCACGCCACAGCCGAGCAGACAGACCTGCTCGGGATTCGCTTCCGGGTTGATCTTGGCCAGCGACACCTCGGCCACCACGGTGTACTCGCTGAAGGTCGAGCAGCCCATGTAGTGGTAGATCGGCTCGCCGTTGTAGGAGAAGCGGGTGGTGCCGTCGGGCATCACGCCCTTGCCCTGGGTCGCGCGTACTGCCACGCAGAGGTTGGTCTTGCCGCTCTTGCAGAACAGGCACTCGCCGCACTCGGCGGTGTAGAGCGGAATCACATGGTCGCCGGGCTTGACCGACGTCACGCCCTCGCCGACCTCCACCACGATGCCCGCGCCCTCGTGGCCGAGCACGACCGGAAACAGGCCCTCGGGATCATCACCCGACAACGTGAACGCGTCGGTGTGGCAGACGCCGGTGTGGGTGATGCGGACCAGCACTTCGCCCGCCTTGGGCGGGGCGACGTCGATCTCGACGATCTTCAGCGGTTCGCCTGCGGCGAACGCGACTGCGGCGCGTGACTTCATGAGGGAACTCCCGGAAACGGTGATTACTTGAGATAGGTCCGCACCAGCGCGACGGCATCGTCGACGCTGGCGCGGCGCTGTTCGGGCGAGTCGGCCGGCTGGCCGAGCTCCCCGCGCAGATGACTTTCGAGCACGCCCGACATCATGCCGTTGACCGCCCCGCGCAACGCCGCGAGCTGCTGCAGCACGGGCCCGCAGTCGGCGCCGTCCACGAGCGCGCGCTCGAGCGCATCGAGCTGTCCGCGCATGCGCCGCACGCGGGCCAGGACACGCTTCTTCTCGTCGGGGGAATGCGGCATGACGTCCGGCCTGAATACTCCCGGGGAGTATACGCCAGCGCGCCTGACGGGTCAGCCGGTGGGAGACTCGTCGGGGATCAGGCCGGCACCGACCAGCATCCGGTGCACACGCTCCTGCACGTAGGCATCGTGCTCTTCGGGCACCTGCTCGATCAGCGGCGCGGCTTCGTCGGAGAACGCGTCGAGTACGGCGTCGTGCGGCGTCTGCGCCATCAGTTCCCGGAGCCGCGCTTCGAGCCGGGCGAGCATCGCGTCGATTTCGGTTCTGGTCTGCATGGCGACCATCGTGGACCTGCCGATGTCATGCAGGTGTCGATGCGCAGCCGGCATACGGACCGCTCAGCGCGACTTGCCGGCCACCGGCACCGCCACCCGCGCCCAGGTAGGCGCATGGTCGCTGGCCTTGTCCTGGAGCCGCACCCAGCGATCGACGCCCACTTCCTGGAGCCCGCCGGCCAGCACCGGATTGAGCAGTATGTGGTCGATGCGCAGGCCGCGGTCGCGCTCGGCATGCTGGCGGAAGTAGTCCCAGAACGTGTAGACCACCTCGTCACCGAACACCTCGCGCAGCGCGTCGGTCCACCCCTGCGCGAGCAGCGCCGCATAGGCCTCGCGCACCTCCGGCTGGATCAGCGCGTCCTTGCGCCATGCCTTGGGGTCGTAGACGTCGATGTCGTCCGGGATGACGTTGAAATCGCCGAGCAGCACCACCGGATGCGGCAGGTCCACCAGCGTGCGCGCGTGTTTCGCCAGCCGCGCCATCCAGCGCAACTTGTAGTCGAACTTCGGACCGGGCTGCGGATTGCCGTTGGGCAGATACAGCGCGCCGACGACAATGCCGTGCGCCGCCGCCTCGAGGTAGCGGCTCTGCGTGTCCGTGGGGTCGCCCGGCAGACCGCGCCGGTTCTCGACCGGTATCGCGTCGCGGGCCAGGATCGCCACGCCATTCCATGACGACTGGCCGTGCCAGATCGCGCCATAGCCCGCCGCCTCGATGGCCGCAGCCGGGAACGCGGCGTCGGTTGCCTTGAGCTCCTGCAACGCGACGATGTCCGGCGCCTCGTGCGCCAGCCATTCGAGCAGGTGCGGCAACCGCGAGGCGATGCCGTTGACGTTGAAGGTGGCGAGCTTCAGGTGGCGCTTTCGGGGGGCCATGCGGTCGGGCTCCGATCGGGTGACGTGTTCCTCGGCGGTCGCTTCCGCGTGCCCGGCAATGCCAGGAGCAGACGGGAACGCTCAGCGGTCCCAGGGCAGCCAGCGGTGCCTGGGCACCTTGCGCGTCGCCACCAGCACGATCACCGCGCTCGACAGCAGGATGCCCGAGACCAGGCCGCCGACGGCCAGCAGGCCGCGGGTGGAGATCGAGACCGCGCCGTCGACCGAGGCATTGCCGACGCGGATGCGCAGGCTTGCGGTATGCACGGGCGAGGTGTCGGACGGGTCGGTCGTGCGTTGGAGGTCGCGTGCCATGGGAGTCTCCGGTACCGGGAAGACCCGCATGCTCTCAGGCGCGCCGTGAAAGCAGAGCGCGAACTCGGGGGCCAGGCACTGCACGCCGATACCGCGCCGCCATGCTGCTGTTCGACGCCTGCGGCAACGGCAGGCGCCCCCGCTCGCCGATGGCCCGGGTGGCCCACCGAGGCGGCAGAAGCCCGCTGGCGCCACCCGACCTCGAGCCCGCCACGCTCGCGCCAGCTATCGTCGTGCTTGTGGGCGGCGACGTCGGCGTCAGTGTCGAACAAGCGATGCTGCGACGCTGAGCTGCAATCAATCCGCGGGCGTGGGCATCGCCGCATCGTCGAGCGCGGTCGCGCGCTGCCAGGCAGGACGCGCCTGCAGCCGGGCGGCGTATTCGACGAACGCGGGCCGCGGCGGCAGCGACTTGAACAGCTGCCCCCAGATGACCTGCGCGCCGGCATAGACGTCCACCGCGGTGAAGCGCTCGCCGGTGAGCCAGGGCGCTGCGGATGCGGCCGCGTGCTCAAGCGTATCGACGGTACGCTCGAAGCTGCCATAGCCGACCGTGCCCGCACGCTCCGGCGGCGCCAGCAGGTCGAGCGCTTTCGCCGAGACCGCGGCCTCGAGCGGGCCGGCGGCGAAGAACATCCAGCGGTAGTAGGCAGCGCGCGCGGCCGGGGTCGGCGCGGGCAGCAGGCCGGCCTGCGGAAAGGTCTCGGCGAGATAGGCGCAGATGGCCGCGGTCTCGGTGACCACGACCCCTTCATGCACCAGCACCGGCACCTTCCCCATCGGGTTGAGCGCGAGAAACTCCGGGGCGCGCATGGCACCGTCGTAACCGGTCAGCTCGACACGATAGGGCTGGCCGACTTCCTCGAGCATCCAGCGCGCGATGCGGCCGCGCGACATCGGGTTGGTATAGAGGACAAGCGCTTCGTTGGCCACGGCCGGTGCTCGCGTTCGGAGAGCGGCCGAGTGTGCGCCGGACGCGCCGCAGGCGGCAATCGCGGCGACCGCTGAGCGTTTCGCAGCGCCGCGCTCAACCGGTGTTCTGGATCCCGGCCGCGATCCCGTTGACGGTCGAGACCAGGGCCCGCAGCAACGCCTCGTCCTCGCGACCGGACTCGCGCCAGCGCCGCAGCAGTTCCACCTGCAGCAGGCTGATCGGATCGACATAGGGATTGCGCAGACGGATCGACAGCTGCAGTCGATAGTCGTCGGCCAGCAGCACCTCCTGTGACTTGAGCAGCAGGATGGCATCGCGCGTGCGCAGGAATTCGTCGAGGATGCCCGGGAAGAAGGCATCGTGCGCGTCGCCGGCCAGCTGCGAATAGCGTTCGAAGATCGCGATGTCGCTCTTGGCCAGAAGCATCTCGACATCGTCGAGCGCTGCGCGGAAGAACGGCCAGTCGCGGGTCATCTCGGTCATCGCCTGCTGGCCATGCACGACGATGCCGTGCTGGAGCGCGGTGCCCAGCCCGTACCAGCCGGTGAGTCCGGAACGATTCTGCGACCAGGCGAACACCCAGGGAATCGCCCGCAGGTTGCCGATGCCGCCTTCGCGCCTGCGCGATGGACGCGAGCCGATCTGCAGCCGTTCGATCACGTCGATCGGCGTCGCGGTGCGGAAGTAGTCGGGAAAATCGCTGCGCTCGTGCACCAGCGCGCGGTAGTGCGCGCGCGACACCTCGGCCAGCTCGGCGGCGATCGCGCGCCAGCTGTCTTCGCGCGAGTCGGGCGCGCGCGGGCGCAAGGTCGCCTGCAGCACCGCCGCGGTCGACTGTTCGAGGTTGCGCAGCGCGAGCGCACGGATGCCGTACTTGCGGTGGATCACCTCGCCCTGTTCGGTCACCCGCAGGCTGCCGTCCACCGAACCACGCGGCGCCGCATCGATCGCGCGGCCGGTCTTGCCGCCACCGCGGCTCACCGAGCCGCCACGGCCGTGGAAGAACACGATGCGCAGGCCGGCCTCGCGGGCGAGCGCGGTCAGCTCGACCTGGGTGCGCTGCAGCGCCCAGCGCGAGGCCAGCAGGCCGCCGTCCTTCGCGCTGTCGGAATAGCCCAGCATCACCACCTGCCGGTCGCCCCGCGCGGCCAGGTGCGCGCGATAGCGCGGGTCGTCGAACAGCGCGCGCATCACCGTGGGCGCGGCCTGCAGATCGTCGACGGTCTCGAACAGTGGCGACACGTCCAGCGGCACCTGGCCGGCCTCGACGCAACCGGCAATGCGCGCGAGCGCCAGCACCGCCAGCGCATCGGCCGCGTTGCGCGCCATCGAGATGATGTACAGGCCGGTCGCCGCAGCGCCATGGCTGCGGCGCAGATCGGTGACCGCATCGAACACGCCGAGCGTCGAGGCAACGCTCTCGTTCGACATCGCGCCCCCGGCCCCCGGCGGCGCGTCGAGCATCGCGTGCAGTCGCGACACGCGCGTTTCGACATCGAGCGCGCTCCAGTCGCTGCCGTCGATGTGGCCGAGCACCTCGTCGTGCACCGCCGAATCCTGGCGCAGGTCGAGCGCAGCGAGATGGAAGCCGAAGGTCCGCGCGCGCCACAGCAGACGCTCGAGCGCGAACAGGCCGGCGTGCGCGCCGCGGTGCTCGCGCAGGCTCGCCTCCATCAGTGCCAGGTCGTCGAGGAATGCGGTGGCGTCCGGGTAGCCGGCGCGGTGGTCGGCATCGGTCAGGCGCAAACGCAGCTGCATCAGGTCGAGCAGGCGCCGGTAGGGCATGTCGGCATGGCGCGGATTGAGCACGGACTCCGCATCCGGCAGCCGGCG
Source organism: Luteimonas chenhongjianii (assembly GCF_002327105.1). Classification (GTDB taxonomy): domain Bacteria; phylum Pseudomonadota; class Gammaproteobacteria; order Xanthomonadales; family Xanthomonadaceae; genus Luteimonas; species Luteimonas chenhongjianii. The sequence continues at coordinate 816,012 of NZ_CP023406.1, read as the reverse complement.
CCGGTAGTCGTCGACGCGCGCGATGACCGCTTCGTCGACCGACACCCGGTCGGAGGTCTGGGTCAGCACGTTGCCCAGCGCGCGCAGGTCGCGGCGGTACTGCGCCAGTGCCTGGCTGCGCTGCGCGCCCAGCGCCGCGCGCATGGTGTCGGCGTTGACGTTGGGGTTGCCGTCCATGTCGCCGCCGACCCAGGTGCCGAAGCGCAACACCTGCGGCAAAGCGGGGCGCGTGCCGTACACGGACTCGATGGCCTCGCCGAGCGCCTCGTAGAACACCGGCAGCACGCGATAGAGCACGTTGGACAGGTAGTAGCCGACATGCTCGACCTCGTCGGCGACGGTCGGCTTGCGTGCGGGCGATTCCGAGGTCTGCCAGGCCGAGGTCAGCGCCAGCACGATGCGCGCGTCGTCGGCGCGGCGCTCGATCGGCGTGCGCTCGCGGTCGATGTCGGCAATCAGGCGCTCGACGATCGTCCGCTCCTTCTCCAGCAGCACGCGGCGCACGGCCTCGGTGGGGTGGGCGGTGAACACCGGCTCGATGCTCAGGCGTGCCAGCACGGCCTCGAGCTGTGGCAGATCGACGCCGGCGTCCCGCAGCGAACGCAATGCCGCTTCCAGCCCGCCAGGCTGCGGGCCATCGCCGGCGCGCTGGTAGTCGCGGCGGCGGCGGATGCGATGGACACGTTCGGCCAGGTTGATCGCGCCGAAATAGGCGGCGAATGCCCGCACCAGCGCGTCTGCATCGTCGAGCGAAACCCCGGCCAGGCTCTCTGCGAGCGCGTCCACCGGCGCGCCCATCTCGCGCCGCGCGATCGCCGCCCGGCGCACACCTTCCACCTGCTCGAGCAGGGCTGGCGAGACCTGTTCCGAGAGCATGTTCCCGACCATCGCGCCGAGCCGGCGCACATCGTCGCGAAGCAGGCGGTCGGTCTGGGCGAATCCGATATCGCGCAGCGGCGGCAGATCGTCTTGGGCACTCATCCGGTCACGTTATACAAGCCCCACGTGACTGTCGCGCAAGCGGATCAGTAGGCGAACTCGCGGAACACGTGGTCGATGTCGCCTTGCCAGGGACCGTGGAACAGTTCGAGCTTGCGCTCGGCCGGCGTCTGCCCCGACTCGGCGATCTCGATCAGGGTGTCGAGGAACACACGCTCGTCCTGGCCGCTCGAATTGAGCTGGGCGCGGCGCTGCAGGCCACCGGCGGAGATCTTCAGCGCCTCGATCGCGAGGTCGCGCAGCGTGCCGCCGCGGAACGGCGTCTTCAGCGCGAGCCTGGGCACGTCGTCGCGCAGGGCGTTGCGCTCGGCCATCGTGAAGTCGCGCACCAGATCCCAGGCCGCATCGAGCGCCGTGTCGTCGTAGAGCAGGCCCACCCAGAACGCAGGCAACGCGCACAACCGGTTCCACGGGCCGCCGTCGGCGCCGCGCATCTCCAGGTACTTCTTCAGCCGCACCTCGGGGAACGCGGTGGTCATGTGGTCCGACCAGTCGCGCAGCGTCGGCAGCTGGCCCGGCAGCGCCGGCAGTTCGCCGCGCAGGAAATCGCGGAAGCTCTGGCCGGCGGCGTCGTGGTAGACGCCGTCGCGATACGAGAAGTACATGGGCACATCGAGCAGGTAGTCGACATAGCGCTCGTAGCCGAAACCGTCCTCGAACACGAAATCCAGCATGCCGGTGCGGTCGGGATCGGTGTCGGTCCAGATCTGCGAGCGGTAGCTCAGGTATCCGTTCGGCCGGCCTTCGGTGAACGGCGAATCGGCGAACAGCGCGGTGGCCACCGGCTGCAGCGCCAGCGACACCCGGAACTTCCTGACCATGTCCGCTTCGGACGCGTAGTCGAGGTTGACCTGGACCGTGCAGGTGCGGGTCATCATGTCCAGGCCGAGGTCGCCGACCTTCGGCATGTAGTCACGCATGATTTTGTAGCGGCCCTTGGGCATCCACGGCATCTCGTCGCGGCGCCACTTGGGCTGGAAGCCCATGCCGAGGAATCCCAGGCGCAGTTCGTCGGCGACGCTCTTGACCTCGAAGAGGTGCGCGCCGACCTCGCCGCAGGTCTCGTGGATCGTCTTCAGTGGCGCGCCGGAGAGTTCCAGCTGGCCGGCCGGCTCCAGGGTCACCGAGGCCGCGTCCTTGAGCAGGGCGATCGTGCGGCCGTTCTCGTTCACGGGTTCCCAGCCGAAGCGGGTGAGCCCACGCAACAACGCCTCGATGCCACGCTCGCCATCGAAAGTGGGCGCGCGCAGGTCGTCGAAGCGGAAGCCGAACTTCTCGTGCTCGGTGCCGATGCGCCAGTCGGCGCGCGGCTTCTCGCCTGAGGCAAGCACCTCGACGAGCGTCGCGCGGTCGGTGATCGGGGTGTCGGCGGTATGGCTGGGGCTGGACAAGGTGACGGACTCGCAATCGGGCCAAGCCCGCACGCCGGCACTATAAGCGTCCGGCCGGTGGATGTCGGCCCTGCCGACGTGTCGTGACGCCCGCGTCACGCCGCCACATATGTGCTGCGGCGATGGCCGCCACCCAGATTCCGCACCGTCCGTCTCCCGAGCGCCACCGCGGCGAACGGGTGGGCTGGCTGCGCGCGGCGGTGCTCGGCGCCAACGACGGCATCGTGTCCATCGCGGGCCTGGTCGTCGGCGTGGCTGCCGCGGGCAGCCCGCATACGACGGTGCTGCTGACCGGCGTCGCCGGCATCGTGGCCGGCGCCATGTCGATGGCCGCAGGCGAATACGTGTCGGTGCGCTCGCAGGCCGACACCGAGCAGGCGGATCTGAAGATCGAGCGCAGCGAACTGCGCGATGCCCCGGAAGAGGAGCTCGAGGAGCTGGCCGGCATCTACCAGGCCCGCGGCCTCGATGCGGCGCTGGCGCGACAGGTCGCGGAACAGTTGACCGCGCACGACGCGCTGGCCGCGCACGCACGCGATGAGCTCGGCTTCACCCCCACGCTGGCCGCGCGCCCACTGCAGGCCGCAGGGGCGTCGGCGGCCGCGTTCTGCGCCGGTGCGGCGCTGCCGATGGTCGCCGCCCTGATCGCGCCTCCCGCCTATGCGGAACCGGCGATCATCTCCACGACATTGATCGCGTTGTTCATCTCCGGCGCGCTCGCCGCATGGGCCGGCGGCGCGCCGATCCTGCGTGGCGCGCTGCGGGTCGCGTTCTGGGGCGTACTTGCGATGGCTGCCGCCAGTGTGATCGGACGGCTGTTCAACGTTGCGGTCTGAGGCGGCACCTGATGCCGGGCCGGCGCCTCAGGAGCGCGGGCCGCCGATTTCCAGCCAGCGTGCGATCACGCCGCGCGCCTCGTCGACGCCGATCTTGGATTCACCCGAGAAGGTCTGCACGCTGACCTTGTCGCCGTGTTCGGCCTGCAGCTCCTTGCGCACCGCCTGCAGCGTGTTGCCCGCCGCGCCACGGCCGAGCTTGTCGGCCTTGGTCAGCAGCGCATGGGCGGGCATTCCGTTTTCGACCGCGAAGGCGATCATCTGGCGGTCGTAATCCTTGAGCGGATGACGGATGTCCATCACCACAACGAGGCCCTTGAGCGCCTCGCGCTCGCGGAAGTAGCGGGCCAGGAACGCCTGCCAGTGCGCCTGCAGGTCACGGGGCACCTTGGCATAGCCGTAACCGGGCAGGTCGACCAGATAGCGGTTCGCATGCGACGGAAGATCGAAGAACACCAGCTGTTGGGTGCGACCGGGGGTCTTGGACACCCGCGCGAGCGCGTTCTGCTGGCACAGGGCGTTGAGTGCGCTGGACTTGCCGGCGTTGGAGCGGCCGGCGAACGCGACCTCGAAGCCCCCGTCGGGCGGAAGCTGCTGCGGGGTGTGGGCGGCCAACAGATATTTGGCGCGTGCAAATGGATTCGACATGGCGATAGCTTGGCACGACCGGCGCCGGACTGCCCGCCGCGCGGTTTGACCCGCCCGGTGCAGGCCAACATAATCCGGGGGACTTGCGCCCGGCATCGGCTGGACGCGGCATCGAAGCTCTCGGAGCCCAGCAATGCGCCACGCTCGTGCTTTTGGTATCGCCGGTCTTGTGGTTCTGGCCGTGGGCGCTGTCGCGTTCGCGCAGTCCACGGTTCAACCGTTGCCCGACGCGCCCCCGGTCGAAACCCGGGATCTCAACGACAATGCCGTGGCCGAGCTGGCCGAGGCGACCTATGGCGATGCCCAGCGCGGCGCCCAGCTCGCCGGCACCTGCGCGGCCTGCCACGGACTGGACGGCAATGCCGACGCCGACCCCTCGCTGTATCCGCGCATCGCCGGGCAGAACGAGCGCTATGTCGCCCACCAGCTGGCGCTGTTCAAGAGCGGCCAGCGGCAGAGCCCGATCATGCAGCCGTATGCGATGCCGCTCAGTGCGCAGGACATGCGCGACCTGGGCGCGCATTACGCCCAGCAGTCCAGCGGCGCCGGCATCGCCGACGATGCCGTGGTCGAGAGTGGCCCCTACGCGGGCATGAAGTTCTACGAGATCGGACAGACGCTGTTCCGCAGCGGCAATACCGAACGCGGCATCCCGGCGTGCATGGCCTGTCACGGCCCAGCCGGCAGTGGCAATCCGGGCCCGGCCTACCCGCATGTCGGTGGCCAGCAGGCCTGGTACAGCGCGGCCCGGCTCTACACCTATCGCGAAGGCCAGACCCTCGAGGACAACCGCCATCTGTTCGATGTCATGGCCTCGGTGGCCAGGCAGCTGAGCGACGAGGAAATCGAGGCCCTGGCCAGCTACATGCAGGGCCTGCACCATCGCCCGGACCCGGCCATGCTGGCGGCGATCGAGGCCCAGGCCGCGGCCACGCCGGCGCCTGCGACGATGCCCGAGAACCAGCCGGTGCCGGCAACCGACCCGTCCGCGCAGCAGGCGCAGGACGCGGAGCCGGCGCCGCAGGCCCAGTGATGGGGCAGCGGCCGATCGGCCTGGCAGGCGTGCCCTCGTCAGAGCCGCGCCGCACCGCCGCGATCCCGCACCGCATGTGCGCCGGGCCAGCCATCCTCCGCCTGTTGGAACATCCACGATGAGCGCATTCCCCACCTTCAATTGGCGTCCGCTGGTGCTGCTTGCGCTGCTCCTCGGCGCATGGCTGCCGGCCACCGCCCAGCCCCATGCACCGGTCGAAGGACGCGACTACGCGTTGATCTCCGACGGCCAGCCCTGGCAGCCCCTGGACGGCAGGATCGAGGTCGTCGAGGTGTTCTCCTATGGCTGCGTGCACTGCTTCCGTTTCCAGAAGCTCCTCGATGCCTGGCGCGCGAAAGCCCCGGCCGACGTGCGCCTGACCTACGTGCCCGCCGCGTTCTCGGCCGGCGACAACTTCGCGCGCGGTTTCTTCGTCGCGCAGGACCAGGGCCTGGACGCGCGCAGCCACCACGCCCTGTTCTCGGCGGTCCACGACACCGGCGCCCTCCCGCGCAGCGGCGCCAGTCCCGAGGCGATCGCCGCGTTCTACGTCAGCCAGGGTGCGCGCTCTCAGGCGCGATTCGCCGCCGCGATGGCCAGCCCCGCGACCGACGAAAAACTGAACGCCGCGCGTGCCTTTGCCACACGCAGTGGCGTAGAGGGCACGCCGACACTCATCATCAATGGCCGCTACCGGGTGATGGGACGGTCGCTGGAGGAGCTCCTCACGGTGACCGACCAGCTGATCGCACGCGAACGCGCCGCGCGCTGACGCCACCCGTCGAACGATTTCCTTCAAGAGAGTCTCCATGAAGATCCGCCACACCCTGCTCGTGATGCTTGCCCCCATCCTTCTCGCCGCCTGCGGCCAGCAGCCCGACCCGGCCGCATCGCCCACGCCGACGGCGCCGAGCGCGGAAACCGCGCCCGCCGACACCATGTCCCCGCCGGTCGCCAGTGCACCGGTCCGCGCCGATGACCGCGCCGAGGCCCAGGAGGCCGCGCCCAACAACAACCCGGTGACCGCGCCGCAGGGCCCGGCCCCGGTTGCCGGCAAGGACTACGTGGAGATTGCGGGCGGCCAGCCCTTCGCCAGCGCCCCCGGCATCGAAGTGGCCGAGGTGTTCGCCTACTGGTGCGGCCATTGCGCCGCGTTCGATCCGCTGGTCAACGCCTGGAAGGCGCGCCTGCCGGCTGACGTGAACTTCGTCGCGGTGCCGGCGGTGTTCAACGATCAGGACCACTTCCCGCGCGCGTTCTACGCATCCGAGACGATGGGCACCCTGGACCAGACCCACACGCCGACCTTCAACGCGATCCACATCGACGGGAAGCTGCGGCCCAATGCCGATCCGGCCGCGATCGCCGCGTTCTACGGCACCCTCGGGATCGACCAGGCCCGCTTCGCCAGCACGATGCAGAGCTTCGCGGTCAACGCCAATCTCGGCCGCGCGCGCCAGTTCGCCTCGCGCAGCGGCGTCGAGGGCACGCCGTCGATGATCGTCAACGGCAAGTACCGGGTGATCGGCGGTACCTCGCTCGAGGACATCCTGCGCATCACCGATCACCTGGTCGCGATGGAGCGCGCGGCGCAGTAAGCGCTTGTCGTGAACGTTCCCGACGCCCCCTCCGATGAGTTTTCGCGCCGGCTCAAGCTGCTGAGCGCGAACATCCAGGCCGGCTCCAGCACGCGTCGCTACAGCGACTACGCGACGCGCAGCTGGTCGCACGTGCTCCCGGCCGGCAAGCGCAACGCGCTCGACGCGATCGCCACGCTGGCGGGCACCCACGACATCGTGGGCCTGCAGGAGGCTGATCCGGGCAGCTGGCGGTCGGGCTTCACCAACCAGACCCATTACCTCGCCGAACGTGGTGGATTCGAGTACTGGACCCACCAGCCCAACCGGCGCGTCGGCGCGGTGGCATCGAGCGCCAACGGGCTGCTGAGCCGGCTCGAGCCCATCGAGGTCACCAACCATGCCCTGCCCGGCCGCATCGGCGGCCGCGGCGTGCTGCTGAGCCGCTTCGGCGAAGGCAACGAGGGCCTGGTGGTCGCGGTGGCGCATCTTTCGCTGGGCGCGCAATCGCGGCATTCGCAGCTGTCGTTCATTGCCGAGCTGCTGGCCGACCATCCGAACGCGGTGCTGATGGGCGATTTCAACTGCACCTCCGACCGTCCGGAGATGTCCGCGCTCTATCGCGGCACCTCGCTCCAGCCGCCGTCGTGCGCGGTGCACACGTTCCCGAGCTGGCGTCCGCAGAAGGCGATCGACCACATCCTGGTCACCAGCAACCTCAAGGCCGCCGGCATGAAGGCGCTGCCGGCCGCGTTCTCGGACCATCTGGCCCTGTCCACCGAACTGCATGTGCCAGACGCCGCGTTGCGGCGCTGAGGGTTCGAACAGTCTGTAGACGGCGGAGCGCAGCGTCCTCGTCGTGCCCATGCGGCCGACTCGCGGATGCCGACCTGCCGCCCTCACCCCAACCCCTCTCCCGGAGGGAGAGGGGCTTCCTTTCGCGGCTCACGGCTCACAGATCGTATTGTGCGTTTGCGTTTTGCAATGACGACGGCTCGCCGATCGAGGGGGAGCCCTGCGACTGCAGTCCTCCCCGCCACTCGGGGAGGGCCGGGCAAACCCGTAGATCGCGTGCGCTTCGCGCGCCGGGGCAGGCGCGCCTGCCGACTCAGAAATCGATGCCCACGCGTGCGTACACGAAGCGGCCGGGCAGGTCGTAGGTCGAGGCGTCGTAGCCGTTGAGGCTGCAGCTCAGGCACACCGGCGGCTCCTTGCCGGTGAGGTTGTTGACGCCCAGCGCCAGACGCGTGCCCTTGAGCCAGGCGGTGTTGTGCCAGGCCAGCTGCAGGTCGTGGTACGTGGTCGAGCCGAGGCCGTTGATATCAAGCGCGCTGTCGTCGCAGATCGGAAAGCCATTGGCGCCGCCGCAGGATTCGACCAGCCGGTCGATGTAGCGCATCGTCCACGCCAGTGACCAGGGGCCGCGGGTCCAGTCGGTGGTCAGGGTGCCGCTCCATTCGGGAATCGCGCTGTTGTTGACCTCGACGCCCGGACGACGCGGCTCCAGCTCCCCGGTCTCGTTGGCCAGCTCGTAGCGCGTGACCCACGTGGTCTTGGCATCGAAGCGCAAGCGGCCCCAGTCGCGCTCGGGCAGCGTCCATGCGGCGGAGAAGTCCCAGCCATCGGTCTTGATCGTGCCGAGGTTGGCCAGGATGTCGTCGAAGCGGATGATCTGGCCGCGCTCGCTGCGGTCGTAGGACGCGCAGGCGAGCGGATCGCGCGTGGCGATGCAGCGATCGAGGATCGCCTGCGCATCGGGGGCCTGGATCGCATCGTCGATGTGGTGGCGATAGAAGGTCACGCCGAGGTCGAGACGGTCCGACCACCACACTTCGTCGGCGAACGACGGGCTCCAGACCGAGCCGATCATCAGGCTGCGGCTGCGCTCGGGTTCGAGCGCGGCATTGCCCGAGGTCACGACCGAGATCTGCGAATTGGTCTGCTCGTAGCCCGGCGGGACCCCGTCCGCGGCGCAGGCCGGCGACGGCAGGGCGGCGCCGGAACACGGATCGACGAGCGTGGCGTCGAAGCGGCTCAGCGTGCCGTAGAGCTCGCCGATCGACGGTGCGCGGAAGCCTTCGGCATAGCTCATGCGCCACAGCAGTTCGTCGACCGGCTGCCAGCGCAGGCCGACCTTGCCGGTGGTCTCGCCGCCGAAGGTCGAATAGTCGGAATAGCGACCGGCGATGCTGAGGTCGAGCGTCTCGCCGAACGCGGTGTCGCGCATCAGCGGCACGCTGAACTCGGCATAGGCCTCGTTGACGTCGTAGTCGCCGCGGGTGATGCCCGAGGGCACGCCGTTGTATTCGCCGGCGACGGTGATCGGATCAGGCGTGTAGCTGCCGTCGTACTTGCGGTATTCGAGGCCCGCGGCGAAGGCCAGTGGACCTGCCCACATCTCGAACAGGTCGCCGGTGACGTTGGCCGAGGCCAGTGTCAGCGCATTGCTGCTCTCGTCGCGGACGATCGGCTGGATGAAGGCGAGCATCTGCGGCGTGATCGTGCCCGGGCCACCGAACAGATTGAGCGGCGTGCATCCGGCGATCCCCGCACATGCGGCCGGGTCGCCCAGCGCTTGGTTGATCCGCCGGATGTTGTAACTGCCGGTATTGGTCTGCTCGGCGCGACTCTGGCTGCGCACCAGGTTCACGTCCCAGTTCCAGGTGCGCACGCCCACCGCGAAGGTGCCTTCGAGGCCACCGGCGGCATACCAGGTCTTGACGTCCTGCCGGTAGCGACGCGGGCCGCCTTCGACCGGACGGCGCCCGAGCAGGAACAGGTTCGGATTGTCGCCCTCGGTGGTGAGGTCGAAGCCGAACGGGTTGAACGGATTGAGCGCCGAGATCGTGAGCGTGCTTTCGGCGTAGGCGTTGTACACACCGGCGTCGGTGCCGAGGAAGATCGGCTCGGGCGCGGCCTGGTTGGCCGAAGTGCGCTCGTTGTAGAGCACGCGGACATGGCCCGAGACCTGCGGCGTGAACTCGAAGCGCACCTGGCCGAACACCGACTTGCGCTCCGACGGCGTCAGCAGCAGGTTGTTGGGCGCGAAGTTGTAGCGGTTCGCGGTCCCGAACCGGATGTAGTCATCGATGGTCGTGCCGCCCGGGAAGCTCGCGTCGTTGGGCAACGTGATGTCGCAGGTGGCCGAACCGGGAATCGGCGCGCCGCTGTCGTCGGTTCCGAGCGGGCACAGACCGCCATAGGTATTGTTGCCGTCCGCAGGCGCAAAGAGGAACCGCCCGCCCGGCGTCGCCGAACTGCCATTCGACAGCCCGGTGCCGGGCACCGGCACGCTGGCATTGGCGAATTTCGACGAAGCGATTTCCCGCTGCTTGTAGTACGAAGCGCCGAGGAACCACTGCGCACGCTCGTTGGTGCCACCCCAGCCCAGGTCCGCGCCCCAGGTGGCGCCCCCGAGACCGTCGTACTCGCCGTAGTGCAGGTCGAGCGTGCCGCCCTCGGCGTCGCGCCTGGTGATGATGTTGACCACGCCGGCGATCGCGTCGGACCCGTAGATCGAGGACGCGCCGTCCTCGAGCACTTCGATGCGATCGACAAGCGCGAGCGGGATCGTGTTGAGATCGACCGCCGACCCCACGCCCGATCCGGAGGACTCGTTGACCCAGCGGATGCCGTCGACCAGCACCAGCACGCGCTTGGCGCCGAGATGCCGCAGGTCGACCGTCGCCGCGCCTGCGCCCACGCCGCCGCCGTCGGGCGGGAAACCGAAGTTGCCGCTGGAATTGAACTTGGTGTTGAGCCCGGCCCCGCTGCCGGTGAGGTTCTGCACGATGTCGGCGATCGAGGTGAAACCGCTGCGATCGATGTCCTCGCGCGTGAGCACCTCCACCGGTACCGCGGTTTCCAGTTCGGCCTTGCGGATGCGCGAACCGGTGACCTGCACGGTATCGAGCGTGCGCGCTTCGGGCTGCTGAGTGGGGGTCTGGGCGGTGGCGGCGGCAGGCAGTGCCAGCAGCAGCGACAGCTGGACTGCGGCAGCGAGGCGGTGTCGAGGCATCGTCATGTGTGCAACTCCGTGGGCGGATGGTGTGCCGGAGCCCCTGTCCTGCCGGCAATTCCTTGTAACGAATCCTTAACCTCGCTGCACCTAGGGTCAACCCCAGCTTGACCGTCAGTTGGCAGCCTCACCCGCCGTCGGCAGTGGAGGCAAAGCCGCGGCCTGCTCGGCCACCGCCCGGACCAGGGTGCCAGCCGCGTCCATGTCGAAGCCTTGGGCGGCGTACCAGTCGTGCGCGTAGTAGCTGTGCGCGTAGCGCTCGCCGCCGTCGCACAGGATGCTGACGATGGAACCGCTGCGCCCCGCCGCGCGCATCGCATGCGCGGCATGCAGCACACCGATGACGTTGGTGCCGGTGGAGCCGCCGACGCGCCGACCCAGACGCGTATTGGTCCAGCGCATCGCCGCGAGGCTCAGGGCGTCGGGCACCTTGAGCATCGCGTCGACGCAGCCGGGAATGAAGCTGGCTTCCGCGCGCGGGCGGCCGATGCCCTCGATCCGCGACGGCGGTGCCGGGGCCGGGTCGCCCGTCGCTTCGCCGACGATGCAGCGTGCGTAATGGGCGAAGAACGCGGAGTGCTCGGGATCGGCGCACAACACCCGGGTGTCGTAGCCGCGGTAGCGCGCGTATCGTCCGATCGTGGCGCTGGTGCCGCCGGTGCCGGCGCTGCAGACGATCCAGCGCGGAACGGGATGGGCCTCATGCGCCATCTGCTTGAAGATCGACTCGGCGATGTTGTTGTTCGCGCGCCAGTCGGTCGCGCGCTCGGCGTAGGTGAACTGGTCCATGAAGTGGCCGCCGGTCTCGCGCGCAAGGCGCACCGAAGCCTCGGCGATACCGCAGGCGCTCGGCACCAGATGGCAGCGTCCCCCGTGGAATTCGATCGCAGCGATCTTCTCCGGCGACGTCGACGACGGCATCACCGCGACGAACGGCAGGCCCAGCAGCCGCGCGAAATACGCTTCCGATACCGCGGTCGAGCCGCTCGACGCCTCGACCACCGTGCTGCCCGCATGCAGCCAGCCGTTGGCCAGCGCATAGAGGAACAGCGATCGCGCGAGACGGTGCTTGAGGCTGCCGGTGGGATGGCTCGATTCGTCCTTGAGGTAGACGTCGATGCCGGGAAAGCCCGGCAGCCCCAACGGAATCAGATGCGTGTCGGCCGAGCGGTTGAAATCGGCTTCGATCTTGCGGATGGCCTGGGCCACCCAGTCGCGCTGTGACATGGGGCGCTCGCGTGGAGGTCGACGCGCCGCATCGGCCGGCGGCGCGGCGCACAGCTTACGCCGGCTGACGGAGGCGTGCCGGGCCGTGTCGGCGATGACCGCGAAGGCGGGGTCTTCCCCTCGCGAGCCCCCTCGGCCAAAGCAGTGGGCGCGTCGACCGCTCCCGGAGGGAGCGGTATCCGCCATCACCCTTCCCCGCGACTTCCGCTTCAGCCCAGACGGCGCCGCACGATACGGTCGAACATGGCGGCCGCGACCGGCAGCAGGCCGTCGTCGAAACGGAACGTCGGGTGGTGGCACATCGCGCTGTCCATGCCGAGGAACATGTAGGCGCCGGGCCACTGCTCGAGCAGATAGGAGAAATCGTCGGAGAACGGATACGCGCGCAGGTCGGTCTTCACGTGATCCGCGCCGAGCACGTCGGCGATCGCCTCGGCCGCCAGTGCAGCCTGTTCGGGCGCGTTGACGCAGGGCGGGCACGAATGCGGAATCTCGAGCGCGATGCGGCAGCCGGAGATCTGCGCGTGGCCCTCGCACAGCGCGCGCAGGCGCTTGAGCAGCTCGTCGTGCACGTCCTTCGACAGCGAGCGGATGGTGCCGCTGAGCGATGCGGTCGAGGGAATGATGTTGTGGGTGGTACCGGCCTGCAGCGAGCCGACGTTGATCAGCGCCGCTTCCATCGGATCGATGTGGCGACCGACGATCGCGGAGATGTCCACGGCCAGGCGGGCCGCGACCTGTAGCGGATCGTTCGCCCGATGCGGCGCGGCGGCGTGGCCGCCGACGCCTTCGATCGCGATCTCGAACACCGCCAGCGACTGCAATGTGGCGCCGCTGCGCACGCTGGCCTCGCCGGTTGGCAGCGCCGGCATGTTGTGGAAGGCATAGACCTCGTCGCAGGGCCAGCGGGTCAGCAGGCCATCCTCGATCATCCGGATCGCGCCGCGCCCGCCTTCCTCGGCCGGCTGGAAGATCAGCACCACGCGGCCGCTCGCCGGCGGATGCGCGACCAGGTGCCGGGCGGTGCCCAGCAGTGCCGCGGTATGGCCGTCGTGGCCGCAGGTGTGCGCCACGCCCGGGCGCTGCGACCGGTACGGCAGCTCGCCCCGCTCGCCGGCGACTTCGTCCATGGGCAGCGCGTCCATGTCGGCGCGCAGGCCGATCGACATGCCCGGCTTGCCGCTGTCGATCACCGCGACGATGCCGGTGACGCCCAGGCCCGTTTGGACCTCGAGTCCGAGCGCACGCAGCTCGCGTGCGACCAGCGCCGAGGTCTTCACCTCCTCGAACCCCAGTTCCGGCCAGGCGTGGATCTCGTGGCGCCAGGCGGTCATCTGCGCCGCCAGCGCGGCGACGGGTTCGGGAATGGCGGGAAGCTTGGCGGTCATGGGAAGGTCCAGCAATAGAAGGGGCTTGCCTGTGCGCGGGGCGCAGGAAGGCGCGACGCTTGCGTCCGGCGCAGGCTCAGCGCAGTTCGACGCCGATCGCGGCGGCGGCGTCACGGGCGATGGTGCGTGCAGCGTCGACGTCGCCTGCACGCGCCAGCGTCACGCCGACCCGGCGCTGGCCGTCCACCCGCGGCTTGCCGAACAGCCGCACCGCGCTGTGCGGTGCGCGCAGGGCGACGTCGACATTGGAGAACACCGGCACGCCGGTGCCCTGCGCGAGCAGCGCGCACGAGGCGGCCGGGCCGGCCTGCAACACCACGCCGTCGGCGTCCACCGGAACCGGCAGGCCGAGGATCGCGCGCGCATGCAGGGCGAACTCGCTGAGTTCCTGCGAGGCCAGCGTGACCAGGCCGGTGTCGTGCGGGCGCGGCGAGACCTCGGAGAACCAGACCTCGTCACCCTTGACGAACAACTCCACGCCGAACACGCCACGGCCGCCCAGATCATCGGTGACCGCGCGCGCCACCTCGCGTGCGCGCTGCAATGCCGCCGGCGACATCGCCTGCGGCTGCCAGCTCTCGCGGTAGTCGCCGGCGATCTGCACATGGCCGATCGGCGCGCAGAACGCGGTGCCCCCGGCATGGCGCACGGTCAGCAGGGTGATCTCGTAATCGAAGTCGATGAAGCCCTCGACGATGCAGCGCCCCGCACCGGCGCGGCCGCCGGTCTGCGCGTAGTCCCAGGCCGCATCGATGTCGGCCTCGCTGCGCACGGTGCTCTGGCCCTTGCCCGAGGACGACATCACCGGCTTGACCACGCAGGGCAGGCCGACCGCATCGATCGCGGCGCGGTATTCCTCGCGGGTGTCGACGAAGCGATAGGGCGAGGTCGGCAGGCCGAGGGTCTCGGCGGCAAGCCGGCGGATGCCTTCGCGGTCCATCGTCAGCCGCGTGGCGCGCGCGGTCGGCACGACATTCAGGCCGCCCTGCTCCAGCGCGACCAGAGTGTCGGTGTGGATCGCCTCGATCTCCGGCACCACCAGATGCGGCTGCTCGGACTCGATGAGCGCGCGCAGCGCGGCCGGATCGAGCATGTCGAGCACATGGCTGCGGTGCGCGACCTGCATCGCCGGGGCGTCGGCGTAACGGTCGGCGGCGATGACCTCCACGCCGAAACGCTGCAGCTCGATCGCGACCTCCTTGCCCAGCTCTCCCGAGCCGAGCAGCAGCACGCGGGTGGCGGAGGTGGAGAGCGGCGTGCCGAGAGTGACCATGGATGCGGACCGGAAGGACTGGGGTCGCCATTCTAGTGGGTGACGCACCGGACCCTGGCCGCAGCCGCGCCCTCGGCCGCTGGCCCTTTCGCGGGCATGAGCCGCCTGGGTCCGACAGGCATGCGCGCCGGGAGCCGCGACAGCCGTGCACGCCTGCACGGCGCTTCAGGCCGCCTTCGCTATAGTCGGTCGCCGCTCTCGACATGCCGATGCCGATGCCGCCGACCCACCGTGTGAACCCGCCGACATTCCGCTCAGTGCTCACGCGCGCACTGCTGCTCCTGTTCGCACTGGGCCTGCCCCTGGCCGTCTGCGCGCAGGCGCCCGACGACGCCGCGTTCCGCGCCGCGATGCAGGCCGCCGAACGCGGCCAGCCGGTCGACCCGGCGATGCGGAGCCATCCCGCGGCCGCCTGGCTGGAGTTCGCCTCGCTGCGCCGCAATCTCGACACCCTGCCGCTGGCGCAGGGGCGCGACTTCATCGCCCGGCACCAGGGCGCGCCGGTCGCCGAGGTGTTCCGCGAAGCCTGGCTGCGTGCGCTGGCCAAGCGCGAGGAATGGGCCGCGGTGCGCGAAGCCTGGGCACCGGGCATCACCAATACCGCGTTGCGCTGCATCGAACTCGACGCGCGCGCGCGCACCGGCGCCACCGACGCCCAGTGGACGCGCGATGCCCAGGCCCTGTGGCGCAGCACCGGCGCCTCGCTGCCGAACGAATGCGATGCGCCGCTCGCGACGCTCGCAGCGCGCGGCGGCCTCGACGATGCCCTGCGCTGGGAGCGCTTCGACCTGGCCGTCGCGGCGCAGGACGTCGGCGTGATGCGCAGCATCGCCCGTGGCCTGTCCGGCAGCCAGCAGGCCCTTGCGGAGGACTACGCCGCCTTCATGCAGGCGCCGCACGACCGGGCGCTGCAGTGGCCGAAGACCGCGCGCAGTCGTCTCGTCGCCTCGCACGGCCTGGCGAAATACGCCAAGGACGATCCACTGGGCGCCGAGCGCCGGCTGCCGGCGCTGGCGGAGGCGCTGGGCTTCGGCGAAACCGAGAACGGCCGCGTGCTGTACCAGGCCGCGCTGTGGACCGTGGCCTCCTATCTGCCCGATTCGGCGCGGCTGCTCAACCGCGTGCCCGAGAGCGCCTACGACGAACGCCTGCACGAGTGGCGCGTGCGCGAAGCCCTGGCGCGCAAGGACTGGGCGGCGGCACTGGCCGCGATCCGCAAGATGGGCCCGGCCCAGCGCAGCCAGTCGCGTTGGACCTGGTTCCAGGCGCGCATGACCGAACTCACCGGCGATCGCAGCGGCGCCCAGCCGCTGTTCCGCGAAGCGGCGAAACAGCCCGATTTCCACGGTTTCCTGGCCGCCGACCGGCTGGGCCAGCCGTATGCGCTGTGTCCGCTGGACTTCTCCCCCTCGAGCGATGCGCGCGCCAGGGTGGCCGCCGATCCCGCCCTGCTGCGCGCACTTGCGCTGTACCGCATCGACCGTCCTGGCTGGGCGGCGCGCGAATGGGCCGACGCGCTCACCCGCTTCGACGACACCCAGCGACGCATCGCGGTGCAGGTCGCGCAGGAAAGCGGCTGGTACGACCGCGGCGTTCTGGGGCTGGGCCGCCAGCCGGAGGAATCGCGGCTCTACACCCTGCGCTTCCCGCTGACCCAGCAGGCGCTGATCGAACGCGAGTCGCAGCGGCACGGCCTCGACCCCGCGTGGGTCGCGGCGGAGATCCGCGCCGAGAGCACGTTCAATCCCAATGCGCGCTCGCCCGCCGACGCCCGCGGCCTGATGCAGGTGATGCCGGCGACCGGCGCCGCGGTCGCGCAGCGCCTGGGCCTGCCCTGGAGCGGGCCCGAGGGCCTCTACGACCCGGCCACCAACGTCGCGATCGGCACTGCCTACCTGCGCGAGAAGAAGGACATGTACCAGCTGCCCTATGTCGCCATCGCCGCCTACAACGCGGGGCCGACACCCACCGGCCGATGGCTGGCGCAGCGTCCGGACATGGACCCCGACATCTGGATCGAGACCATCAGCTATCGCGAGACGCGCGAGTACGTCGCCCGCGTGCTGGCCTTCAGCGTGATCTACGACTGGCGGATGTACGGCAAGGCCGCACCGCTGGATGCACGCATGCGTGGCACCAGCGACGCCCGTACCCGGACCTTCGCCTGCCCGGCCAGCTGACGCGCCTTGCCGCGCGGCACCGGCGTCGTGGCGTCGCCCTCTTCAGTCGCGCGAGGCGTATACGGCCGGACACGGGGTCTGCGGGACAGATGGAGAGGGTCACGGAACTCCCCGGGCTCCGCGCGGCGCGCGGCCACCCGCGAGTTTTCGCGCGACTGATGCGCAGCCCGGCCCCGACCGCTCAGCCTTGAGCGCCGCCCGGATTGGCAGGGTCCGATCGATCGTGTTCGTGATCGCCGGGCGAGACCGCCAGTCCGTGCGCGGCGGCGCGCTCCTCCCAGCGACGGCGTGCCAGCCGCTGCATGTCGTCGACGCGATCGCTCTCGTCGACGATCTCCTGGCCGAGCAGCGTCTCGACCACGTCCTCCATCGTCACCAGCCCGCGGGTGGCGCCGTATTCGTCGACCACCAGCACGATCTGCTGGCGGCCGTCGAGCAGGAAATCCAGCAGCGCGGTCAACGGCATGCCTTCGGGCACGCTGCGCAATTCGCGCGCCAGTGGCCGCAGCGGCCCGCCGCCCTCATCGCGGGCCTCGGCCTGTAACAGTTCGGCACGCAGCACGAAGGCATCCGCATCGTCGATGTCCTGCCGGTATATGGGGATACGCGAGAACGGCGCGACGCGTGGATCCGCAAGCGCCTGCGAGACCGTGGTGTCGTCGCGCAGCGCGGCCACCACCGGGCGCGGGGTCATCACGTCTTCGGCGCGCAGCTCCGCCATGCGGAACAGGTTGCGCAGCACCCGCGATTCGCGCGGCAGGATGTCGCCGCTCCGTTCGCCCACGCCGGCCATCGCGATGAACTCCTCGCGATTGAAGACATGCGCCCGGCGCCCGCGCGAGATCAGCCGCGTCAGCATGTCCGACAGCCGGATCAGCGGGTACAGCACCACGATCAGCAGGCGCACGAAGCTGGCCACGGGCGCGGCAAGCTGCCGCCAGTACTGCGCGCCGAGGGACTTGGGCACGATCTCCGACAGGAACAGGATCAACAGGGTCGCCACTGCCGAGAACACCCCCACCCACGCGCTGCCGAACGCGTCGGATGCCTTGGCTCCGGCGCCGACGGCGCCGGCGGTGTGGGCGATCGTATTGAGGGTGAGGATCGCGGCCAGCGACTGGTCGATGCGGTCGTAGCGCAGCGTCTTCAGCGTGCCGGCCAGATGCGGACGCTCGGCCCGCAGGTGGGCGATGAACGACGGCGTGATGCTGAGCAGCACCGATTCGGCGATCGAGCACAGGAAGGACAGCACGATCGCCAGGCCCAGATAGACCAGCATCAGCGTGATGTCGAGGACGTCACCCGAGCCGGCCGTCGCCGTCGCTGCCGCCGCGGGTAGCGGCAGGGCCAGCAGCAGACCGAACCACCGGGGCGCCGGGCGTGGCGGGACGGGCACGGGAAATCCGGCTGACGGCGGGCCAGTCTAGGCGGCCGGATGTGCAGCGCATGGCATCATCCGGTGATGGAGATCTATCTGGTGGGTGGCGCGGTGCGCGACCGGTTGCTCGGACTGAGCCCGGGTGACCGGGACCACGTGGTCGTGGGCGAAACCCAGGCTTCGATGGAAGCGGCCGGCTTTCGCCCGGTCGGGCGGGATTTCCCGGTCTTCCTGCATCCCGCGACCCAAGAGGAGCACGCGCTCGCGCGGACCGAGCGCAAGTCCGGACGCGGCTACCGCGGCTTCGTCGTCGACGCCGATCCTTCGGTCACGCTGGAGCAGGATCTGGGGCGCCGCGACTTCACGATCAATGCGATCGCCCAGGCGCCGGACGGCACGCTGATCGATCCTTACGGCGGCAGGTCCGACATCGAGGCACGGGTGCTGCGTCACGTGGGCCCGGCGTTCTGTGAAGATCCGCTGCGCGTGCTGCGCGCGGCGCGGTTCATGGCGCGTTTCGCGCCCTTGGGCTTCACGGTCGCCGACGAGACCATGGCGTTGATGCGCGGCATGGTGGACGCCGGTGAGCTCGAGGCGCTGACGCCCGAGCGGGTGTGGCAGGAGCTGGCGCGCGCACTGGCATCCCGGTCGCCTTCGGCCTTCCTGCGCACGCTGCACGACTGCGGTGCACTCGCGGTGGTGCTACCGGAAGTGGACGCGCTCTACGGCGTGCCGCAGCGCGCCGAATTCCATCCCGAGGTGGATACCGGGGTCCACGTCGAGCTGGTCGTCGACATGGCCGCGCGCCTCGCGCCGGGGGATGCGCGCATCGGATTCGCCGCGCTGACCCACGATCTGGGCAAGGCCCTGACCCCTGCAGACAGATGGCCGCGCCATGTCGGCCACGAGCACACGGGCATCCGGCCGCTCGAGGCCCTGTGCGCGCGACTGAAGGTGCCCGCCGAGCACCGCGATCTCGCGATCATCGCCTGCCGTGAGCACCTCAACATCCACCGCATCGAGGAACTGCGCGATGCCACGCTGCATGACCTGATCGCGCGGTGCGACGGCTTCCGCAAGCCCGCACGTATCGACCAGCTGGCCACGGTGTGCGAATGCGACAAGCGCGGCCGGCTGGGCAGTGCCGAGGCTGCCTACCCGCAGGCCGACCTGCTGCGGCGCGCCCATGCCGCGGCGCTCGCGATCAATGCGCGCGAGCTGGTGGCCGAAGGCATCACCGGCCCGGCGATCGGCAAGGCGCTGCGCAAGGCCCAGATCGCGGCGATCGCCCGGTCGCGCAGTCCGGACTGAATCCCGAGGCGGATCCGCGGGCGCGCACCTGGGCTGTGCGCCTGGTGCATCGCGCGCGAACCGTCGATTCCCTAGACTTCCGGCCCGCCCAGGACACTGCTGCCATGCCCACACGTCGTCACCTCCTGATCGGCGCCGGCAACCTGCTGCTGGCCGCCACCGCGTCGCCGCTGCTCGCCGCCGCCGCCGACGACGACGCGACGCTGGATGCAGCGCTGGCCGCGCTGGAACAGGCCGCAGGTGGCCGGCTCGGCATCGCCGTGCTCGATACCGGCACCGGGCGCAGGCTGGGTCGGCGCGAGGAGGAACGCTTCCCGATGTGCAGCACGTTCAAGGCGCTGCTGGCAGGGGCGGTGCTACACGCCGTCGAGCGCGGGCACGTGCGCCTGGATCAACCGGTGGACGTGGCCGCGGGCGATCTCGTCCCGTACTCGCCGTACGTAGAAACGCGCCTGGCCCAGGGCAATGCGCGGGTCGACGACCTGTGCCGCGCGACGGTCACGCTGAGCGACAACGCCGCCGCCAACCTGCTGCTGCCCCTGGTCGGCGGGCCTTCGGGATTGACCGCGTTCCTGCGCGCACTCGGCGATCCGGTCACGCGCCTGGACCGCTGGGAACCGGACCTCAACGAGGCCGCGCGCGATGATCCGCGCGACACCACCAGCCCGCGCGCGATGGTCGACAGCCTGCAGCGGCTGCTGTTCGGGGACGTGCTGCGCGCGCCCTTGCAGGCAGTCCTCGCCGCATGGCTGATCGAGAACCGCACTGGCGAGGCGCGCATCCGCGCGGGCGTGCCGGCAGGCTGGATCGTCGGCGACAAGACCGGTACCTGCGGCGCGGGTACGGCAGCGGACGTGGCCGTGCTATATCCGCCCGGTCGCGCGCCACTGCTGCTGGCGGTCTATGTGCACGGCGCCGGGGTGAGCGGGCCCGCGATCGACGCGCTGCACGCCGACGTGGCCCGCGCCGTGCTCGGCTGAGCCGCGAACGCGCGCGTCCCCCTACTTCGCGGCCGCTTCCAGGCGCTGCTGCAACGCCATCGCCGCGGCGGGGTTGCGCGCCTTGGCGGCGGAGATGAAGAACACGAAGGTCTCGCGCGGCACGACCGGCGCGGCGTCGCGCGCGCCGGCATAGGGCAGATCGCCAGGTGCCTCGCCCCTGGCCCACTGCAACGCGCGCTGGGCCCAGGCATCGAGCTGCAGACCGGGGTAGCCGGTCGGGCTGTTCTCGCGGCTGGCCATCAGTCGCGCATAGATGAAGTCGCCGGTGATGTCGGCAAACGACGGATAGTCGCTGGAATCGGTGAACACCGTCGCCACGCCACGCGCGCGCGCCAGCCGCAGCCAGGTTTCGCTCTGGAACGACGGATGCCGCACCTCGACTGCATGACGCAGCGGCAGGCCATCGACACTGTCGGGCAGCAGTGCGAGGAAAGCCTCGACATCGTCGGCATCGAAACGCCGCTGCGGCGCGAACTGCCACAGCAGCGGGCCCAGATGGTCGCCGAGTTCGGCGATGCCGCCTTCGACGAAACCCGCGATCTGCTTCGCAGTACCGGCCAGCGCACGCGCGCCGACGATGTGGCGCGGCGCCTTGAGCGAGAACACGAAGCCCGGCGGCGTCTCGCTGCCCCACTTCGCATAGGTCGCGGGCTTCTGCGCGCCGTAGAAGGTGCCGTTGATCTCGATCGCGGTCAGCCGGCGACTGGCGTACTCGAGCTCGCGCTTCTGCACCAGGCCCTTGGGGTAGAAGTTGTCGCGCCACTCCGGAAACGTCCAGCCACCGATGCCGGTACGGATGCCGTGGACCGGCGACGGCGCGCTCGAGAACAGGTCATTCATCGCAATCTCCGGGACAGGCCGTGGTCAGTCTGCATGCTGCGCGAACCGCAGCCGGTTGTGGTCGGGGTCGATGAGCACCATCTCGCGCGTGCCCCAGTCCGTGTTCCACGGCGCCTGCATGATCGGCACGCCGGCAGCGGCGAATGCGCGCGCGCAGGCATCGACGTCGACCACCTTGAAGTACACGGCGCCGCCGACCGCACAACCGCCGGCATGGGCGGTCAGGAAGAGCGTCTGCCCGTCGCGGGTGAGCTGCGCGAACAGCGGCATACCGGAGTCGAAGCGGTGTTCCCGGTCGACGGCGAAGCCGAGCGCGGCATAGAACGCGAGACTGCGGTCGGCATCGGTCATGCGCAGCTGCGGGATCACGGTCTGCATGGCGAAGCCTCCTCGGCGTCAGGTGGCGGACAGATGCGGCCGCACGTGGCAGTCGAGCAGCGCGCCGAGCGGCGCGAGGGCGGGGTCGCGCGGCACCACCGCATCGAGATAGGCCAGGAAGCGCGGCGCGTCGGCGAGGTACTTCGGCTTGCCGTCGCGGTGGTGCAGGCGCGCGAAGATGCCCATCACCTTGAGATGGCGCTGCACACCGGTGAGGGCGGCATCGTGCGCGAACCGGGGCAGCGCCGGCACGGGCAGCCCGGCCGCCTGCGCGCGGGCGTGGTACTGCGCCAGCCAGGCTTCGGCCTGCGCGACGGGCCAGCTGTGGAAGGCATCGCGCAGCAGGCAGGCCACGTCGTAGGCGATCGGCCCGATGACCGCATCCTGGAAATCCAGCACCGCGACGCCGCCTTCGACCGGCATCAGATTGCGCAGCATGAAGTCGCGATGCACCAGCACCTGCGGCTGCGCGAGCATCGCGGCGACCAGATGCGCCTGCACCGCCTCCCAATCCGCGCGCTCGGCGTCCGACAGCGTGACACCGAGGTGGCGGCCGAGGAACCAGTCTTCGAAGAGCGCGAGTTCGCGCTGCAGCATGGCCGCATCGAACGCCGGCAGATCGTCCGGTGGCGCGATCGCCTGCAATCGGAGCAGCTGTTCGAATGCCGCTTCCATCAGTGCGTCGGTATCGAGCGAATCCAGCGCCTGCAGGCAGGTTTCGCCACCGAGATCCTCGAGCAGCAGGAACCCCGATTCGACGTTGCGCGCGCGCACGTGCGGCACGCGCACGCCGTGCATCTCCAGCAGATCGCGGATGCGCAGCCACGGGCGTACGTCCTCCAGCTCCGGTGGCGAATCCATGACGATGCGCGACAGGCCGTGCGCCTCGCCGCGCCAGTAGCTGCGGAAACCGGCATCCATCGAGGCGCGCACGAGCGTCAGCGTCGCGTCGCCGCTCGCATCGCGTGCCCAGCTCAAGCGCGCAGCGGCGCGGGCGGCGTCGTCGTCGGCAGGCGCGGTCGGCGCGTTGGAAGGCAGGGCAGCGGACATGCGGTGGGCCGGGTCGGGAAGGGAGGAATTATCGGCGAATCGAGGCCACGCTCAGCGTCCGCGCCCGCCGAGTCCGCGGGTGTCCCACCGCAGCAGCGCGTCACGGAACAGCGTCAGCCGCGTGGACAGGCCGACGATCACCCCCAGCGTGTTGGCGAAGGCATCAGCGGGATCCTGCATCCGCGTGTCGGTCAACGCGCCCTGCGCATATTCAAGACCGATGCCCAGCAGCACCAGGCCGATGCCGGCGCCGAGCAGCGCAGGCCAGCGTGCGTAGAGCTGCACCGCGGCCGCGGCGAGCGTGAAGTAGGCAAGGAAATGGCCGAGTTTGTCGCCGCTCCGCACATCCGGCATCGGCACCGACGGCGCCAGCGACAGCACCACGACAACGGCGATCGCGGCGATCCACAGCCCGCCCCACAACGCCGGCCGCCGCAGCGGCTTGAACGACCGGCCCAGACGCGGACGTCGGCTCACGCGGGCCTGCTCACAGCCGGTGACTCATGTCGCCGATCAGGAAGGCGTGGTCGAACTCCACGTCCTTCGCGAAGCCGATCGCCTGGAAAGCCTCGCCCATCTCGCCCGGCAGGGTGAGCCGCTTGGCCTGCTGGCGCAGCGCATAGCGGGCGGCCTCGTCGGCGGCCAAGGCCTCGTGCGCGGCCAGGCGTTGTTCGAGCCGGTTGCCGAGCAGCAGCGAGGTCTGGTTGCAGTAGCCGGCAAAGTCGAACCCCGCGTGGGTGCCGGCCTCGGCCAGCGCGGTGAAGTCGACCGATGCGGTGAGATCCTGCAGGCCCGGCAGCGCGAACACATCGCCCGAGACCTGGTGGCGGTGGAATGCGCGCAGCGTGCCGGCGTCGCGGTCGTCACGGTAGAACTCGCGGCGTGCATAGCCGTAATCGACGAACAGCATCGCGCCGCGGGTCAGGCCGCCGGCGACGGCCTGCACCCAGTACGGCAGCTGCGGCAGAAGTTCGGAGCGGTAACCGTCGGGCAGCGGGGCGCCGCGCTGGCGCTCGACATGACGTACGGCCGCGCCCAGCAGCGCATCGGCCGGGTGCAGGGTCCGGCCGAAGCCGTCGCCGTCGCGGGTCACGTATTCCTCGTAGACCTCGCCCTCGCCGATGACGAAGCGCGGCGTCGGCAGCGCATCGACGACCTCGTTGGCGAACAGCGCGCCCTGCCAGTCGCCGGGCATGGGGCCGTCGAGCCATTCGACGCGGGCGAACAGCGCCGCCGGCAGGCGCTGCTGCAGGTGGGCGCGCTGCCGCTCGCGCAGGTCGGCGCTGGGCTCGAGGATCGCGTAGCGCGCAGGCGTCGCATCGAGGGCCGCGAGATGGCTCAGCGCATCGCCGGCGAACGCACCGCTGCCGCCCCCGATCTCGAGGAATTGCGCATCGCTGCCGATCTCGCGCAGCACCGGCGCAAAGGCCTCGGCGATGCATTCGGCGAACAGCGCGCCCAGTTCGGGCGCGGTGACGAAATCGCCCGCCGCGCCGAACTTCGCCGCGCCGGCGCTGTAATACCCCAGCCCGGGCGCGTAGAGCGCCAGCTCCATGAATTTCCAGAACGGAATCGCGCCGCCCGCCTCGGCGATCTGCGCATGGATCAGTGCGCGCAGCCGTGCACTGTGCGCGAGCGCGTCTTCGGACGGACCCTGGACAGAAGCGGACATCGCAAAACTCTCGACCAAACGTACGGGCTTCAGGATACGCGAGGCGCCGCAACGGCCGCTGTCAGACCGCGCCGACAGTTCCAGGCACGTGCTTGCGGAAGATGCCCATCGCAGGGCGCCTCGCCGGTTGCGCCGGGCATCGGACGGCGAGCCGGGCTCGGGGCAGCACAAGGACGGGACATCCGCGGACATCGTGACCGCAGCCCGGGCGGCCGGGCCGGCCGGCGGACAGCACGATGAACGGCGGGTGGCGTAAGGTGGCCACCCGCGCCACATTCCTGATCGGCATGCCTGCATCCAGCCCCGTCGTCCTGGTCACCGGCGCCGCCCGTCGTATCGGCGCGGCCATCGCGCGTCGCCTGCACGCGGACGGTTACGCGGTGGCGCTGCACTGCCACCACTCGCGCGGCGATGCCGATGCGCTGGCCACGGCGCTCGAGGCGCAGCGGACAGGCAGCACTCTGGTGCTGGAGGGCGACCTGGCCGATCCGGGTGTACTGCCGGGGCTCGTCGCCGGCACCGTCGCACGGTTCGGCCGGCTCGACGCCCTGGTCAACAACGCCGCCGCGTTCGCACCGACCGCGTTCGCCGACACCGATGCCGCTGCATTCGACGCATTGATGGCGACCAACGCACGCGCGCCGTTCCTGCTCGCGCAGGCCGCGGCGCCGCATCTGCGCGCCAGCCGCGGCGCGATCGTCAACATCGGCGACCTGTACGCCGAACGCCCGCGCGCGGATCTGGTCGCGTATGCGGCATCGAAGGCCGCGCTGCTCGGGCTGACCCGGGGCCTGGCGGTCGCGCTGGCACCGGAGGTCCGCGTCAATGCGGTGTCGCCTGGCGCGATCCTGTGGCCGGAGGACGGCGCGGATGCGACGCGGCAGGCGCACATCCTCCAGGCCACCCCGCTGGCCAGGCTTGGCACGTCCGGGGAAATCGCCGATGCGGTCGCCTGGCTGCTGCGCGGCGGATTCATGACCGGCGAAGTGCTGCGGCTCGACGGCGGCCGCTCGATCTAGCTACAGCTGCTGCGAGCCTTGGGCACAAATGCTGCGCAGGCGCCTCGCATCAGGGTGCGCCGGCGCTGCTCAGCGCCTGGGTTCGAACGCCTGCGCGAGCTGCGCACCGGAGAATCCAGGCGGCACTTCGTGGCTGACCGCATAGCGGTACAGCGCCGCCGAATAGATGCCGGTCAGCGCCGTCTGGTAGACGGCCACCAGCATCAGGCCGATCGCGCACAGCACGGCTACCGCGATGCCGAGCGCCGCCGAGCCCATGAAGGCCAGATAGCTCAGCGCCACGCCGGTCACCGCGCCCAGTCCGATCAGCAGCCCGAACGCCGCGCCGATGCCAACGCTGCCGATCGCGTTCTCGCCCCAGGTGCGCTTGAGCAGCGCGACGCTGTCCTTGAGCGCGTCGATCGCGCCGATGTCGCGGCTCACCAGCACCGGCACCACCAGGAAAGTCGCCAGCGTCCATGCCACGCCCAGGCCGCTGCCGAGCAGGCGCACGAGGAAGTTGGTCTCGTTGCGCTTCATCGCCTGCAGCAGCACACCCACCGTCGCAGCGATCGCCGCGTAGCCGAGGATCGCCGGCAGCCGGCGCCTGGCCGCGGCGAATCCGTCCGACAGCGTCGGGTTGCCGCCTTCGAGGCGGATCAACGCCGCGCCCACCAGCGCCGCATTGAAGAACACGATCACGCTGTACTGGCAGAAATAGAAGACGAAGGCGACGGGCAGCCAGGCGAGGCCGATGCCGTGCTCGAAGATGCGCAGCGCGAACAGTGGCAACGCGAACGTCGCCAGGACGCCGAGCGTTGCCAGCCCGGACAGCACCGGAAACAGCATCAGCTCCTTGTCCGAGCGCAGCACGCCTGCGCTCGCCTTCACCAGGTCCCAGCTCCGCGACAGCCTGTCGAACATGTCCGCACTCCCCCGTGGTTGCCTGCATTCTCCCGTCCACCCCGGCGGGCCGGCAATGGATGGAAGTCATCTCCCGGACGTGGGAATAGACCCGATGTGACAGACCCCGGTCCAGGACGTGGGAATAGAGCTGATGCGACAGGCTCCGGATCCGATGCCCGCTTCAGTCCGGCAAGGCGACCCGGTGGAAGTCCACGTGCCGATCGGGATGCGCGTCCCACAGCCGTGCCAGGGTCTGCCCCGACACCGGATGCCGCCAGTCGGGGGCGATCTCGGCCGCCGGCCGCAGCACGAAGGCGTGGCGCAGTTCGTCGCGGGGGATGTGCAGATGGCCCGGGCCCTCGAGCACCGCGTCGTCGTAGAGCACGATGTCGATGTCGAGCGTGCGGTCGCTGTAGCGCGGGCCGCTGCGGTCGCGGCCCTGGGCATCCTCGAGCGCGTGCAGCCACTCGTTGAGGGCCGCCGCCGCGAGATCCGTGTGCACGACCGCGGCGGCATTGAGGAAGTCCGGCCCGGCGTAGCCGACGGCCGGAAAGCGGTACACCGCCGACGCCACGAGCCCGTCGAAGCGCGCGCGCAAGGCGCGGATGGCAGCGCTCAGGTGGATCTCGGGATCGACGTTGCTGCCGAGACTGAGCAGGGCGATGGACATGGCGCGCTCCGGTGGGGACGCCATGATCGCCGAAGCTTCCCGCCCGCGGCGAGGGGGGGCACTCAGTCGTCGTCGGGCGGCGCCGGCAGCGGCGGCGCTGCGTGCGGCGCGACGGGCGCAGCGCCCGTGTCGTCCGGCAGGGGCCGCAACCTGACCTCCACCGGCGCATCGCTGTGCGCCTGGAACACGCGCAGGTCGAACTCCGGAAGGATCGCCAGCAGGTGGTCGAAGATATCCGACTGGATCCCTTCGTAGACACCCCAGCTGGTGTCGCGGGTGAAGGCGTAGATCTCCAGCGGCAGGCCGCTTTCGGTGGGCTGGAGCTGTCGCACCAGCAGCGTCAGGTCCTGGTTGATGTCGTGGCGGCCGCGCAGATAGTGCTGGACGTAGGCGCGGAACGTCCCCAGGTTGGTGACCCGGCGATGGTTCACCGGCTCGGCGCCACGTGCGGCGAGCGCGGCATTCCATTCGCGCAGCTCCCGTTCCTTGCGGTCGAGATACTCGTCGAGCACGATGAAACGACGGAAACGCTCGATTTCGTCGGGCTCGAGGAATCGTACGCTGCGCTGGTCGAGCTGCAGCGCCCGCTTGATCCGCCGACCGCCGCCTTCGGACATGAAGCGCCAGTTCTTGAAGGAATCGCTGAGCAGCTTCTTGGTCGGCACCGTGGTGACCGTGCGGTCCCAGTTCTGCACGGTGATCGTGTGCAGGGCGATGTCGATGACGTCGCCATCGGCGTTCTCGCTCGGCATCTCGATCCAGTCCCCCACCCGCACGCGGCCGTCATTGCTGATCTGCACGCTGGCGACCAGGGACAGGATGGTGTCCTGGAAGATCAGCATCAGCACCGCGGTCATCGCGCCCAGGCCGGTGACGATGTGCAGGAACTGGGCGCCGATCATCGTCGCCACGGCGGAGATCGCGACCAGCGCGAACATCACGATCTTCGCCACCTGCAGGTAGCCCTTGATCGGCTTGTTGCGTGCCTGCGGGCGCTGCTCGTAATGACGGTTGATCGCGTCGAGCGCCTTCGCCACCGCCACAGCGATCGTCACCACGATGAACACCTGGCACAGGTTCTCGATGATCCGCACCAGTTGTGGCGGAAGGTCGGGGACCAGCGAGACACCTGCCGAGATCACCAGCGCCGGCACCACGTTGGCCAGCCGCGGAATCACCTCCAGCCGCACGCCGTGGTCGTGCTGGGCGCCACCGAACGGCGATTTCGAAAGCAACTGGCGCAGCCCGCGCAGCAGCACGCGCTTGGTCAGGAAGTTGGCCAGCCACGCGACCAGGAGCACGGCGGACAACACCGTGATGGTATAGGCCCAGGGATAAGGTGCCAGCGCGTCGTGTAGCCGGTCGAGGTAGAGCTGCATCGGGGATGTTCTCCTGCGCGGACCGCCGCGCCGGGGGCCACGATCAGGTACTGCGCGTGCGTTGGATCTGGACGCCGACGGCGCGTGCTCCACGCACGGCGCCCGGCTTGCTGAGCTTCAATCGTACCGAAGCGACATTGAACTCTTCGATCACGATTGCCGCGCAGCGCTCGGCCAGCGTTTCGACCAGGCCGAATTCCGACGCCGACACGTACTCGATCAGGCGCTTGCTGACCGCCTTGTAGTTCAGCGTGTCGGCGATGTCGTCGCTCGCCGCCGGAATGCGGTTGTCGAACGCCATCTCGATGTCGAACACCAGCGGCTGGCGGATGCGCCGCTCCCAGTCGTAGATGCCGATCAGGGCCTCGATCTCGAGGCCTTCGATGAAGACGTGGTCCATTGGGGGCCGGATGCGCGTAGCGGAAAGCCCGCAGCTTAGCGGCAGCGACGCGACGCCGCCGCGCTCAGGCTGCGGCAAGCGGCGGCAGCGTCGCCATGTCCCAGCGCGGGGTCACGTGAACTGCGGCATCGCTGGACTGGCCCGCCTCGAGACGCAGCGCACCGGCGAACGCGATCATCGCGCCGTTGTCGGTGCACAGCGCCGGACGCGGGAAACACACGCGGCCCCCGCGCCGCTGCGCATCGGCCTGCAGCTTCGCGCGCAGGCGGGTGTTGGCGCCGACGCCGCCGGCGACGACCAGGGTGTTGCAGCCGGTCGCGTCCAGCGCGCGCGCGCACTTGATCGCCAGCGTGTCGACCACTGCGTCCTCGAACCCGCGGGCGATGTCGGCCCGGGTCGCCTCGGACTGGTCGCTGCCCTGCCAGGCCAGCAGCACCTGGGTCTTGAGCCCGCTGAAGCTGAAGTCCAGGCCCGGCCGGGTGGTCATCGGTCGCGGGAAGCGGAACGCGCCCGGCGTGCCGTGCTCGGCCAGCGCCGCGAGTTGCGGGCCACCGGGATACGGCAGGCCCATCAGCTTGGCGGTCTTGTCGAAGGCTTCGCCGGCGGCATCGTCCAGAGTCTCGCCGAGCAGACGGTAGACGCCGATCGCGTCGACCGCGACCAGCTGGGTATGGCCACCCGAGACCAGCAGCGCGACGAATGGCGGTTGCGGCGGGCCCAGCAACGGATCCGCATCTTCCATCAGTGGCGCCAGCAGGTGCCCTTCCATGTGGTGGACCCCGATCGCCGGCACGTCCAGCGCCCAAGCCAGCGACCGGGCGACGCCGGCGCCGACCAGCAAGGCGCCGACCAGGCCGGGCCCCGCGGTATAGGCCACGCCGTCGAGATCGCGGGTCGACAGGTCGGCCTCGGCCAGGGTCTGCCGGATCAGCGGCAGCAGCTTGCGCACGTGGTCGCGACTGGCCAGTTCCGGCACCACGCCGCCGTATTCGGCGTGCAGCGCGATCTGGCTGTAGACCGCATGCGCGCGCAGGCCCGCCGCCCCGCCGATGGCCGTGTCGAAGACGGCCACGCCGGTCTCGTCGCAGGAGGTTTCGATGCCGAGCACTTTCATGGATGCACTTGCCTGGGAAGCGGATGGAAGGCCGCGCCGGCCGCGGCACCGGGGGCGGCTTGCACCGCCGACCGGGACGCGGCTATGATACGCGGCTCGCCGGGCTGGAGTCCGGTCGAAACACGCATTCGATTCGATCCGGCTACACATTCGTGCCGGACGTTCAAGTCCCCGGAGATTCCATGCCTAGCGTCAAAGTCCGCGAAAACGAGCCCTTCGAGTTTGCGCTGCGTCGTTTCAAGCGCACCTGCGAGAAGGCAGGCGTGCTCGCCGAAACCCGCAAGCGCGAGTTCTACGAGAAGCCGACCCAGGAGCGGAAGCGCAAGGCCGCTGCCGCCGTGAAGCGCCAGTCGCGCCGCGTTTCGCGCGACGTCACCAAGCGTAAGCGCCTGTACTGATCGGCGCGCGCCGGGCGTCCGCGTCCGGTTCGATCGTTTGATGACGCAAACAGCCGGCAGCGCACTGCGCCGCCGGCTTTTTGTCGTGTCCGGCGTATGCCGGGATCCGCCCCGCCCGCACCCATCCGCCCCCGGAGACGTCCCATGACCCTGAAGCAGCAACTCACCGAAGACATGAAGGCCGCGATGAAGGGCGGCGACAAGGACGCGCTCGGCGTGATCCGCCTGATGCTCGCGGCGATCAAGCAGCGCGAGGTGGACGAGCGCATCGAGCTCGACGATGCCGCGGTGCTGGCGGTCCTGGAGAAGATGGTCAAGCAGCGGCGCGATTCGGTCAGCCAGTACGAAGCGGCCAGCCGCGAGGACCTGGCCCAGGTCGAGCGCGACGAGATTGTCGTCATCGAACGCTACCTGCCCGAGAAGCTGGGCGAGGCCGAGATCCTGGCCGAGATCGAAGCGGCCAAGGCCGAATCCGGCGCCGCCGGCCCCAACGACATCGGCAAGCTGATGGGCGTGCTCAAGCCCAGGCTGGCCGGCAAGGCCGACATGGGCGTGGTCTCGCGCCTGGTGAAGCAGTCGCTGTCGAACTGATGGCCGCCGACGGCATCGCCCTGCGCCCGGCCCGGCCGGGCGACGTGCCGCTGGTGCTTGCGCTGATCCGCGAGCTGGCCGACTTCGAACGGCTCGCCGATGCGGTCGTTGCCGACGAAGCGGTGCTCACCGCGTCGCTGTTCGGCCCCGCGCCCGCAGCCGAGGTGGTGATTGCCGAAGCCGATGGCGAGGCCGCGGGCTTCGCGCTCTTCTTCCACACCTTCTCGACCTTCGTCGGCCGCCGCGGCCTGTATCTCGAAGACCTGTTCGTGCGGCCCGCATATCGCGGGCGCGGTATCGGCGCGCGGCTGATGCGGCATCTCGCCGCGCTCGCGGTGGAACGCGGCTGCGGCCGTTTCGAGTGGACCGTGCTCGACTGGAATGCCCCGGCCCTCGCCTTCTACCGCCGGCTGGGCGCAGCGCCGCAGCCGGGCTGGACCGTGCAGCGGCTCGAAGGCGACGCCTTGCGCGCCCTCGCCGCCGGCACCGTCTGACCGCCTCGCAGATCGTCACGCCGCGCAACGGCATCGCACCTAAGGTGACGGCAACGCCGCAGGGGACGCACGCGTTGCGCGCCCGCCGGCCCCAAGACCGATCCGCATGAGCACACCGCAGGACCAGCCCGACCCTGATGCACCCGTCCGCCACACCCGCTGGGGCCGTCTGCGCAGCCGCATCGACCGACGCGTCGAGATCATCGAGGACAGCCTGCCCGCCGCGCTGGTGAAGCGTTTCGTCGATGCGGACCTGCTGACCCAGGCGGCCTCGCTTTCGTTCTACACACTGATCTCGCTGGCGCCGATGCTGGTGCTGGTGCTGTGGATCACGGCATCGCTGTATCCGGCCGCGCAGGAGGCCTTGCTGGCGCAGATCGGATCGCTGGCCGGCGAAGGCGCGCAGACGGTCGCCACCACCGTCATCCAGAACGCGAAAGAGCAGCCCGATGTCGGCTCGCTCGCCGGGCTCTGGAGCACGCTGCTGCTGTTCGTCGGCGCGACCGTGGTCTTCGCCCAACTGCAGGGCACGCTGAACCTGATCTTCCACACCGACGGCGACCGCCTGCCGGGTGGGCTGATGGTGTTCCTGCGCAAGCGCGTGTTCTCGGCCGGCGTGGTGTTCGCACTCGGCTTCCTGGTGCTGGTGTCGACGTTGATGACGACCGCCCTGGAAGTGATCTTCGCCAACGTGCCCACGCTGCTACCGCTGGTCGGCAATGCGCTGATGCTGGTGATCTACTCGCTGGCCTTCGCCCTGCTCTACCACTACCTGCCCGACCGCCGCGTGCGCTGGCGCCAGGCCCTGTTCGGCGGCGTGATCACCTCGCTGCTGTTCGTGCTGGGACGCTGGGTGATCGGCATCTACATCACCCACGCCGCCCCCGGCAGCGCCTACGGCTCGTTCGGCACGCTGGTGATCCTGCTGATCTGGATGTACTACGCGGCGACGATCTTCTTCGTCGGCGCCCTGATCACTGCGGTCATCGACGAGCGCCATCGCCGCGCCTCGGTCGACCGCAAGCTGCGGCAGCGCGCGGAACGCAAGGCCGCCAGCGCCGCGGCAAGCGGGCCGCCTGCCGCCTCCTGAGCACGGCCGATCGCGGCAAGGCGCGTGTGGCGTGGCATCCTATTACCCGCATGCACCGCGCCTTCCGCTCCTGCTCCACCGCCCGGCGACCCCGTCCCCCGGCACGGCCACGCCTGCGGGAGCGCCACTGATGGCCCGGATCCCCGACGCGTTCATCGACGACCTGCTGGCGCGCACCGACATCGTCGAGCTGATCAACGCGCGCGTGCCGCTGAAACGCCAGGGCAAGGAGTATTCGTCGCGCTGCCCCTTCCACGACGAACGCTCGGCGAGCTTCACGGTGTCCCCGACCAAGCAGTTCTATCACTGCTTCGGCTGCGGCGCCCATGGCACGGCGATCAGCTTCCTGATGAATTACGACCGCCTCGAGTTCCTCGATGCGGTCGACGAGCTGGCCAAGCGCGCCGGCATGGAAATCCCGCGCGACGCCCAGCAGCGCGAGGCACGGCCCGACAGCGCGCCGATGTACGACGCGCTCGAGGCGGCGTCGCGGTTCTTCGTCCGCCAGCTCGCCGGCAACGACGCGGCGCGCAGATACCTCGACGAGCGCGGGCTCGACGATGGGATCCGCGACACCTTCGCGATCGGGTATGCGCCCGATGGCTTCAGCACCCTCAAGGACGCGCTCGGCAAGGACGATCCGCGCCGCATCGCCGTACTCGAGAAGGTGGGCCTGCTGTCGAAGAACGAACGGGGCCACAGCTACGACAAGTTCCGCGACCGGGTGATCTTCCCGATCCACGACCGCCGCGGCCGGGTGATCGCATTCGGCGGCCGCGTGCTCAAGCCCGAGGATTCGCCCAAGTACCTCAACTCGCCCGAGACGCCTCTGTTCCACAAGGGCCGCGAGCTCTACGGCCTGTGGCAGGTGCGCCAGGCCAACCAGAAGATCGAGCGCCTGATCGTGGTCGAGGGCTACATGGACGTGGTCTCGCTGTTCCAGTTCGGCGTGCCGCAGGCCGTGGCGACCCTGGGCACGGCGACCACGCCCGACCACGCCGAACTGCTGTTCCGAAACGCGCCGGACGTGTTCTTCTGCTTCGACGGCGACGCCGCCGGCCGCCGCGCGGCCACCCGGGCGATGGAATCGGTGCTGCCGCGCATGCGCGACGGTCGCCAGGCCTTCTTCCTGTTCCTGCCCGACGGCGAGGATCCCGACTCCATCGTGCGCAGCGAGGGTGCCGCCGGCTTCGAGGCGCGCCTGGCGGGGGCGACGCCGCTGTCGACGTTCTTCTTCGACACCCTGGGCGAGGCCATCAACCTGGCGACGCTCGACGGCAAGGCACGCCTGGCCGAACGTGCCAAGCCGATGCTGGCGCAGATTCCCGACGGCGCCTTCGCCGACCTGATGCGGCTGCGGCTGGGCGAGCTCACCGGCCTTGGCGCTGCCGTGCAGGCGACTCAGCCCCCCCCACCGCTGCGCCCGGCGCGCGGTGGACGCGGCGCGCCGCCGCCCCGTCGCAGCCTGGTCCGCCACGCCATCGCCCTGCTGCTGCAGAAGCCCGGCCTCGCCGCCGGCCTGCCGCCGCCGTATCCGTTCGTCGCGCTGCGCCAGCCCGGCATCGAACTGCTGACCGAGCTGATCGCCATCGCCAGCGTGCGCCCCGAGATCACCACCGGCGTGCTGCTGGCGCAGTTCGACGAGCGCGAGGAGGCCCCGGCCCTGCGCAAGCTCGCGACCATGCCACTGGCCGGCGAGGAATCCTCGTGGGAGGTCGAACTGCGCGACGTCATCGGCCAGCTCGACCGCCAGGCGCTGCAGCAACGGATCGACGACCTTCTGGCCCAGCAGCGCGAGGGCACGCTCGACGCCTCCGGCAAACAGACCCTGCGTGAACTGCTGGCCCAGAGTGCCCGCTGAAATATCCCGACGCTTCGAGCCGCCTCTCGCCGCTCCACCGCGACGGCGCCTTAACCCCTTCGCAGGTCTGATGCCGGCCGGGGACCGGCCGACAACAGGCGCACGCGCCGGCGATCGGCCAACCAGCATCGCGCTCACCGGAATCCGCGCAGATGGATCGGCACGGCGGCCCTTTTTTACAGGTGAAGACCATGTTCCGCACGCTTTTCCCGCATTCCGCCCGACCCGGCGCAGGCCTGGCGCTTGCGGCCGCCCTGCTGCTCGGCGCCTGCGCGAAGATCGACACGCCCCCCGCCCTCGTCAAGCCGTTGCACATCGACTTGAGCGCGCCGGTCGCCGAACAGGTCGACCTGGCCTGGCCGCAGACCGGCGGCGTCCCCGCCGAGGCGCACACGATCGCGCAGCCGCGTGACGTCAGCCTGCGGTTGCCGGGCGGCCAGCAGATTCTCCTGCCGGCCGACCGGGTCAGTTTCAGGCAGCGCGACGGCATGCTGGTCGGGGTGCACATCCAGCTCAGCGGCGGCGCGGGCGAGCACCCCGACGCGGTCGCCCGCACGCGGGCACTGCTTGAAGCCAACCGCCTGCTCGACCCGGCGCTGGCGCACACGCTGCAGGCCTGGGGTCCGGACGCGGCTGCGCCGCAGACCGCACGGATCACCATTCGTGAGGTCTACGTGGATGTCGCCCTGGCTCCAGCGCGCCGTGCCGGCTGGCAGGCGACGCTGGACTTCGCACCGCGTGCCTGCGAGATGCCGGCCGGCCTCGACGGTGACCCGGAGGCCTGCCTACAGGCCACGCCGACCTCGACGATCGTCGCAGGCGGCTGATCGCGGCAACTCCCTCCCCGGCCTGCACCTCCCCGGCGCTGCGTCCGGCGGGATCGCAAGGCCAAGCGGATGCGCTTCGCGTCATCCCGGGCGGGGCTGCACGCGGCGCGCATCGCGCTCACGGCGCTGCGATCGGCGACCGGCCAGGCGACCGACGTGGGCGCACCGCGCAACTCGGCGTAGCATGCGCGGTGATCCGGCGGCATGCCGGATCAGATCCGGCACGGAACACCGTTCCGCCGCCGCCCGAAGGACCCCCAGCGGAGCGCAACGATGGCCAAGAGCCTCGACAAGAAGAAAGAGACCAAGAAGAAACCGGTCAAGACGATGAAGGAAAAGCGGGCCGAGAAGGCCGCGAAGAAGGCCTGACGCCGACTGCGCCGGCGGGCTCGCGCCCGCCGGAGCGTCGCGCGGCTTCAGCCGATGCGCTGGAAGTCGAGTCCGCCTGCAGCCGCGCCAGCGCCCGGCAACCACGGCAGCAGCCAGTGGTCGATCAGCAGGAACGCGAACAGCGCCATCAGATAGACGACCGAATAGTTGAACATCCGCATCGCGAAGAACTCGTCCGGCGGATCGAGCATGCGCCAGGCGTACCAGAGAAACACCAGCCCCAGCACGACGGCACCGCCGAGATAGAACACGCCGCTCATGCCGATCGCGACCGGCAGCAGCGTGACCACGACCAGCAGCACGGTATAGATCAGGATCTGCCAACGCGTGTAGGCCACCCCATGGGTGACCGGCAGCATCGGCACCAGTGCACGCGCATAGTCCTCACGGCGGAAGATCGCCAGCGCCCAGAAGTGCGGCGGCGTCCACACGAAGATGATCAGCACCAGCAGCAGTGCATGCGCCCAGTCCCACTGGCCCTGCATGTTGGTCACCGCGGCCCAGCCCAGCAGCGGCGGCGCCGCACCGGCGATCCCGCCGATGACGATGTTCTGCGGCGTCGCGCGCTTGAGGAAGCCGGTGTAGATGACCGCGTAGCCGATCAGCGAGGCGAAGGTCAGCGCGGCCGTCAGCGCGTTCACCAGCAACGTCAGGATCACCATCGAGAGCGCGCCGAGCGCGAGCGCGAACACCAGCACCTGCACCGGACGCAATGTCCCGGTCGCCAGCGGACGGTTCGCGGTCCGGGCCATGAGTTTGTCGATGCGCTGGTCGATCAGGTGGTTGATGGCCGCTGCCGAGGCGGCCGCCAGCCAGATGCCGAGCAGACCGCACACGGTCTCGCGCAATGGCGGCAGTCCAGGCACGGCGAGGAACATGCCGACCAGCGCGGTGAACACGATCAGCGCGACCACGCGTGGCTTGGTCAGCTCCCAGTACTGGCCCGCGACATGCGCCATCAGTCGGGCCGCTTCAGACGCGCGAGCAGCGACACGAGCACGAACAGCAGCAGCGCGGCGCCGGCGTTGTGCATGACCGCGACCGCGAGCGGCAACGCGAGCTTGACGTTGAGGATGCCCAGCACGACCTGCGCGCAGGTCAGCAGTGCGAGCGCGATCGCCCAGCCACGCAGCCCGGGCGTGCGCAGCAACCGGACGGAAAATGCGATCAGGTAGGCGAACACCGCGATCGCCATGACCCGATGGGCGAGCTGGATCGCGATCCGCGCCGCACCGTCGAGCACGCCGCCCTCGTAGTCCACGCCGACCCCGCGCCACAGCACGAAGCCCTCGCGGAAATCGGCCTGCGGCCACCACTCGCCGACGCACCTGGGGAAATCGACGTAATGGTGGGATTCGGTGACCCAGCCACCGGCGCCGCAGGCCAGCGCCGCATAGTTCGCGCTGACCCAGCCCCCGAGCGCGATCTGCACGGCGAGCAGGCCGATCGCGCCGAACGTCCAGCGTCGCAGCGCAGGCGCATCGACCAGCACGATCGGCTGCATGGTCGCGCGCCAGGCCATCCACACCAGCAACGAGAACGTCAGCATTCCGCCGAGCAGGTGACCCATGACGATCACCGGCTTGAGCAGCATGGTGACCGTCCACTTGCCGAGCAGCGCCTGGAAGATCACCACCGCCAGCGTCAGCGCCGCCGCCCGCGCAAGGTCGATGTTCGACCAGCGCAGCGCCGCGAACAGCAACAGCGCCTCGCCCAGCGCCGCGATACCGAGCGCGGCCATCACATGGCCCTGCATGTACAGCGGAATGGCGAGGGCGACCAGCAACGAGGCGCCGAGCACCTGCAGCACGCCGTAGCGGCGCCTGCGCGCGGCCAGCAACGCCAGGCCCAGCACCAGCACGCCCAGGGTCGCCGCGAGATGGCGGTGCACCTGCTCGCGCCAGGCCTTGTCCGACTCGAACTCGCGGATCGCGGTGGCCGCGTGGTCGACGACCTCAGAGGCCGCCTGCGGCCATGCGGCGCGCCCGTAGCAGGTCGGCCAGTCCGGACAGCTCAGGCCGGCATCGGACAGGCGCACGAATGCGCCGAACACGATCACGCACAGCGTCAACGCCGCCGCCAGCCACGCGATGCGGTGGAAATGCTTGTGGGTCGCCGGTCGGAACGCCGTCGCGTGCGCAGGAAGCCTGTGGGTCATCTGAGTTTCAGCAGCTTGGCCATGTCGCCGCGCAGATCCCCCGGATCGAAACCCGGGGCGTAGCGCAGGATCACGAACCCGTTGGGGTCCACGACGTAGGCGGGGACGCCATTGTCCGCTTCGCCGGTGCCGCCGTCGACGCGCGGTAATGTCGCACGCAAGTTCCGGTCAGCTTCGACGACGCGCCAGGCGGAATTGCGGATCGCGCCCTCGGGCACCTCGCCGACCCACAGGATGTCGACGCGGTCGGCGTTGCGGCCGAACAGTTGCCACACCAGATCGAGCTGGCGCGACAGTTCCACGCAGTCGCTGGCGCAGTCCGCCGGCGGCGCGACGAGGATGCGCCAGTGGCGCTCGACCGGGCGCCAGTCGTACACCGTCCCGTCGCTCAGGCGCAGGGTCTGGCCGCGCAGGTCGGCCGGCGGATTGAGCAACTCGCCGCGGTTCTGCATGCCGGCGGGGCGCCAGCCGGAGAAGCGCAACGCGCCCGCGATCAGCGCACTGCCGAGGAACAGCACCAGGATCAGCACCAGCAGCCAACGGTTGCGGTCGCGCTGGACGGGTGGCAGTGGCGGTTCGACGCGAGGAGCGGTCATCGACGGCGGTTCCGGATCGTGAGTACGAGGGCGATGACGAACACCGCAGCCGCCAGCCCGAACCACTGGACCGCGTAGCCGAGATGCTTGTCCGGGGACAGCGTATTGGGCAGCACATCGAGATCGCGCTGGTAGCCGATATCGAGCGCGGGATCGAGCCGCAGCACCCGCGGTGGCAGCGCGTCCAGACCCGCTTCGGCGGCGATTGCGGCGGGCTCCACACGGGTCATCAGCACCGCGTCTCCGGGCACCAGGGCCGGGCCCAGCGCAAGCCCCGGCGACGGTGGCGGCGCGAGCAGTCCGCGCAGTTCGAGGTCGCGGCCGAGCAGACCGTCGCCGCGGACGATGGCCGCGTCCGGCAACCGCGTGCCCCGGTCGACCAGCGCGGTCCAGCCCAGGTCGACCAGCAACGGTGGGCCGGCCTCCGGAGCGAACAAGCGATAGACCCGCAGCCCGGGTATGCCGGCGCGAATCTGGTTGTCGAGCACGAAGGCCGCGCGGTCGACGAAGCGGCCGCGCCCGGCGCTCCAGTCATAGCTCCGCGCGCGCGCGGGGTCGGCGGCGGCGGCCAGCGGCACCGCGTCGCGGGACGCGAGCGTGGCGGCAACGGCATCGACGGTCGCCTGCTTCTGGCTCATCCGCGACAGCTGCCATTGGCCGAGCGAGGCGAAGGCGACGATGAGCACCGCTGCTGCGCTCCAGCCCACGACGCGGGTCAGGCCCGGGCTCACGCGCGCGGCTCGCCGGGCTGCAATAATCGCCCCTGGCGCACAGGCCCATGGAGCCCGCGATGGTGATGAACGATTCGCTCAAGACCCTGCTGATCATCGCCTTCGTGCTGCTGATCCTGTGGAATCTGGGCAGCGCGCTGTACTACATGATGACCGACAAGGGCACGACCGATCGCACGGTCAAGGCATTGACGCGCCGGATCGGCCTGTCGGTCGGCCTGATCCTGCTGGTGATGCTGGCGATCTGGATGGGCTGGATCAAACCGCACGGCGTAGGCGGCTGACGCCCGCCACTGCACACGGGAGACGGGCGCCGGCCTCACGGCCGCGCCTGCGTAGCGTTGACACCCCAATCCCGGTTCCCCGATCCCGCCGCGCTCAGACGACGTAGACGAACAGGAACAGGATCAGCCAGACCACGTCGACGAAGTGCCAGTACCAGGCGACCGCTTCGAACGCGAAGTGATGCTCGCGGGTGAAGTGCCCGCGGTAGCAGCGCAGCCAGATCACGATCAGCATGATGGTGCCGAGCGTCACGTGCGCGCCGTGGAAGCCGGTCAGCATGAAGAACGTCGAACCGTAGATGCCCGATCCCATCGTCAGGTTGAGATCGCGGTAGGCATGCACGTATTCCTCGATCTGGAAGAACAGGAACACCGAGCCGAGCAGGATCGTCGCGCCGAGAAACACCAGCAGGCGGGTGCGATGCGCAGCGCGCAGTCCATGGTGGGCGATCGTGATCGTGATGCCCGACGCCAGCAGGATCAGCGTATTGAGCAACGGCAGGCCCCAGGCCGGGATGGTCTGGAACGCGCCACCCACGGCGCCCGGGCCAGCCGATGGCCAGGCCGCGCTGTAGCCGTCCCAGAGCACGGCATTGGTCATCGCGCCCGAACCTTCGCCGCCCAGCCATGGCAACGACAGCGTGCGGGCATAGAACAGCGCGCCGAAGAACGCGGCGAAGAACATGATTTCCGAGAAGATGAACCACACCATCCCCATCCGGAACGACACGTCCACCTGCCTGTTGTAGTAGCCCGACACGGACTCGAGGATCACGTCGGCGAACCACTTGAACAGGATCAGCGCCAGCACGGCGATCCCGACGAAGAACATCGGCCGGCCCCAGCTGGCCTCGTTGAACCAGCTGGCGAGGCCCAGCATCGTCACGAACAGGGCGACCGAAGCGAACACCGGCCACTTGCTGTCATGGGGAACGAAGTAGATGTCAGGGTCCTGCTCGGGCTTGGCGTGGGCCATGGCGGTATCCGGATCGTGGTTTTCGGAAGGCGTGGTGCGGCTCAGGGCGCCGCGGCCACGCCCGGATTGCCGCGTGCCGGCGCCGCTTGGGCGGCCAGACGCGAGGTCAGTACATCGTTCTTGAAGAATGTGTAGCTCAGCGTGACCGTGTTGACGTCCTGCGGCAACGACGGATCGATGATGAAGCGGACCGGCATGTCACGGGTCTCACCGGCCTGCAGGGTCTGCGCGGTGAAACAGAAGCACTCGGTCTTCTGGAAGAATCCCGACGCCCGCGCTGGCGCCACCGACGGTGTCGCGCTGCCGACGACCGGCCTGTTGCTGTCGTTGTGCGCGTAGTACGTGGTCTCGTACTGCTCGCCGACCCGCACCCGCATGCGGGTCTCGTTGGGACGGAACGACCAGGGCAGCCGCGAGTTCACCGTCGCGTCGAACTCGACCGTCACCCAGCGCTCGCCCGGTGTGGCACTGGTCGCCGGCGCGCTGGCAGCGCTGTTCTCCAGGCGGATGCCGAACACCTTCTCGCACGCGATGCGGTACAGCGGCACCAGCGAGAAGGTGAAGGCGAACGCCGCGATCGAGATCGCGACGAGCTTGCCGATGCCGAAGGTCTTCGACTTCGGACGGTTATCGGGCGCCTGCCCCGGCAGATCGTTGCTCATGCCAGCAGCACCCCGCGCGCGATGAAGCCCAGGTACACCGCCGCCGCGATCACCGCGATGATCACCGCCGTGCGCCGTGCGCGACGGCGGCGCTCGGCGAGATCGGGATCAGGGGTGGGCGTCGGCATCGCGGCGACCTCAGTGGCTGATGTCGTCGTGGGCGAGGTCGCCGGGCTTGAGCACCGGCGGCTTGGAGAAGGTGTGGTGCGGCGCCGGCGACGGCACCGTCCACTCCAGCCCGCGCGCGCCTTCCCATGCACGTGCTGCGGCCGGCGCGCCGCGCAGCTTCGAATGCAGCAGGATCGCGAACATCATGAAGGGCGTGACGAACATGCCGAACGCGCCGATCGAGCTGATCAGGTTCCAGTCGGCGAACACGACGTTGTAGTCGGGAATGCGCCGCGGCATGCCGGCCAGGCCGAGGAAGTGCTGCGGGAAGAACAGCAGGTTGACGAAGACGATCGTCCACCAGAAGTGCACGCCCGCCCAGAACTGGCTGTACATGCGGCCCGTCCACTTCGGCCACCAGTAGTACGTCGCCGCGATGATCGCGAACAGCGCACCGGTCACCAGCACGTAGTGGAAGTGCGCCACCACGAAATAGGTGTCGTGGTACTGGAAGTCGGCCGGCACGATCGCGAGCATCAGGCCCGAGAACCCGCCGATGGTGAAGAGCAGCACGAACGCGATCGCCCACAGCATCGGGGCCTCGAACGTCAGCGCGCCGCGCCACATCGTCGAGACCCAGTTGAAGACCTTCACGCCCGTGGGAATGGAGATCAGCATGGTCGCGAACATGAAGTAGATCTCGCCGCCCAGCGGCATGCCCACCGTGAACATGTGGTGGGCCCAGACGATGAAGCTCAGGAACGCGATCGCCGCCGTCGCGTAGACCATCGCCTGGTAACCGAACAGCGGCTTGCGGCTGAAGGTGGGGATGATCTCCGAGACGATGCCGAACGCCGGCAGGATCATGATGTAGACCTCGGGATGCCCGAAGAACCAGAAGATGTGCTGGTACATCACCGGGTCGCCGCCACCGGCGGCGTTGAAGAACGAGGTCATGAAGAACTTGTCGGTCAGCAGCATCGTGACCGCGCCGGCCAGCACCGGCATCACCGCGATCAGCAGGAACGCGGTGATCAGCCACGTCCAGCAGAAGATCGGCATCTTCAGCAGGTCCACGCCGGGCGCGCGCATGTTGAGGATCGTGGCGATGACGTTGATCGCGCCCATGATCGAGCTGATGCCCATCATGTGGATGGCGAAGATGGTCAGCGACACGTTGCTGCCGCCCTGCAGCGACAGCGGCGGGTAGAGCGTCCAGCCGCTGGCCGGGCCGCCGCCGGGCAGGAACAGCGTCATCAGCAGCATCGTGAACGCGAACGGCAGGATCCAGAACGACCAGTTGTTCATGCGCGGCAGCGCCATGTCCGGCGCGCCGATCTGCAGCGGGATCATCCAGTTGGCCAGGCCCACGAAGGCCGGCATCACGCCGCCGAAGATCATCACCAGCGCGTGCATGGTGGTCATCTGGTTGAAGAACATCGGGTCGACGAACTGCAGCCCGGGGACGGTCAGTTCGGCGCGGATGATGACGCTCATCGCCGCGCCGATGATGAACATCATGAAGGAGAACAGCAGATACAGCGTGCCGATGTCCTTGTGGTTCGTGGAGAAGAACCAGCGCTGGACGAAACCCTGCGTGTGGCCGTGATCGTCGTGGTGGTGCGCGTCAGCAGTTGCGGGATGCGTCGACATGTGCGGTGTGCCTCGATCGATCAGCCGGCCGCGGGAGCGGCGGGGGCGGACGGGAACTGCGTGGCGGCATCGGCCTGGGCCGGCGCTGCCTCGGATGCCGCAGGCGCGGCGTCGGCCGGGACCGGAGCGGCGGGGGCGGGCGCCGCCGGTGCGTTCCGGGCCTTTTCGGCAGCGAGCCAGCTGTCGAACTCCTCGCGAGGCACGGCGCGCACCACGATCGGCATGAATGCGTGATCCTTGCCGCACAGCTCGGCGCACTGGCCGCGGTAGATGCCGGGCTCGAGGATCTCGGTCCAGGCCTCGTTGACCAGGCCCGGAATCGCGTCCTGCTTCCAGCCGAGCGCCGGCACCCACCAGGAATGGATCACGTCGTCGGCAGTGACGACGAAGCGGATCTTGGTGTTGGTCGGCAGGACCAGCGGGTGGTCGACGTCGAGCAGGTAATGGGGGTGGGCGTCGAGCTCGGCGCGGGTGACGTTGCGGTCCTGGCGCAGGCGGTCGCTCTCGCGATCCAGGCGGCTGGTCAGGCTGACGTCCTCGCCCATGTATTCGTAGCGCCACATCCACTGCACGCCGGTGACCTTGACGGTCATCTCGGAATCACGGGTGTCGTACATCGCGATCAGCTTGCGCGTCGCGGGCACCGCCATGGCCACCAGGATGACGATCGGAACCACCGTCCAGATGATCTCCGCGGTGGTGTTGTGGGTGAACTGCGCCGGGGTGACACCGCGGGACTTGCGGAAGCGGAACATGGCCACCGCCATCGCACCGAACACGATCAGGCCGATCGCCACGCAGATCCACAACGCGAGCATGTGGGCGTCATAGGCATGTTGCGCAGTGGTGGTGACACCGCGGCCCATGTTGAGCTGCCACGGCTTGGGGTCGGCGGACTGTGCCCCGGCCCCTGCGGACACCAGAAGCGCGGCTGCGCCCCCCATCCACTGTTTCAAACGACAGGCTTGCTTCACATCGGACCCCATACCTGAGCTGGCCTTGTGCTGGCGGGAACGCGTCCGTCCTTGCCCGGTTTTGAGGTGCCGGCAAGTCAACGCAGGAGCGGCGGCGTACTGCGAATAACGAATGAATGGTAGCTGTCGGCAATCAACAGGGGCAAGCCGCGCCTCGCCCGCCCCGTCGCAGCGCCTTGTTCAGCTTCGGAGAGCCGCGATCCGGCAAGCGCATGATCCGGACTCGGGACGGATCTGCTCTGGAAATTTCGAAGACATTGGGCGCAAATGCGCTTTTTTGGCAGACTTTAAAGACAGTCACCTCTGCAACTTGGCGCCCGCGCCAGGCGTTCGCTGCTGCGTCGCCGCAACTTCGGCACTGTCCCTCGAAGGAACGCTCGCCCTGCGTACGCCCTGCCCCCGCAAGTCAGGGTGGCTACGGTGGAGGCTTGGCGCCCACCGAGCCGACGCTCGTCCTGCATCGGCTCGGCCAATCTCCCCGGGCGATTGCTACGGCGCCTAAATAGGCGACGGACCACCTGGCGGCGACGCCCGTCGCGGGCAGGGGCAAGCATGACTCCAGGTGTTGTCCCGGCACACCCGCAGAGCGGGCGTTGGCCACCGGGGGACGCCCGAGGCGCTGCGGGAGCATCGCGGGACGGCGATGCGTGTCCCGGCAGCGGGGACTGCTGGCGACCGGGGGCGCTGTGTACCCATTCGTGCGCCCACTTTGCGAGCGACCGTGGACGCCGCGCAGGCGTCTGAACGCGCGTCCGGCGGGCGCGGCTCCGGGCGGGTTCCGCACAGTGGCGAGCGCCGTCGGCAGGCTAGAATTCCGCGTCTGTCCCTGCCGGTCGCATTACT
This sequence comes from Luteimonas chenhongjianii, assembly GCF_002327105.1. Taxonomy (GTDB): domain Bacteria; phylum Pseudomonadota; class Gammaproteobacteria; order Xanthomonadales; family Xanthomonadaceae; genus Luteimonas; species Luteimonas chenhongjianii. The sequence goes on along the minus strand of NZ_CP023406.1, from coordinate 771,709 downwards.
TGAACGCCAGCCTGTCGCCCGCCGCCCCCGCGACCTCCCTCCAGCCGCTGCGCGCCGCGATCACCGCGGCCTGGGCCGGCGACGAAACCGAACGCGTCCATGCGCTGCTCGCCGAAGCGCGCCAGCCCGATGCCGACCGCGCCGCGATCCAGGCGACGGCGGCCGATCTCGTCCGCCGGGTGCGCCTGCGCGCACAGGATCGTGGCGCGATCGAAGCCTTCATGCAGCAGTACGACCTCGGCAGCGAGGAAGGCGTGTTGCTGATGTGCGTGGCCGAGGCGCTGCTGCGGATTCCCGATGAGGACACCGCCGATCGCCTGATCCGCGACAAGCTCGGCGAGGCCGACTGGCGCAGGCACATGGGCCAGTCCGACTCGGTGCTGGTCAACGCGTCCACCTGGGGCCTGATGCTGACCGGGCGCCTGGTCGACCTGGCCGACGAGACCAAGCGCAATGTCCACGGCGCATTCAAGCGCCTGGTCGGCCGCGTCGGCGAGCCGGTGATCCGCCTGGCGGTGCGCCAGGCGATGCGGATCATGGGCCACCAGTTCGTCATGGGCCGCACGATCGGCGAAGCGCTCGCGCGCAGCCGCAAGGGCGACAACGCCGCCTATCGCTATTCGTTCGACATGCTCGGCGAAGCCGCGCTGACCCAGGCCGACGCCGACCGCTATCTGAAGGCCTACCAGGACGCGATCGAAGCGATCGGCGCCCACCACGCCAGCCGCCAGGGCAACGTCACCGCGATCGCCGATGCGGCGGCTGAGATCGGCGCGGCGTCGATCTCGGTCAAGCTGTCCGCGCTGCATCCGCGCTACGAACATGCCAAGCGCGAGCGAGTGGTCGCCGAGCTCGCGCCGCGGCTGCTCGACCTCGCGCAGCGCGCCCGCCGCCACCGCATCGGCCTGACCGTGGACGCCGAGGAAAGCGATCGCCTCGAGCTGTCGCTGGACGTCATCGAGGCGGCCTATAGCGATGCCTCGCTCGCCGGCTGGCAGGGCTTCGGCATCGTCGTGCAGGCCTACCAGAAGCGCGCGCCGTTCGTGATCGACTGGATCGCGGCGCTTGCGCGCATGCACGGACGCCGCATCCCGGTCCGCCTGGTCAAGGGCGCGTACTGGGACAGCGAGGTCAAGCGCGCCCAGGTCGAAGGCCTCCCGGGCTATCCGGTCTTCACCCGCAAGCCCAATACCGACGTCAGCTATCTGGCCAATGCGCGCCGGCTGCTCGCGGCCACGGATGCGATCTATCCCATGTTCGCCACCCACAACGCGCACACCATCGCGGCCGTGCACAGGCTGGCGCTGGCGATGCATCCGGCCGCGGCCGCGCGTGGCGCCAAGCCCTACGAATTCCAGAAGCTGCACGGCATGGGCGACGACCTCTACGCCGAGGTTATTCCGGCCGACCGCCTCGACGTGCCCTGCCGGGTCTATGCGCCGGTCGGCTCGCACGAGGACCTGCTGCCCTATCTGGTGCGTCGCCTGCTCGAGAACGGCGCCAACTCCAGCTTCGTCAACCGGATCAGCGACGAGGACGTCGCCATCGACGACCTGATCCGCGACCCGGTCGAGGTGGTCGCCGGTTTCGAATCCATTCCCCATCCCCGCATTCCGCTGCCGGTCGATCTCTACCGCAGCCAGTCCCAAGACAGGAGCAACTCCATGGGCGTCAACCTCGCCAACGATGCCCAACTCGCCACGCTTGCCGAGCAGATCCAGGCCGCCACCGGCCCCTGGACCGCCGGCCCGCTGGTGCCGGGCGCGACCGGCGGCGGCGACACCACCGAGGTCACCAGCCCGGCCGACCGCCGCGTTCGCGTGGGCCAGTGGCAGGCCGCCGACGCCGCGACCGTCGAGCAGGCGCTGCGCAACGCGACCGATGCGCATGCGGAGTGGAACGCCGTGCCCGCGGCATCGCGCGCGGCGATCCTCGAACACGCCGCCGACTTGATGGAAGCGCGCACCGCCGAGTTCATCGCCATGTGCACGCGCGAAGCCGGCAAGACCATTCCCGATGGCGTGGCGGAAGTGCGTGAGGCGGTGGATTTCCTGCGCTACTACGCCGCCGAGGCGAGGCGCCTGTTCGTCGTCGAGGCGCTGCCCGGCCCGACCGGCGAATCCAACAGCCTGCAGCTGTCGGGTCGCGGCGTGTTCGTGTGCATCAGCCCCTGGAACTTCCCGCTGGCGATCTTCGCCGGCCAGATCGCCGCCGCGCTCGCCGCCGGCAATACCGTCATCGCCAAGGCCGCCGAGCAGACCACGCTGATCGGTCATGTCGCGGTCAAGCTGCTGCACGAAGCCGGCATTCCGAAGGACGTGCTGCAGTACGTGCCCGGCGACGGCGCGACGGTCGGCGCGGCCCTGACCAGCGATCCGCGCGTGGCCGGCGTGGTGTTCACCGGTTCCAACGCCACCGCGCTGGCGATCAACCGTGCGCTCGCCGCGCGCGATGGCGCGATCGGCACGCTGATCGCCGAGACCGGCGGCCAGAACGCGCTGATCGCCGATTCCTCGGCGCTGCCCGAGCAGCTGGTCAAGGACGCGCTGGCCTCGGCGTTCACCTCGGCAGGCCAGCGCTGTTCGGCCGCGCGCGTGCTGTTCGTGCAGGACGACATCGCCGACAAGGTGATCGGCATGCTCGCCGGTGCGATGCAGGAGCTCACCGTCGGCGATCCGGCCCTGCTGTCGACCGATGTCGGCCCGGTGATCGATGCCGACGCGCTGCGCATGCTCGACGCGCACGCCGAGCGCATGGCCCGCGAGGCGCGCCTGATCGCGACCACGCCGCTCGGCCCGGAAACCGCCCACGGCACCTTCTTCGCGCCGCGCGCCTGGGAGCTGCAGTCGCTGTCGCAGCTCCAGCGCGAGAACTTCGGCCCGGCCTTGCACCTGGTCCGCTGGAAGGCCGATCAGCTCGACGCGGTCATCGAGGCGATCAACAACACCGGCTACGGCCTGACCCTCGGCATCCACTCGCGCATCGACGAGACGGTCGAGAAGATCGCCGCGCGCGCGCGGGTCGGCAACGTCTACGTCAACCGCAACCAGATCGGTGCCGTGGTCGGCGTGCAGCCGTTCGGCGGCCAGCGCCTGTCGGGCACCGGGCCGAAGGCCGGCGGTTCGCACTACCTGCCGCGCTTCACCACCGAGAAGACCGTGACCATCAACACGACCGCCGCCGGTGGCAACGCTTCCCTGCTGACGCTGGGCGAGTAAGCACGGCAACGAAGCAGGGCTTCGTGCGCGAAAGCCCGCCATGCTCTGGCGGGCCGGAACGGGTGAGCCCGGCGACGAGGCGAAGCTTCGGCGGCTGACGATGCTCATCGCGCCCGGGCCGGTTGCTGGTGCGGCGCAAACTGCGGTGCAACCCGGCTGGACACGCGGGGGTTCTGCGCGGAACCGGTTGATTGCGCGAGTGAGGTGCCGTTGCGGCGTGGGCGTGGGTGGCGGGCGCCCTCACCCCAACCCTCTCCCGGAGGGAGAGGGGTTCCAGGCAGCGCCAACTGGAGGGTCGGTTGATGGCGCCGCGCAAACTGCGATGCAACCCGGCTGGACACTCGGGGGTTCCTGCGTGGAAGCGGTTGATTGCACGAGTGACGTGCCGTTGCGGCGTGGGTGTGGTGGCGGGTGCCCTCACCCCAACCCCTCTCCCGGAGGGAGAGGGGCTCCAGGCGACGCCAACTGGCAGACCGCCTCGAGCCCTTCACTTCGTTCGCTCGTTCGTTTCTTCCACGCCTTTGCCGCCTTCACTGTCCATTCGCTTCTTCAGGCTCCACCCCGCACACCGGATTTTCGATTCTCCGCTCGGTCCAGGCCCTCTCGGCTTGCCGGCTTGTCGGCTGTTGAGCTTTCGAGTTTTGCTTTTCGCTCGCTTGCGGTCTTCTGCCTTCTGCTTCTGCAGCGTCCGCGTCGCTTCGGTTTCCTCGCGCCCGGCGTGGCTTGCGCCCGGCTTCGCGATCGCCGTCGTCGCCCGCTAACATCGGGCGCCCTCCACGCCACTGCCGGCCCATGGCTTTCGACGCCTTTGCCCTGATCCTGGCGATGCTTGCGCTGGGCATGCTCTTCGCCCGCCTGCGGGTCATGCCTGCCAACGCCGCCGAGGTGCTCAACCTCGTGGTGCTCTATGTGTGCCTGCCGGCTGCGGTGCTGGTGCATGTTCCCAAACTCGTCTTCGACGCTGCCCTGCTGGGGCTGGCAGCGACGCCATGGCTGCTCGCGATCGCAACGCTCGCGCTGGTGCTGCCGCTGGCGCGATGGCTCCGGTTCGGCCGCGACGAGACCGCCGTGGTGGTGCTGTGCGTGGCGCTGTGCAACAGCAGCTTCATCGGCTATCCGATGGTGGCCGCGCTGCTTGGGCAGGACGCGGTCGCCTACGCGGTCGTCTACGACCAGTTCGGCACCTTCGTGTTGCTGTCGACGTTCGGCCTGACGGTCATCGCCCGCTACAGCGGTGACACACCGCCGGGCTGGCGCGACATCATGCGCCGCATCGTGCGCTTCCCGCCGGTGTGGGCGCTGGCCTTCGGCCTGACCCTGATGCCGGCCGCGCCGCCGGCCTGGATCGCCGCGGCGCTGGAGAATCTCGCCGGTGCGCTGCTGCCGCTGGTGATGCTGGCGGTCGGCCTGTCGATCCAGCTGCGCATGCCCCGCGACGAGATCCGGCCGCTGGCGACGGGCCTGCTGCTGAAACTGCTGGTGATGCCGGCGCTCGCGCTGCCACTGTCACTGATGTTCGGCATGACCGGGACGATGCTGCAGGCGAACGTGCTGGAGTCGGCGATGCCGAGCATGATCACCGCGGCGGCGCTGGCGATCGCCGCCGGCCTCGCGCCGCGGCTCGCCGCCGCGCTCGTCGGCTACGGCATCCTGCTGTCGCTGGTGACGCTGCCGGCGTGGGCATGGCTGCTGGCGCGGATCGCATAAAGTCCGCGGCGCACTTCCGCAGGCGCGCTGACGCGCGCGGCAGGCTTTGACGAGAGGCGCCGTGGCGCGCGAACGCGCTTCCGGCGGAGCCGGCGCGATGCCGGGATCGCGGCTCGCCCGCACAATCACGCGTCGACCCGGGCGCATCGCCGGACACGATGCGTCGCGCCAGCGCCAGCCGCGACTGCACCGGCAACCGCGTTCCGCGCCCGCCGGAACGCGACACAAAAAAAGCCCCGCCGAAGCGGGGCTTTTCCTGTTCCAGACGCTTGCGCGTGGATCAGAAGCGGTACTGCGCCGACACGCCGAACAGGTTGGCGTTGCCGTCGTAGCCACCGGTCACGCGGCTGCCGCCGCTGGTGGTGTCGATCTTCGGATCGCGCGGTTCGATGCGGGTGTAGCCGAAGTTCACATCGAACGCGTCGTTCATCGTCCAGGTCGCACCGAGCGAATAGAAGATGCGGTTCGCGTCGGGCAGGCGCGGGGTGCGGTGCTCGAGGTTGGTCGGGGTTTCGTCGTACGCAACGCCGCCGCGCAGCTTCCAGCTCTCGTTGAGCTTGTACTCGGCGCCGAGGGCGGCGAAGTACGTGTCCCGCCACTCGAAGGGCTCGACCGAATCCGCATCGGGGTTGTCGAACTCGATGCGGACTTCACGCAGCGATTCCCAGCCGGTCTGGGCATAGGTGGCCGACAGCATCAGCGCGTCGTTGACCTGCCAAGTGGCACCGACGTTGAGGATCGACGGAGTGGTCAGATCGGCGCCGCCGGGACCATCGAGGAACAGGCCCGGCTGGGCCTGGCCCAGCACCGCAGCCACGTTGCCCGGCACGGTCCAGTCGGCGGTGCCGTGCAGTTCGTAATCGATCTCGGAGCGGTAGCTCACGCCGACCGACACCGTGTCGGTCGGACGGAAGTGCGCGCCGACGATCCAGCCGAAGCCGTTGTCCTTGCCCTGGATCTCGGCGAGGCCGTCCGCGCTCTGCGGCAGGAAGCCGGGGACGCGGGCCTGCGCGAGCAGTGCGCCGAAATCCACAGCGCGCGACAGCGTGACGTCGGCGCGCGAAGCGATGACACCGAGGCCGACCGAGAAGCGGTCGCTCAGGTCGATCGCACCCGACAGCGTCAGGTCGATGACCTTCACGTCCGAGGTCTGCGCGGCATAACGGCCCACCCAGTCGGCGTCGTATTCGGTCTTCAGGCCGAACGGCGCGCTGATCATCGCGCCGAGCGCGACGCCATTGTCGAGCTTGTGCACGACCGACAGTGCCGGCACCGGGGTGACGTCGCCGGCGTTGCCGCCGTTGCTGCCGGTCAGCGGACGGCCGAGCGCATCGCGACCGCTGCCCTGGAATTCGTAGTTGAGGTCGATGACGGTCAGGTCGGCCTGCACCGTGGTGCCTGCGAACTGGGTCATCACTGCCGGGTTGTTGGTCACGACCGAGCTGTCACCGGTCTTGGCGGCGGTGCCGGCGAAGGCGCTGCCCATCGACTTGACGCTGTTTTCCTTGAGCTGGAAACCGGCGGCATGTGCCTGCCCGGCGAAAGCCAGCGCGCCGGCGATGCCGAACGCCAGTGCGGTGGTGTGCATGAAGCGGGGGGTGGTAGCCATGTGTCTCGTTCTCTCCCAAACAGGTTGTTGTCGTGTGCTTCGCCCAGCGCGGACGGGGCCCCCTCCGTCAACGCCACCCTGTCGGAATTCCCCTCCCGAACTGCGTCGCGGGCGCACTATACCGTACTGTCCCGTGCGGACGTCTTGCTGCATTGCGGCATCGTCGATGCCCTCTACCGGCGCGCTTTACCGGCGGCTGCGTGGACCCCGACAATGGCCGCAGATGTTCGTTTCGATCCCCAACCGTCGCGCCCGCACGCCGCTCCGCTGGGCGGTGCCGATGCTGTGCGCGCTGCTGTGGCTGGCGTTCCTGTGGGCGAGTACGCGTTCAGCCAATGAGCACTACACGCTGCTGCTCGACTGGGGTGCGCTGTACGGCGGTCCGGTCGGGACCGACGGGCTGCTGGCGAACTGGGTGGAGCCCGGACCCTGGCTGAGACTGGTGACCGCGTTGTTCCTGCACGCGGACTGGACCCACCTGCTCGGCAATCTGGTGTTCCTGTTGATCTTCGGCCTTCCCGCCGAACGGCTGATGGGCGCGTGGCGGTTGCTGGTGCTGTTCGTTGTCGGGGGCGCGCTGGCGAACCTGTCGGCGGTGCTGGCGATCGGCACGCCCGACCGCCTGATCATCGGCGCGAGCGGCGCGGTCTCGGCGCTGATCGGCGCCTACCTCGCGCTGTTTCCACGCGCGCGCCTGGGCGTGGTGGTGCCACTGGGACTGTTCCTGGAATTCGTGCGTGCGCCGGCCTCGCTGCTGATCGGGCTGTGGGCAGGCCTGCAGGTGATCTTCGCCTACATCGGCCCGGCCTTCGGCGCCGTCGCCTGGACCGCGCATCTGGCCGGGCTGCTGTTCGGCGTGGTGTTCGCGCTGGTCTCGCGCCGCGCGATCGGGCAGCGGCTGCGCCGGCTCAAGGGTTACTGAGCGCGCGTTCTATAATTGCCGCATGACAGGCAAGCCGCTCTACAAGATCACCTTCCTCAACCACGGCAAGGTCTACGAACTCTACGCACGTCACGTCGAAAGCGGCCGGCTGTGGGGGTTCGTCGAAGTCTCCGAGCTGGTGTTCGACGTGCACGAGGGCCTCGTGGTCGATCCGACCGAAGAACGCCTGCAGGCCGAGTTCGGCGAGACACGGACGCTGCACCTGCCGATGCAGAGCGTGCTGCGCGTGGAGGAAGTGGAGAAGAAGCGGCAATCCGCGATCCGCGACGCTGCCTCCGGCGAGGCCGTGATCACGCCGTTTCCGATGCCGACACGGCCGCGCTGATCTTTCCGCGACCGACCAGGCACGCATCCATCGCACTCCGGTTGCGATACTCACCTCCGCACACCCGTACCCGCGTGCACCGCGCAAGGCAACGATGACGACTCCCCAGACACTGCTCGACACCCACGGCCCACGCGAATCGATGGAGTACGACGTCGTCGTCGTGGGCGCCGGACCCGGCGGCCTGGCGACCGCCATCCGCCTGAAACAGCTGGCCGCCGAGGCCGGCCGCGAAGTCTCGGTCTGCGTGCTGGAGAAAGGCTCCGAGCCGGGCGCGCACATCCTCTCGGGCGCGATCATCGACCCGCGTGCGCTGAGCGAACTGATCCCGGACTGGAAGGAGAAGGGTGCGCCCCTCAAGCAGGCGGTCACCCGCGACGAGTTCCTGTTCCTCGACGAGACCGGGGCGAAGTCCACGCCGGATTTCTTCCTGCCCGACTGCTTCAAGAACCACGGCAACTACATCATCAGCCTCGGCGCGCTGACGCGCTGGCTGGCCGCGCAGGCGGAAGGCCTCGGGGTCGAGATCTTCCCGGGCTTCGCTGCTGCCGAAGTGCTCTACACCGATGCGGGCGTGGTGCGCGGCGTCGCCACCGGCAACCTCGGGATCGGCAAGGACGGCCAGCCGACCGCCGAGTTCCAGCTGGGCATGGAACTGCTGGCCAGGTACACGATCTTCGCCGAAGGCTCGCGCGGCCAGCTGGGCCGCGAACTGATCGCGAAGTTCGCACTCGACGAGGGTCGTGACCCGCAGAGCTACGGCATCGGCATCAAGGAGCTGTGGCAGGTCGATCCGGCGAAACACGAACCCGGTCTTGTCGTGCACACCGCCGGCTGGCCGCTCACCGACGATACCTACGGCGGCTCGTTCGTCTACCACGCCGAGGACGGCAAGGTCGCGATCGGTCTCGTCGTCGGGCTCGACTACAGGAACCCGTGGCTGAGCCCGTTCGAGGAGTTCCAGCGCTTCAAGACCCACCCGGCGATCCGCAAGTATCTCGAAGGCGGCAAGCGCATCGGCTATGGCGCGCGCTCGATCACGGCCGGCGGGCTGCTGTCGATTCCCAAGCTGGTCTTCCCCGGCGGTGCCTTCGTCGGCTGCGAGGCCGGCACGCTCAACGCCAGCCGCATCAAGGGCAGCCACGCCGCGATCAAGACCGGCATGCTCGCGGCCGAGGCCGCGTTCGCCGCGCTGGGCGAGGGCCGCAGCGCCGACGAACTGTCCGCGTATCCGGCGGCCTTCGAGGCCAGCTGGCTGCATGCCGAACTGGCGCAGGCCAAGAATTTCAAGCAGTGGTTCAAGAAGGGCCGCACGACGGCGACGCTGATGACCGGCGTCGAGCAGTGGCTGCTGCCCAGACTCGGCATGCGCGTGCCGCCGTGGACGATCCACCGCGACCGCCCCGACCACGCGTGCCTGGAACCGGCCGCCCAGCACACGAAGATCGACTACCCCAAGCCCGACGGGGTGCTGACCTTCGATCGCCTGAGTTCGGTGTACCTCTCGAGCACCAACCACGACGAGGACCAGCCGCCGCACCTGACGCTCAAGGATCCCTCGGTGCCGGTCGACGTGAACCTGGCGATCTATGCCGGACCCGAGGCGCGTTACTGCCCGGCCGCGGTCTACGAATATCTCGACGGCCCGGACGGCCCGTTCCTGCGGATCAATGCGCAGAACTGCGTGCACTGCAAGACCTGCGACATCAAGGATCCCACCCAGAACATCGTCTGGGTGGCGCCGCAGGGCGGGGGCGGCCCCAACTACGCGGGCATGTGAGTCCGGCCGTACCGGCGCCGCGCGCACGGTGCGCCGGCAACCGCCGAGCGGGCGCAGGGGGTCGCCCCGCGCCCGCGCCTGCCGTGCGCGATGGTCCGGATGACGCGCGATCCGCGAAGCGGGCGCACGTCGCTGCAGGCGCATCGGCAGCGCGCCTGGCGCCCGTGCCCGCGTCCGGCGCGAACGCAGCATTCTTGAAACCCTGCCCGTATACTCGGGCGCAGCTGTGGCCGAGGGCCATGCCGCCAAGGGTGTTTCGTGCGTAATTACGATCTCGAATTCCTCAAGCGCTTTTCGATGGTCCTGCTGTTCCTGACCGTCGTGACGCTGGGTCTGATCATCGGAGCCTGGTTCCTGCACAACTCCCTGCCTGCGGAAGTTCCGCCAGGCGCGGCCAAGCGGACCGAAGCGCGCATCGCGCCAGTCGGTGCGGTCTATGCCGGCGCAACCGGCGCCGCCTCGCAGGCGGCCGCCACCGCCGCGGCTGCTGCGGCTGCCGCAGCGCAAGTGGCCTATGGCGGCACGCTCGACGGCTCGGTCATCTACCAGAACCTGTGCGCGGGCTGTCACACCTCCGGCGCCGGTGGCGCGCCGACGCTCGACCACCAGCACTGGGACAGCCGCCTGGCCCAGGGCACCGAAACGCTCTACCGCCACTCGATCGAAGGGTTCACCGGCGAGGCGGGCGTCATGCCGGCTCGCGGCGGCAACCCGGCGCTCAACGACGAGCAGATGCACGCCGTCGTCGACTGGATGATCGAGAACATCAAGTAAGCCGGTCGGGTCCCGTACCCGCCAGACGCCGCCCCCGGGCGGCGTTTTCGCATCCGGCCTTCCACGGCCGCTGGAGTCCCCCGCCGATGATCCGTCCCGCCACCGCGCTGCTCGCCTGCGCCCTGCTCGTCGCCTGCCGCACCGGCGCGCCGGGCGCCGATTCCGCGCTGCCGATCGGCAGCCTGGCGATGGCGCCGCAGGATGCGCCGGTGACCGTCCAGGGCCGGGTCACCGCACGCTTCGACGCACTCGGCGGCTGGTTCGTGCAGGACGCCGGCGACGGCGATCCGGCGACGCCCGACGCGGTGTTCGTGCAGGGACCCGCCGGGGACGCGTTTCCCGAGGTCGGCGCGCACGTGCGCGTGACCGGCCAGCGCGAAGGCACGACGGCGCTGCGCGCGCAGCAGGTGACCGTGCTGCCGACGCCGGCGCCCGCGATCGCGCCGCTGCGCCTGGACGCCCCGCCCGCCGACTGGTCCGCGCTGAGCGGTACCTGGGTCCGGATCGACGCGCCATTGACGCTGACCGGCCAGCACGAGCGCGACCGCCGCGGCACGCTGGCCGCGAGCTTCGATGGCCGCCTGTTCACGCCGACCGAGCGTGCGCGGCCCGGGACCGATGCCGCGCGCGTCGCCGCCGCCAACGCCAGCCGTCGGGTGCTGCTCGACGACGGCCGCGAAGACGCACCGCCCGACGGCCGGCTCTGGTATCTGCCCGAGACCGCGCAGGCACTGCGCACCGGCAGCGTGCTGACCGGCGTCGAAGGCATCGTCGACCATCGCCATGGCGCCTGGCGTCTCCAGCTGACCGCACCGCTGCAGCCGCAGCCCGCGTCGCGGCCGCCGGCGCCGGTGGTCGACGGCGATGTCCGGATCGCCGCCTTCAATCTGGAAAACCTGTTCAACGGCGATGGCCGCGGCGGCGGCTTCCCCACCCCGCGCGGCGCGCGCTCGCCCGAAGCGCTGGCCCGGCAGCTCAAGGGACTGGTGGCGACGATCGCCGCGCTGGATGCCGACATTGCCGCGCTGATGGAACTCGAGAACGACGGCTTCGACGCGCATTCGAGCATCGCCCAGCTGGTCGATGCGCTCAACGCCGAAGGACCGGCGCGCGACTGGCGCTTCGTCGATGCCGGTGAAGGCCCCGGCAGCGATGCGATCCGGGTCGGGCTCATCTATCGCCAGAGCCGGGTGCGACCGCAGCGCGCGCCAGCCACGCTCGGCGGCGGCCCGTTCGAGACGCTGAGCCGGGCGCCACTGGCGCAGGCCTTCGTGCCGCTCCGCGACGGCCGCGTGGACGGCCCCGACTTCACCGTGGTCGCCGTGCATTTCAAATCCAAGGGGTGCGGCAACGCCGACGGCGCCGACCGCGACCAGGGCGACGGCCAGGCGTGCTGGAACGCGGCCCGGGTCGACTCCGCGCGGCGTCTGCGCGACTGGCTCGCCGGCGCGCCGACCGGCACCGGCGACCGCGTCGCGATCGTGGGTGACTTCAATGCCTACGGCATGGAAGATCCGGTACGCGTGTTCACCGACGCCGGCTGGCGCGACCCGTTCGCGGGTCGCGATGGCGACGCGCACTACAGCTTCGTGTTCGACGGCCAGGCCGGACGCCTCGACCATCTGCTGCTGGGCCCGTCGCTGGCGGCGCGCGTCGCCGGGGCCGCCAAGTGGCACAGCAACGCCGACGAACCCGACGACATGCGCGACCGGGAAGCGGCCGGCCCCTGGCGCAGTTCCGACCACGACCCGCTGGTGGTGGGGCTGCGACTGCGCGGGCGCTGAGCCTCGGATCTTCCGCCCGTGGCAGGCCGGCCGATGATCCGACGGCGCGGCAAGTCGGTGACGGGCAGAACGCACGGTTTCCCCCTCGCGCCTGATCCGGGGCGCGCGCGGCCTTCGCCCGCATCCGCCCTGCCTGCACCCCGGGAAGGCGCCGCTTCGGTGGGCGAAGGCCGCTGCCGGCCACTGCCCCGTCGCGGCGGCCCCGGTATCATCGGCACATGATGTCCCCCACATTCCCCACGACTTCCGGCCCCATCGTGTTGCCCGGTCCCGTCGGCGACCTCGAGGCGATCATCGATCTGCCCGACGCCGACGTCACCGCCCTGCCGCTGGTCGCCGTGATCTGTCACCCGCTGCCCACCGAGGGCGGCACGATGCACAACAAGGTCGTCACGATGGTCGCGCGGTCGCTGCGCGAACTCGGCGCGACCACAGTGCGCTTCAACTTCCGTGGTACCGGTGCCTCCGCCGGCAGCTTCGACCGCGGCGATGGCGAAACCGACGATCTCGCCGCAGTCGTCGACTGGGTGCGCCGCGAGCGTCCCGGTCATGCGCTGTGGCTGGCCGGCTTCAGTTTCGGCGCCTATGTGACCCTGCGCGCCAGCGATGCCCTGCAGCCCGACCTGCTGATCTCGATCGCGCCGCCGGCCGGTCGCTGGGATTTCGATTCCATCGTGCTGCCGCAGTGCCCGTGGCTGGTGATCCAGGGCGATGCCGACGAGATCGTCGACCCCGAAGCCGTCTACCAGTGGCTCGAGGATCGCGGGGCGCAGGCCGAAGTGGTGCGCATGCCCGACACCAGCCACTTCTTCCATCGCAAGCTGATCGACCTGCGCGGGGCGGTGAAACACGGCGTGCGCGCCTACCTGCCGCGGGCCGCGGCTTGATGCGGCGCGGGTCCACGGCCGCGGCGCGCAGCGCGACCGCGGCGATGCCGGCATGAGCGCGGCGGCGGCGCCGAGCGAGCGCTACGCGGCCGGTGTCGCACGCGGCGACTGGCAGGCCGATCCCGCGCAACAGCCGGCGCTGGTCGAACTCGACCGCCTGCATGCCGCGCTGATCGAGGCGCCCGCGCGACGTGGCCTGCTCGGCCGCCTGCTGGGTGCGCAGACGCCGCAGGCCCCTGCCGGCCTGTACCTGTGGGGCGGCGTGGGGCGCGGCAAGACCTTCATGATCGACCTGTTCCACGACGGCCTGCCCCTCGAGGTCCTGCGCACGCACGGCAGCTCCAGCGCGTCGCAGCCCCCCATCGGCGCGAGCGGGCCTTCGCAGGATGACGCCGCATCCACGGCGCCTGGCGCCCCCGTTCCCGGCGATGCGGGGCACGTACTTCCGTCACGGCCTGTCGGGGAGGGCCACGAACCGATGGACGCCGTCGCCGGCGCGGGTGCACCCGGCGGCGCGCCGACGCGGCATCGCGATCTCCGCCACGCCCCTGCCGATCCGAAACTCGGCCGCAAGCGACGCACGCATTTCCACCGCTTCATGCGCGAAGTCCACGACGCGCTGCGCAGCCATGCCGGCGAGCGTGATCCGCTGGCGGCGATCGTGCGCGGCTGGCGCGACGCGGGCTTGCGCGTACTGGTGCTCGACGAGTTCTTCGTCAGCGACATCGGCGATGCGATGCTGCTCGCGCGCCTGCTCGACCGGATGTTCGCCGACGGCATCGTGCTGGTGACCAGCTCCAACGTCGATCCGAAGGATCTGTACAAGGATGGCCTGCAGCGCGTGCGCTTCCTGCCGGCGATCGACCTGCTGCAGCGCCACACCCACGTGGTGTACCTGCAGAGTGATACCGACTACCGCATGCGCGCACTGACCCGCTCGCCGGTCTACCGCACCCCGCTCGATGCGGACGCCGAGGCCTGGCTCGACACGCGCTGGCACGAGCTCGGCGGTGACGACGAGCACCGCGATGCAGGCGTCGAGATCGATGGCCGCCGCATCTGCGTGCGTGCCCGCTCGCCGGGCATGGCCTGGTTCGATTTCGATGCCCTGTGCGAAGGCCCGCGCGGCGCCAGCGACTACATCCAGATCGCCACCGAATTCCATACCGTGCTGCTCGGCGGCATCCCGCGCATGGACGCCAGCCGCGACGACGCTGCGCGCCGCTTCGTCACCCTGATCGACGAGCTCTACGACCGCAACGTCAACCTGGTCTGCACCGCCGATGCCGAGCCGCCACAGCTGTATTCCGGCGAGCGGCTGGCCGGCGCGTTCGAGCGCACCGCCTCGCGTCTGATCGAGATGCGCAGCGCCGAGTACCTGCAGCGCGAACATCGGGCCTGAGCGCCTGCGGCGCGAACGGGCCCGGCCAACCCCATCGCGCCGATCGCGGGCCGGGCTGCGCCCGCCGCGACGCCATCCGCGCAGCGCTGCGCACTGCGTGCGCTGGCGGAACGCGCCGCCCGCGAGACCCGGCGAACGCTTGCCGCGGGCAAGCGAGGCGCAGGCTTGATGCGGGCGCGAACCCCGCGTCGCTACGATCCGTCGGAGCCCGGCTTGGGAAGTCCGCCATGACCATTCGCAGGAAGTCCTCGCCTTGCCGCGGATCCGGCCATCGCGATCCGCGGGCAGCCGGGCACCCTGCACCGCGCCCGCGGGCGCACGCCGGCCTGGCGCGCCCAGCCGGCGACGCGACCTCCAATGCCTTCGCTGCGACACCGACCCCGGGCCCCGCCTCCGTGCCGGCCGGCACCGGGGCCGCAGCATGAGCAGCCCGTTCGACCCGCGCAGCCATGCCGACGTGCTGGCCCTGGTGCGCGCGTATCCGCTGGCCTGGGTGATTGGCCATGGCGGCGCGATGGAGCCGCTCGATGCGACGCCGCTGCCCTTGCTGCCGGAGCTCGACGACGGTGGCCGCATCGTGTCCTTCCTCGGCCACTTCGCCCGGGCCAATCCGCAGGTGGACGCGCTGCGGGCCGACCCGCGTGCACTGCTGCTGTTCAACGGGCCCGATGGCTACATCCCGCCGCGCCTGGTCAGCGATCCCAGATGGGGGCCGACCTGGAACTACGCCGTCGCACGTTTTGCGGTCCGCATCGAATTCGTGCCCGACGAGAACGCCCATGCGCTCGAAACGCTGGCGGCGACGCTCGAGGCGGGCAATCCCGAGCCCTGGACGCCCGAGCGGATGGGCCCGGAGTATCCCCGCAAGCGCCAGCACATCATCGCCTTCCACGCGCACGTCGAGCAGGCGCGGGCGACGTTCAAGCTGGGCCAGGACGAACAGCCGCGGACCTTCCACGAGATCGTCGCCGGCATGGACGACCCGGCGCTGCGCGCGTGGATGGTCGCGCAGCGCGACTGACCACGCTGGCCGCAGGTGTCCGGCCGGGCCTTCGCCGGGGTGAAATGCGGACCTCCGGGGCTTGCCTGGCGCAGCCCGATCTGCATCGGCAGCGCCTCCGCAGGGGTTGACGAATGACGATCGCCGTCCTGATGGGCCCCGGCGCGCGTTCACTACATTTAGCGTTGACCCCGCCAATGGACCCCACTATCTTGGGCCGCGTCGGTTCCGGGCCCCAAGGGGATTCCGGATGAAAAGGGAAGCCGGTGACGCGTTCGCGCCACTCCGGCACTGCCCCGCAGCGGTAATTGGGAACGACCCCGCCAACAGCACTGGAGCGATCCGGGAAGCGGCGGGCGAGGAGAAGGCCTGCCTTCGCGCCCATGAGTCCGAAGACCTGCCGACAGCCGCGTGAAAGCACGACGCGCGGTGCCGGCTGTGGTCGCTCCGAGGGGAGCGGGGTGCGGAGCGGACTGCGATGGCGCGAAGCGTCGGATCGCGGCTCCTGCGACGCCGCCCCACCACCCTTGGATTCGACTGCAGCCGCCGGTTCCGACGCGGGCGGAGCCGGTGGTGCGCGAATGCAATGGACCCAGAGAGAACGCATGACCAGCCAGGACACCATCACGACCGGAACTCCGGCCGCCGCAGACGCCGCACAGACCCCCGCCATGCCCCCCACTTCCGCCGCGCCCGCCGTCGAACCCGACGACACGGTGCCGCCGCCCCCGAGCGCCGCCATGCACACCGCAATTGCCGAAACCGCCGACGTCGATGCCGACGTTTCCACCTGGATCACCAAGGAAGCCGGCAACCGCCGCATTCCGTACGACCGTGCGCGCCTGGAGCGCAGCATCGACCGCACCCATGCCGAGTTCCCGCAGCTCGACATCGCCGACTACAAGCGCAGCGTGTTCGGCTTCGTCGAGCGCAAGGAAGCCGTCAACGCCGACGATCTCACCGACCACCTGATCCGCGAGGCCGAGGCCCGCGTCGATGTCACCGCGCCGGAGTGGGAATTCTTCGCCGCGCGCCTGTACCTGCACCGCCTGTACAAGCGCGCCAGCCGCAACCGCTTCTACGATGCCGAGCAGAAGTACGGCTCGTATGTGGGCCTGCAGGAGTCGCTGGCCGACCGCAACATCTATTCCAACGACATCCTGCGCGCCTATTCCAAGGAAGAGCTGCAGGAAGCCGGTCGCATGATCGACGCCGAACGCGACAAGCTGTTCGCCTACAACGGCCTGTACCTGCTGGCCACGCGCTACCTCGCCACCGACCACTCGCGCGCGGTGTTCGAGCTGCCGCAGGAGCGCTGGCTGACCATCGCCCTGTACCTGATGCAGAACGAGACCCGCGGCGGCCGCGAGCGCCGCATGCAGCTCGTCGGCGAGGCCTACTGGGCGCTGTCGAACCTGTACATGACCGTGGCCACGCCGACGCTGCAGAACGCCGGCAAGGTCGGCGGCCAGCTGTCGTCGTGCTTCATCGACACCGTCGACGATTCGCTGCAGGGCATCTACGACTCCAACACCGATATCGCCCGCGTCTCCAAGGGCGGCGGCGGCGTGGGTGCGTACATGGGCTATGTGCGCTCGAGCGGTTCGGCCATCCGCGGCGTGCCCAATTCCTCGGGCGGCGTGGTGCCGTGGATCAAGCAGCTCAACAACACCGCCGTCTCGGTCGACCAGCTGGGCCAGCGCAAGGGCGCGGTCGCGGTGTACCTGGACGTGTGGCACCGCGACATCGAGAACTTCCTCGACCTGCGGCTCAACAACGGCGACCAGCGCCTGCGCGCGCACGACGTGTTCACCTCGATCTGTATCCCCGATCTCTTCATGGAAGCGGTCGAGCGTCGCGGCGACTGGTACCTGTTCGACCCGCACGAGGTCCACCGCATCAAGGGCTGGTACCTGCAGGATTTCTTCGACGAGAAGAAGGGCGACCCCAACGGCAGCTTCCGCAAGCGCTACGAGGAAGTCGTCAATGACGAGCGCATCTCGCGCAAGACCGTCAAGGCGATCGACATCTTCAAGCGGATCATGGTGTCGCAGCTCGAGACCGGCAATCCCTTCATGTTCTACCGCGACGAAGTGAACCGGAAGAACCCGAACAAGCATGTCGGCCGCGTGTATTCGTCGAATCTCTGCACCGAGATCCTGCAGAACATGAGCCCGACGAAGATGATGCAGGAGATCATCTCCGGCAATCAGATCGTCACCACCAAGCAGGCCGGCGACTTCGTCGTCTGCAACCTGTCGTCGGTGAACCTCGGCCGCGCGGTCGTGCCGCAGGAAGGCCAGGGCGATCTGATCACCGACGTGCTCGAGCGCCTGATCCCGATCCAGGTCCGCATGCTCGACAACGTGATCGATCTCAACCAGCTGCCCGTGCCGCAGGCCACGATCACCAACCAGAAGTACCGCGCGATCGGCCTGGGCACCTTCGGCTGGCACCACCTGCTGGCGCAGAAGGGCATCCAGTGGAACGACAAGGCCGCCGAGGACTTCAGCGATTCGCTCTACGAGCGCATCAACTTCCTCACCGTGCAGGCCAGCATGGAACTCGCCAAGGAAAAGGGCGCCTACCCGGTCTTCCAGGGCAGCGACTGGCACACCGGCGCCTACTTCCGCGACCGCGACTACAACAGCCCGCAGTGGCTGGACCTGGCCGCGCAGGTCGGCGTCAACGGCATGCGCAACGGCTGGCTGATGGCGGTGGCGCCGAACATGTCCACCGCGCAGATCGCCGGCTCCACCGCGTCGATTGATCCGATCTACTCGGCGTTCTATTACGAGGAGAAGAAGGACTACCGCCGCCCGGTCGCAGCCCCCGGCCTGTCGCTCGAGACCTGGCCCTACTACGAGAAGGGCGCCTACAAGGTCGACCAGTTCGCGTCGGTGCGCCAGAACGCGCGCCGCCAGCGCCACGTCGACCAGGCGATCAGCTTCAACCTCTACGTGCCCAGCACCATCCGCGCCAGCACCCTGCTGGAGCTGCACATGACCGCATGGCGCGAGGGCATCAAGACCACGTACTACGTGCGCTCCAACGACATCGACATCGCCGAATGCGAATGGTGTTCGAGCTGATCGCAGCGTAGCCCGACGCCGCCGGACCAAGCCCTTCTCCCTCCGGGAGAAGGTGCCCCGAAGGGGCGGATGAGGGCCGCTTTTCGCGAAGCGCCCCGCCCTCACCCCAACCCCTCTCCCGCGTGCGGGAGAGGGGCTAAAAGACCGAATCACGAGAAACCGAACATGTCCGCCACGCTCAGTGCCACCCCGCTCGACCGCATCAAGATCCTCGAGCCGCGTCACCCCAACCGCTCCACCGGCATCATCAACGGCCGGACCAGCGGCATCCTCAACTGGAACGACATTCCGTATCCGTCGTTCTACCGCGCCTACAAGGAACTGACGACCAACTTCTGGATTCCGGACGAGGTCGACATGAAGAGCGACGCCAAGCAGTACGGCGAGCTCTCGGCGCGCGAGAAGAACGCCTACGATTCGATCATCGGCCTGCTGGCCACACTGGATTCGCCGCAGACGCGCTTCATCTACAACGTCGCCGAATACATCACCGACCCGGCCGCGCATGCGAACGCCGCGATCATCGGCCAGCAGGAAGTGATCCACAACGAGAGCTACAGCTACGTGCTGGCCTCGATCACCGGCCTGGCCGACCAGAACCGCGTGTTCGAACTCGCGCGCACGCATCCGACGATCATCGCGCGCAACCAGCCGATCATGGAGTCCTACAACGACTTCATGCGCGAAAAATCCGCCGAGACGCTGATCCGCTCGCTGGTGCAGTCGTCGATCCTCGAAGGCATCAACTTCTATTCCGGCTTCGCGTACTTCTACAACCTGGTCCGCCAGAACCGGATGACCGGCACCGGCAAGATCATCAGCTTCATCAACCGCGACGAACTGGCGCACAGCAAGTTCATCAGCGAACTCATCCGCGCCATCGTCGGCGAGAACCAGTCGCTGCAGGGCGACCAGCTCACCCAGTACGTGCACGACGCGTTCGAACACGCGATCCAGCTTGAGACCCGCTGGACCAGCGAAGTGCTCGACGGCATCGATGGCATCGACGTCGACGAGATGGTCCGCTACGTGAAGTACCGCGCCAACAAGATGGCCGGCATGCTCGGCATCGAGAAGCTGTATTCCGACACCACCGACAACGTGATGCCGTGGATCAAGGCCTACGCCGACAACTTCACCGAGACCAAGACCGACTTCTTCGAGATGCGGAACGCGTCGTACAAGAAGACGAATTCTGATAACGGGTTTGATGATCTCTGACTGAGCTGAGAAACCCCCATGAACTTCCAGCCACTGACAGTAGTTGTAACTTTACTCGCTGGCCTATTGCTTGCCGGAATTCTTGGATGGATCAGGAAGCCAAGACTTGTTGTCTTGGTCCCTCGCCTGTTTTCACACTCGCGCATATCTGACAAAGGTCAAATTGCCGAGATATCAGTAATGAATCGAGGATTTAAAACAGAGGAGTCGATTGAGCTTGTTTTGAACCCGTCGCTTCATTACGAGCTCGTAGGCAGCAGCAGCCCCGACGCCGACCTTCAGAAGAACAAGCTCCTAATCCCGCGCATCGGAAGCTCAGATGACTGTTCTGTTCTCTTACAAGTAGAGAACGGGAGGTTCTCAGAACAAGAAATTGTCAGTTGCTTGTCAAAAGAGACTAGAGCGTCCATTACGTCGAAACTTGAAGAAGTACCCTTAACCGCACAGCAGCGAGTCGCCGGCATTACTTTGTTCTGTATCACTGTCGGGATCTTCGGGGGGTTTTTTTTGTGGCTTGATCACAGGAAAAATTCTCGCGCAGCCGAGGTTGCGAAAGAAGCCTCCAGAGCCATCAGGGCAACTGAAGACGCTGCTGGAATAGCCACCCAAGCTCCGCCCGATCAACAAGGCTGGCATATTTCAGCGATCTACTCAAACCATGACCTGTACAGAATGCTGACCACCGGGCAGATCAAACTCGAAGCTCAAAACTCGAGAGTGGAGCGCGGCGTTGTTCGAATTCCTGTTTTGGTTGAAAACCGTTCTCAAAAACCAATTTCGGTGGATTTATCAGTTCATGGAACACTCCCTCAAGGCGAATTGAAACTTGACCGCAGGCGGATTTACGACCGCTTGCTGTTGCCAAACGATTCCTTAGAGGCGGCTCTTGAAGCGTTAGTACCGGAAGAGCTCGCACGACAGACAGTTGTAGTTGAGTTCTTCTTGAAGACTTCGGACGGGGATTCCTTGAAGGGCTCCAGAGTTGTTGCGCAGCAATAATTCGTACACCGAGACTCTCCCTTTCAAAGCCATGCGCATCCTCCCCTCACCCACACATCGCTCAGCGGCAACACCCGCGATGTCGCGCGTGCGATCCACGCGCGGTGCGAAGAACTGGGCCATGCCGTCACCTGTGAACAAACGGGGTCAACAAACGGGGTCAGGTTCACTTCCTCCAAAGCTTCGCCTGCCGACACCGGGTCAGAGCCGGTTTTGGCGGAACGCCTGTCGCAACCTGAGTCTGCATTGATCGAAAACCGAGTCTGACCCCTTGCGCATCCTCCTCGCCCACACATCGCTGAGCGGCAACACGCGCGATGTCGCGCGTGCGATCCATGCGCGGTGCGAGGCGCTGGGCCACGACGTCACCTGGATCGATGCCGATATCCAGAACCTTGCGCAGGCCTGCCCCGATGGCGCCGAGCACGATCTCTACATCCTCGGCAGCTGGAGCATCAACGCCGGGCGCACGCCGCCGGAGATGAAGCGCTTCATCGCCGATCTGGTCGAGGTGGTCGGCAAGCCGGAACGCGTCGCGGTGTTCGGCACGGGCGAAACACAGTGGGGGGAGGAGTATTACTGCGGCGCGGCGCGGCGCATCGCCGCGTTCTTCGGCACGCCTTATCCGCGGCTGGAAATTGAACAGATGCCGCACGGCGAGCGCGACGCCCTGAAGATCCAACGCTGGACCGATACCATTCTTGCCTGTACCGAGAGCATCCCCCATGCAGACCTTCCACGCCTCCACGCCTGACGACTACGCCGCAGCACTGGCCGCGCATCCGCGCCTGCTGGTCGACTACTACAAGGACGATTGCCCGGGCTGCAAGATGCTCGACATGTCGCTGGCGAAGTTCGCCGCGACCGCCGATGCCGAAGGCCTCGCGCTGCTGAAGGTGAAGATGGAGGTGATCGGCGAGGACTTCTTCCGCGGTCTGAACCTGCGGCAGACGCCGACGCTGTCGCTGTTCAAGGACGGCAGCGAAGCCGCGCGCCTGCCGGGCTTCCAGGCACCGGCGCAGATCGCGCAGGCGGTGGCGGCGCACTTCGCGACGGCGGACGCCTGACATGGCCCCGCTCGCCGACACGCCCAAGACCGAGGCGCGGATGCTGGAGATCGTGTTCCCCGATCACACCAATCACATGGGCACGCTGTTCGGTGGGACCGCGCTGGCGTGGATGGACAAGGCCGCGTTCATCGCCGCCTCGCGCTACTCGCGCCGCACCGTGGTGACGGCGCGTTCGGAACAGGTGGATTTCAAGCTGCCGATCCGCCAGGGCCAGCTGGTCGAGATCATCGCGCGCGTGGTCGAAGTGGGCCGCACCTCGATGCAGGTGGAAGTGGAACTGATCGCCGAAGACCTGCTCAGCGGCGAGCGCGAACTGTGCACGCGCGGCCGTTTCGTGATGATCGCGCTCGATGCGCGCGGCCGCCCCGTACAGGTGGCTCCGCTGCCCGGAGGCACCGCATGAACGAACTCTCGTTGTTGCAGTGGATCGCGCTGGGGCTGTGCATCGGCCTCGTCTGCGGCGCGGTGCTGACCTTCATCAACCGCAAGCGCTGAGCCGCACGCACCTCACTGCGCACCGGTCCCGCACGCCGGCGCGGGCGATGGGCGACAATGACGCTTCATCCGCCGGATCCGAATCGATGCCCGCTCGCAAGGCCACGCCCGCCGATGCGGCCCCGGACCGCGCCCCGAAGGCCGGGCTGCCCGAGGCCAGCGTGCACGTGGAGAACTTCCGCCAGGTGCGCGAGGCGCGCCGCTCGGAGCTGGTCGAGGACTACGTCGAACTGATCGCCGACCTCCTCGCCGACCGCGGCGAGGCGCGGCAGGTCGACATCGCCGAGCGCCTCGGCGTGGCCCAGCCGACCGTCGCCCGCATGCTGCAGCGGCTGGTCCGCGACGGGCTGGTGACGCAGAAGCCCTACCGCGGCGCGTTCCTCACCGAGGCCGGGCAGACCCTCGCCGACGCCAGCCGCGCCCGCCATCAGACGGTGGAATCGTTCCTGCTCGCACTCGGCGTGCCGCCCGACATCGCGCGGCGCGATGCCGAGGGCATCGAGCATCACGTCAGCCCCGAAACGCTGGCCGCGTTCGAGGCGTTCGTGCGGAACGCGAAGGCCTGACCGGCCGCCATCGGCTGGCGCCCCGGGCCGGCAGGAATCAAGGTGCCCCCTGCCGTGCACACACGCGCCGGTGCCAGGCGCGGGTGCATGGCTCAGAACCGGTAACTCACCCCGCCAAAGATCGACGGCACCCCGTGGGCGTTGCGCTCCAGCAGCGGACTGTCGGAAAGCTCGTCGGGCAGCAGGCGGTAGGTGAAGCCACCGAGGAAGTTCCAGCGCTCGCCAAGCGGACGCGTCGCGGCAACGCTGAGCGAAGGCACGACCGCCGAGCCCGGGTTGTAGCGCGGCACACCGCGCTCGACTTCGGCGTCCTGCGTGCCGAAGTAGTACTTGGTCAGGTCCTTCGACATCCAGCGGACGCCGGCGCTGGGCAGGATCGTCCACGCGCCCGAGCGCAGCATGTAGGTGTATTCGACGCCGATGTCGTGGCCTCCGCTGGTGTCGGTGACATCGGCCAGTGCCTGCACCCGCACGCGGCCGAAGCTGCCGGACCAGGCCGCGCCGATGCCGGCGTCGAGGCCGTGGTCGCGGTCGTCGAGCAGCACCGCCTCGAGGCCGTTCGCGGCGAGCCCCGATGCGCTCAGGTCGTCGATGTCGAAACCGTCGAGCCGCGCCGATACCAGCGCGTCGATCTGGAACGCGCCGGTGTCGATCAGATGCACGCCACCGGAGATCCCTCGAAGGAACAGGCGCTCGCCCTCGTAGGCGAACATCGGGAACGGCAGGATGCGCGCGCCTTCGCCCACGTAGGGACTGTCGGCGGCGGCAACGGCCACGCCGACCGACCAGCCGCGCTGAGGCGCGGCGCCCGCCTGGTCGCGGCTCTGGGCGAAGGCAAATCCGGGTACAGCAAGAAGCAGCAGAAGCGCAGCTTTCATCGGGGATTCCGTGACGTGGGGGACGCCGCACGATAGCAAGCGCCATCCAACGCGCGCGTGCGCGTCGCCGCGGGCTTTGCTGCAAGGGAGCACGCCGCAGCCGGATGTGCGAAACCGATATGCAGCGCGCGCCCGTGCGAGGCAGGCGAGCCGGGCTCAGCCGGCGCGTCGCCAGTCCCTCGCCTGCGCGTTATGCGCGGCATCCTCGCGGGCTTTGGCCGGCGTGTGGCTGGCGCGGCCGGGGCGTCGCTCGAATGCGGCAGCGCCTCCGGCGGACGTGCCGGAGCCCTGCTCCGCGGACCGGGGGCGACGCACCATATAGTAGGCGGCGAAGGTGGGATAGGACATCTATGGACTCCTCCGGGACGATGGCTTCGATGGATCCACGCTATGCGCCGACCGGACAAACCGCAGTGGATTCGGAGGCATCACGGATTTGCCGTTTAGGCACTCGCAGGGGTTGTCGAGAACGCAGGGGTCGCAACAAACCCGTTTCTAACGTTTGCGTCCGATTCGTTCACGCGCCGACGCCGGATGCTTCACGTCGCGCTGATCCCGATTCGATCGCGGTGCCCTGCGACCCGTCTGCGGACAGCACATCCAGCGCGTGCGCGAGGCGGATCGGCCAAAAGAAAAGCCGGCGCGTGTGCGCCGGCTTCTGTTACCGCCCTGGCGCGAGGCTCAGGCGATCGATGCGCGGTAGATCGATTCGATCGCGGTATCGAGCGCGGCGTTGAACTGGTCGTCGCTCTGCTGCGCGCTCAGCCCTTCGGTGAGTGCGCGGCTGAAGCTCGCGACCACGCCCGGGTTCCTGGCCAGGCGCGCGTTGGCGTCGTCGCGGCTGTAGCCGCCCGACAGCGCGACGACCTTCAGCACGCTCGGGTGATCGACCAGTTCCTGGAAGAAGCCGTCGACTTCCGGCAGCGTGAGCTTGAGGATCACCGGCGTCGATGCGTCCACCTTGTCGAGGCGCTCGAGCAGGCCCTGCTTGAGGGTGGTCTCGATCTCCGCCTTGTCGGCGGCCTTGATGTCGACCTCGGGCTCGATGATCGGCACCAGGCCGGCGGCAAGCACCTGCTGGCCGAGTTCGAACTGCTGGTCGAGCACCGCGGCGATGCCGGCGGCATTGTTCTGCTTGATGACCGAACGCTCCTTGGTGCCGAACACGCCCTTGGCCCTGGCGCGGGCCAGCAGCGCGTCCAGGCCCGGGATCGGCTTGAGCAGCTGCACGCCGTTCGCCTCGTCTTCCAGGCCCTTGTCGATCTTCAGGAACGGCACGACGCCCTTGACCTGCCACAGGTATTCGGCGGCGTCGCGGCCGTCGAACCGGTCGTCGAGCGTGCGCTCGAACAGGATCGCGCCGAACACGCGCTCGCCGCTGAAGGCGGGGCTGGTGACGATGCGGCTGCGCATCTTGTGCACGAGGCCGAACATCTCAGCATCGTCGGCGTACTCGTTCTCCTCGATGCCGTAGAGCTTGAGCGCCTTGGGCGTGCTGCCCCCACTCTGGTCGAGCGCGGCGATGAAGCCCTTGCCTGCCCTGATCCTGTCCAGCTGTTCCTGATTGACTGCCACGTTCGAAAGTCCTGTGCGAGCGGTGGTAACCGGGGCCCGAGATGATACCCCCCAACGTCGGGCACAGCCCGACGACGGGCGCGAGCTCAGTCCGCGTCGGGATGGCGCGCCCGCCAGGCCGCGAGCTGCTCGCGGTAGTACTGCAGGTCATCGGCGTAGCTGTCGTGCACGCACACCGCGCAACCGCTGTCGCAGCAATCGCTGGGCAGCGGTGGTTCCGGCGCCTGCGGGCGCGGATCATCGGGCACGGGCACCTGCGCGGTCATTCGCGCGCGTCGGCGACCGGCAGCGGCGAGCGCCGCAGGCCGGCAGCCTCGTCATCGCAGTGCTGCGGCGTGGCGCCCGCAGCCCGCTGCGCGACGATCTCGCGGCGCGCGGCGGAAAGGTCGGCGCGGAACTCGGGCGATGCCTGCAGGCGTGCATAGGTCGCCGCGCCGACGCGCTCACCCGCGGCGATGTCGCTGTACCAGTGCACGTTGCAGACCATGCGGCTCTCGCCGAAGCTGCGGCCGCGCTGCAGCAGCGGGTCGGCGCGTTCGGGCGCGAGTTCGACCAGTGCCAGCGCCCACGTCCAGCCGATCGCAGCGTGGCCGGAGGGATACGCGGCACTGGCCATCAGCTTGGCGCTGTCCTGCGGGGTGCAGACCGGGGCGCCGTTGCGCACGAACGGGCGCGCACGCTGCCAGTGGTCCTTGGCCGCGCGGCCGGCGGTGGCGGCGTCGGCCAGGCTGCGTCGCAGCAGCCGCACCAGATGCGGCGTGCGCTGCGCGTCGATCTCGACGCCGAGCGCGCAGGAGAACAACGGCTCGGCGGCCGGAAAGTCCAGGTCCGCATCGACCGCAGCCTGGCGCCAGCGGGCGGTGCCCTGCAACGGCAGGCTGCGGGCGGCGATCGCGTCGTCGTGGGCCTGCGCGGCCGAACCCGGCGCGGGCGGCGCCGGCAGCAGCGCGACGCTGTCGAATGCGGGCGCATCGAGATAACCGATGCTGACGCCGGGCGCGGACTCGGGCACGGGCGCGGCGGCAAGCCGCGCCTCGCGCGTGGCGAGCGCGCAGCCGGCCAGTGCCGGCAACAGGGCGGCAAGCGCGGCCGCCCGAATACCCGCACGCATATCAGCCGGCCTGCAACCGCCCGGCGATGGTGGCCCGCAGCGCGTGCAGATCCTTGGTGAAGGCGGCGATCCCGCTTTCCAGCTTCTCGGTGGCCATCTGATCGGCGGCCATGTCGCGTGCGAAACGCTCGGCATCGACCGGCGTGCCGCCGACGCCGTCGGCCTTGCCCGGAAAGAGCCGGCGCGGCAACTCGCCGTATTCCTTGTCCAGCGCTTCGAGCAGCTCCGGCGAGATCGTCAGGCGGTCGCAGCCGGCGAGCGCCTCGATCTGCGCGGTGGTGCGGAACGACGCGCCCATCACCACGGTCGGCGAACCGCGACGCTTGAACTCGGTATAGACGTCGCGCACGAAACGCACGCCCGGATCGTCGTCGATGGTCGCCGGCGTTTCGCCGCGCGCGACATACCAGTCGAGGATGCGGCCGACGAACGGCGAGATCAGGAAGACGCCGGCTTCGGCGCAGGCGATCGCCTGGGTCCGGTTGAAGATCAGCGTCAGGTTGCAGTCGATGTCCTCGCGCTGCAGCTCCTTGGCGGCGCGGATGCCTTCCCAGGTCGCGGCGATCTTGATCAGCACGCGCTCGCGCGAGACGCCGGCGTCGCGGTACATCTCGATGAACTGACGGGCCTTGGCGATGGTCGCCTCGGTGTCGTGCGAGAGATCGGCGTCGACCTCGGTCGACACCCGGCCGGGGACGAGGCCGGCGAGCTTGCGGCCCACGCCGATCGTCAGCCGATCGACGACCTGGCGGGCGACGGCGTCGGGATCGCCGGACAACTCATTCGCGCGAGCGAGTTCACGATCGACCAGATCGGCATAGATCGGCAGGTCCAGCGCCTTGCGCACGAGGGTGGGATTGGTCGTGCAGTCGACCGGCCGCAGGCGGGCGATGGCCTCGGCGTCGCCGGTGTCGGCGACCACGACGGAGAGCTCGCGCAGCTGGGCGAGTTTGGACGCGGTTCTTGGAGCAGACATGGAGACCTCCGGTTGGGACACGTGCCGCGCTTCAGGCGGAGCCCTTATTGTCGCGCCCGGCGTCGCCGAGGGCCACCCTGATCGCGTCGGTGTGCTCGCCGAAGCCCGGCGCGGCGAAAGGCGCGGGGCCAGGCGTGCGGCCGAAGCGGATCGGACGGGAGACCCCCTGATAGCTGCCCAGTCGTGAATGGGCGATGGTCGCGACCATCTCCTCGGCCAGCACCTGCGGGTGCTCGAACATGTCCTCCACCGCGCGCGCGGCCGCGCACGGCACCGCTTCGCCGAAGTGCGCCTCCCACGCCAGCGCATCGCGCGTGGCCAGCGCCGCATGCAATTGCGGCAGGATCTCGTCGGCGTGCAGCGCCCGCTTGCGCACGCTGTCGTAACGCGGATCGTCGGCCAGCGCGTTCAGGCCGGTCAGCGTGCACAGCGCGCGCCAGAAGCGCGGCGTGTTGGCCGACACGTACAGCCAGCCCTCGCGGGTCGGATGCAGCCCGGTGACGCCACCCGAGCGCATGTCGCGGCCGACGTCGAGCGCCTCGCCCTCGGCCCAGATCATCCGCGCCGACTGCATCGTCAGCGCGCTGCGCAGCAGCGACACGCCGACGAACTGGCCTTCACCGCTGCGCTCGCGCTCGAACAGCGCCGAGGACACACCGGCAGCGAGCAGCGCGGCGGCGTAGTAGTCGACCACCGAACCGTAAATGAGTTCCGGGGCCCCGCCGCGCTTGCCCTGCAGCGTGCACATGCCGGTCATCGTCTGCAGCACCTGGTCGTAGCCGGCCTTGTCCTTCAGCGGGCCGGTCTCGCCGTACCCGGTGACCGCGCAATAGATCAGCCGCGGATTGAGCGCCGCCAGGGTGGCGAAGTCGATCGCCAGCCGCTCCGGCACGCCGGGGCGGAAGTTGTGCACCAGCACGTCGGCCTCGCGCACGAGCCGATACAGCACCGCGCGGTCGTCATCGTCCTTCAGGTTCAGGGTGACGCCGCGCTTGCTGCGGTTCACGCCGAGGAAGGCGCGGCTTTCGTCGGCGAGCGTGGAGGGATAGTTGCGCAGGTTGTCGCCGTCGGGCGGCTCGACCTTGATCACGTCCGCGCCCTGGTCGGCCAGCAGCGTGCAGCCGTAGGGACCGGCGATGTAGGCGCTCAGGTCGAGCACGCGGACGCCGCTCAGGGGGCCTGCCGGCCCGGGGCGGCCGCTGTCGAAGATGGATCCTGTCATGTCGTCCGACATCCTTTCGTGGCCGGGGCGAAGGCCGCGCGAAGTCTGCGCATGTGCGGCATCGCAACCCATCCATTCGTCCTATGTTCTGGGGCCACGGAAACTTGCTTGCGCGCCGGCATCATCTCAAAGCGCTCCGCAGTCCTCTGGATCGGCGCCGTCGTCGACGGGCGCCAGGCCCAGCCAGGTCAGGCGCCAGATGCGGTCGGCGCGCGCACCGATGCCGTAGTAGGGCGCGAAGTCGATCGCCGGGCGGTCGTCGAAATGCAGGCGCAACCCGGGTGCGGAATCGTCGCTCTGTGGCGGCAGGGTATCGATGCGGATCCGTGCATCGTCGTCGGGCAGGCGCACGATCTCCGCCGTCTTGTAGCCGTCGACGAGCCCGGTCGCATAGGCCAGCGGCCCGCGGCCGAGGGCGATCCACCGGTAGTTGAGCACCTGCTGGCGGACGGGGCTGCCGTCGGGCGCACGCGAGACCTGGATGTTGCTGTAGCTGCGGCGATGCACGCGCGGCGACATCGGCAGGTCGAGCGTGACGACATCGCCGCTGCGCCAGCTGCGCGCGATGCACGCGTAGTCGCCAGGCACCAGCGCGCCGGTGAACGCCACGCCGTTGACCTTCAGCGCCGCGTCCTGCGCCCAGGCCGGGACACGGATGCGCAGCGCGAACGTCGCCTCGCGTTCGACATCGAGCTCGAACCGCACCGCGCCATCGAAGGGGTAGCGCGTGGCCTGCACGATGTGCACGCGCCCGGCATCGGCGCGTGCGAACGTCGCTTCGCCCGGCCCCAGCAGGTTCACCACCGGCCCATCATCACGCTCGGCCCAGGCGATGCCCTGCAGCTCCTCGATCGCCATCGCGCCGCTGGATTTGCAGCAGCGCCAGTAGTTGGTATGGATGCGGCGGCCGTTGGCATAGGAGTAGTAGCACCAGTCCTCGCCGTTGGGCGCCTGTGCGCCGAGCAGATCGTTGTAGGCGGTGCGTTCGATCTCCTCGGCATGACGCGCATCGCCGGTGATCGCCATCAGTTCGCGGTTGAGCTGCAGCCAGGCGAGGATCGAGCAGGTTTCCACGTACGCCTGCGGGTCGAACACGAACGCGGGGTTGAACACTTCGCGCGAGCGGTGGCCGATGCCGCCGAACGGGCCGCCACCGAGGCTCAGGTGATGCGCGGCGATCGCCTGCCACTGCGCATCGAGCACCTGGCGATGGCGCGGATCGCCACTGACGCGCGCGAGCTTGGCCAGCCCGACGAGGTTCCAGCAGAGCTGATAGGCCTTGCCGGTGGCGATCTCGGAGGGATCGGCGCCCTCGAGCGCGCGCTCGACCAGCGCCAGGCGCGGATTGGCCTCCATCTGTTCGACGATGCGCCGGGCCAGGTCGAGCAGGTCCGCATCCCCGGTGAGCGCGTGCAGGTCCATGACCGGATCGAGCAGCACCGTCGCCGACATGCCGTGATGGTTGCCGACGCTGGTGATGTCGATGCCGTCGATGCAGAACGTGCGGAAGCACAGCGCGCCGATCCGCCGCGCAGCTTCGAGAGCGCCGGAATCCGGGAACGCGCGGTGCACGTCGAGCAGGCCGAGCAGCAGGTAGCTGTGCGTCCACACGTCCCAGGTGCGCAGCGCCGGTTCGCCGTTCCAGCTTTCGGGTTTCGGGGGCTGCGCCACCATGAAGCGCCGCGCGGGGGCATAGGTGCCGAGATAGCCGTCGGCGTCCTGGACATCGGCGAGATACCCCACGACCGCGCGCAGATGCGCTTCGAGGATGGCATCGCCGCTGCGTGCGGCGGCCTTGGCGGCCGCCGACAACCACTTGCCGGCGTGTTCGCCGTACCAGTCGCCTTCGTCGTTGTGCGCCCGGTGGGCCGGGTCGAAGATCGCGATCGCGGGGCTGTCGGGGCCGGTGACGAAGGTCGACAGCCGGCCGCGGCGGTTGGCCTCCAGCGCCTCGCCGAGCAGGCCGCCCAGGCGCACCTGCGAAGGCGCGGGCGGGCGCTGCACGTCGCGTGTCGACGGGCCTGCCGGCGCGCTCATCGCATGTCTCCGCCGGCATCGACCACGCAGCGGAAGCCGATCGTGCCCGAGCGGTCCTTGGCGGGCGCCATCAACAGGTACTTGCCGTGCTGGTCGAGGCGGTAGGCCTGCGGGAAGTACCAGTGCGAGGTCTGCGGCTGGTAGCTGCTGCCTCCGCGCAGGATGGCCGCGCGGGTGTGGTCGTCGACGAACTCGTCGGTCCACTGCCAGACATTGCCGACCAGGTCCTCGACGCCGAACGGCGACGCGCCCTGCGGATGTGCGTCGACATCGGCCGGTGGCTGCAGGCGCCGTCCGCGGTTGATGCGCGGCGCGAAGCTGTCGTGCCAGTCGTTGCCCCAGGGATAGCGACGGCCGTCGTGGCCCTGCGCGGCGTACTGCCATTCCCATTCGCGCGGCAGGCGCTTGCCGGCCCACTGCGCATAGGCGCGGGCGTCTTCCAGCGAGACCCAGGTCACCGGCTTGTGGTCCCAGCCCGCGCGTGGCGCGCCGTCGACCCAGTGGCGCAGGAAGTTGTGCGCGTCACGCGGCGCGTAACCGCTCGCATCGATGAACCGCTTGAACTGCGCGTTGGTGACCGGATGGCGATCGATATGGAACGCCGCCAGATCCATGCGCCGCCGGTGATGGCGACGCGGGCTGTCTTCCCACGGGTACTGCACGTCGACGCCGGCCCAGTTGAAGCCTTCGATCTCGATGCCGCCGACCTGGAACAGGAACGAGCCCGCCGGGATGGTCACCATGCCCTCGGGCGCAGTGGGCCGTGGTGCGGTCGGCGCCACGTCGACGAGCGCCTGCGGCAGTGCGCGCCAGGTGGCCGAATGCGCAGCGTGCGGCGTGGCCGCCTGCGCGGCGACCGTGGCCAGGAAGCCGTCGAGGCCGTCGACGGTGACGCCAGCCTCGACCGCGAGCACCGCGCCGAAGCCACGCGCTTCGAGCGGCAGCTCGAAGATGGCCTGGCCGTCGAGGATGCGCGGCGCGAGTTCGCGGCCGTTCCAAACGTCGTAGTAACGCGTGCCGGCGACATGGGCCTCGGCGAGCTGTTCGCCATCGACCGCATAGGGATTGCGGTTGACCACCGTCCACAGGGTGCGGCCGACGCCGGGGAAGCGGCTGATGAACACGCCGCGCTGCAGGCTGGTCTGGTACGGGGCCCAGTCCATGGACACGACGAGATCGGGGAACTGGCGATAGATCGTCGCGATGCGGCGCAGCACTTCGGCATCGCGCGGGGTGAACTGGTTCCAGATGCCCCAGATGTTTTCCCAGGCGTTGTAGCCGATGCCGTTGAAGAAGCAGTACTGCAGGTCGTGGGTGCGGTCGCGGCCCCAGCGGTTCTCGTAGTTCACCATGTGGCGCGGCTCGAGCCACTTCCACTTCGACACCGGCGGCACCGGGCCGTCCGGCGCCTTCTTGCCCCAGCTCTGCACGTTCCAGATCAGCTGTTCTTCCGAACTGATCGTCGACTCGGGCTGCAGCACCACGGTGCGACCGAGCTTCTGGCAGGCGTCGAAGAACGCGCGCGGCACGCCGTTGAAGGTGTCGCCGTTGATGCCGTCCGCGCCGACCGCGACGACGATCTCCGCCAGACCTTCCCAATGGCTGACGCCCGGATCGCGGGTGCCGTGGTCCCAGGGCTTGGCCGGCAGGAACACGCGCACGCCACGCGCCTGGAAGGCCTGCACCGCCTGGCGCAGGCCGTCGAGGCCACCGGGCATGTCGTGGGCCAGGTCGAACTGGTTGCGGTCGTCGACGCCGATGTTGGGATACACGTACCAGATCAGCACCGAGTCGAGTCCGCCGAAACGCGCGGTCAGATCGTCGAGGTAGCGGTCGACGGTGTAGGTGCCGGTGTCGGGATCGAAGAAATAGCGGTCCTCGACCATCATCTGCGCGTGCACGAAGTTTCGCTGTGCCCACTGCAGGTCGGGGTGGCGATAGTTCGCATCGTCGTAGCCGATGCGTACCAGATGCTCCTGGCGCCAGTCGCGCAGTTCGGCCAGCCAGTCCTGCGCGCTGTCATTGGCGTCGATCATCCAGTCGCCGATGTCGGCGAACGGCCAGCCCGGCGCCTTGCCCGGGGTGGGCAGATAGCGGCCGGTGGTGACGTGCGAAAACTTGTACTCGGTGCGGCGCGGCGCCGGGCCGTAATCGGCTTCGACGGACATGCCGTCGGCGGCCGGGTCGGCGTCGAGGATGCTGTAGGGGGTCTGGCTCATGCGTTCGATCTCGGAATAGGAATCAGGCGGCCCGCCAGCCACAGCTGGCGGCAAGTGCATCGAGGCCCGCGGCATCGGTGTGCCCGAGCAGCAGCGTCTCGACATCCGCGTGCGCGGGCACGCTCGACTGCGCGCCGAGCGCCGTGCACGCCAGCGCCGATGCCGCGGCCGCGGCACGCATCGCGGCAGGCAACGCCTCGCCCTGCGCCAGGGCGGCCACCAGGACACCGCAGAACGTGTCGCCGGCCGCGGTGGTATCGACGGCGGCGACCGGAAACGCCGGCTGCAGGTGCAGCTGCGTGCCTTCGCGTGCGATGCAGCCGGCAGCGCCGAGGGTGACGACCGCCACCGGCACGGGCAGGCGCTGGAGCGCGCCGATCAGATCGCCTGCCTGCCCGTCGATCATCGCCAGTTCGCCTTCATTGACGATCAGCACGTCCACATTGCGCAGCAGCGCCTCCGGCAGCGCCCGCGCCGGCGCGGCGTTGAGCGCGACCCGCACGCCCGCCTCGCGCGCGCGGGCGGCCCACGCAGCCACCGCGTCGAGCGGGGTCTCGAGTTGCAGCAGCAGGGTGTCCACGCCCGCGAGGTCCGGCAGGTCGTCGGCGACCAGCGCCGTGTTGGCGCCCGGCGCGACCGTGATCGCGTTCTCGGCGCCATCGGACAGGCAGATGAAGGCGACGCCGGTGGCGTGGGCGTGCTGGCGACGGATGTCGAGTTCGACACCGGCGGCCCGCAACGAGGCTTCGACCGGCACGGCCAGCGCGTCGTCGCCCAGCGCCAGCAACATCCGCGTTGGTGCAGCGCCCGCACGTGCGGCAGCGACAGCCTGGTTGGCGCCCTTGCCCCCGGGAAAGGTCCGGAAGTCGCGGCCGAGCACGGTTTCTCCCGGGCCCGGAATGCGCTCGGCCCGCACGACGTAGTCGAGATTTGCCGACCCCGCAACCAGAACAGACCCCATCATGCTGTCACCTCTGAAAACCCTCATTGCAATCAACTTCCATTCCACCGGCCGTGCGGCTGCCTGCCGACGGGCGCATGGCGACGTCGGGGCAGATCCGGTGGAAATACCGACGGTTCCGCGCCCTGCCGCAGCGAGAGCCACGGCGGGGCGCGGAACCGGCAGCCCGTACCTCAGAAGGTGTAGCTGTAGCCGACCGAGAACACCCGGCCACGGCCGGCAAAGTAGTTCCGGTATCCGTCGATCTGGGAAAGGGACAGGATGTAGAACTTGTCTGTCAGGTTCTCCACGCCGACCGAAAACCGACCGTAGCGCCCGGTGTCGTAGTTCATCTCCAGGTCCCACAGCGTGTAGCCCTTGGTCTGCTCGAAAGCAGTCGAGCCTTCGTTGATCGCACGCGACAGCAGGGTGGTTTGCCCCAGCGTGACATTGCCGCTATCGGAATAGTCCCAGGTCAGGGACGTCACGAGCTTCGGTGGATTGATATCGCTGACACCCATCTTTTTGTTCAACGGCCCGCCGGCGGTGAAGCTCGTATAACCCAGGCTCTTCGCGTAGACCATCGTGCCTCGCAGGTCTTCGGCGAACCGGAACTCGCCCGTGACCTCCACGCCCTCGATCTCGACGGGGGCCCGGTTGAGCACGTAGTCCCGGGTCCGGGGGTCGATCGACAACGTCGCGCCGAAATCGGATGAGGACCGGTACACGGAGCCCGACAGGGCGGCCCGCTGGCCGCGCCAGGTCAGGCCGAGCTCCTTGTTCTCGACGATGATGGCCTGGAGATCCGTGACCTCGGCGACCGAGTGTCCGGGCGTATTGATGTTGCGGAGCGCGATGCCCACGTTGGGCAGCGTGAATCCCTTGCCCCACGAGCCGAACGCGCTCCAGCCGTCGGCGAAACGCCAGATGGCGCCGAGATTCGGAAGATTGGTCTGGTAGTCGAGCGACCCGCCGTCGACGGTGACGCGGTTGTTCCACCAGATCGACTGCCAGGTGTCGACATCGAGCTTGCCGTTTTCCTGACGGAGGCCACCGGAAATGGTGACCGGGCCCACGTCCCAGGACAGCTGCACGTAGGGCGCCCAGCTCGAATAGTCGATCGGAGGCACCCAGGTCCGGTTCGTCAGCGCGAGATTCTGCTCTGCGGTGTCTTCGACGAGATCGAGGCCGGCCTGCAGTTCCAGACCGGCCACGCCGAAGATGTCCGACTTCGACCACGACGACCGGAACCCCTTCTTCTGCGAGTTGATCTCCGACTGGTCGATCAGAGTCCCGAGAGGCGCGATCGCCGGGTCCTGCTTGTCCTCGGTGATCGAAGCGAGATAACGCATGGCCTGGCTGGCCTTGTAGGCATCCACGGTCAGGGTGCCGCCGAGGAAGTCGGCATGCGTGTACTTCAGCTGCCCCTGACTGAAGTCGTTGAAGGGGGTGAAGCTGCCTGGATAGCCACCGCGGATCGACGTGTCGGTGACGCCGATGCTGCGATCCCCCGAGCCGATCTCCTGGATGTAGTTGTCCTTGCCCACCAGCTCGAAGGTCGAAAGCGTGAGCTGGATGCGCTGGTAGCCGCTCTCGCCGAAGTTGTAGCCGAACTTGGCGAACAGATTGTCGCTGGTGGAGTCGGCGAGTGATCCGGACGGATGCATGCCGATACGCCGGCCGTTGGCGTCCCAGGTCATTCCACGATCGACCCGGGTCCCGGCGAGGTACATGTCGAAGTCATCACGCTTGTGCGCCCACGTGAGCCCGACCTTGTAGATCGAAGAGTCATCTTCCAGCTGCGTCGAGTAGCGGGTGCCGAACGTGAACTCGTTGCCCTCGTTGACTGCGGATTTGGAGATGTAGTTGATGATGCCGCCGGCCGCGCCGATGCCTTCGGCCGCCGAGGGGCCGTTGATCACTTCGACGCGCTCGACGACGCCCATGTCGGTGAACGTGCCGTTGCGCGTTCCCTCGCGAAGCGGTGAACCCTGCGGAATACCGTCAAATAGGCGCAGGGGAATGCGACCGCGCAAGGTTTCGCCGGTGTTGCTCATCGCCTGCGACGACTCCGCATAACCGGGCACGCTCCGCGCCAGCACGGCGGTGGCGTCGTCGGTCAACGCAAGCGTGCGGCTGACCTCCGCGCTCGAAACAAGCGTGATTGCACCGGGGATCTTGTCCACGGCCTTGGCACTGCGCGTCCCGGTCGTGATCACGGCATCGAGCCGCGTGACCCGATCGTTCCTTGCGCGTTCTGCTTCACTGGTCAGATCGCCAGCGGCGTCATCCTCGGAGGCCGCCGTCGGCGGGTCCGCCGCCTGGGCCCCCGTCGCCGCCATGAACACGATATATCCAACCGCAGCCGCAATCGGTCTCTTCACTTTATCCGTCCCCGTGATGCTTGTTGAAAGTAGCGAGCCGATACACGTGCGATCGCACGGCTCACGCTGGTGATGTGCCCGCCGCCCGGAGTGAGGACGAGCGAGGCGAGGTGGCTCGTGATTCGAATGGAAGTGGAAATCGCTGGCCCTGCTGGAACGACCGGAAGTCGGGACTTTCGGCCGGCGGAGCTCAGGCCCTGCGTTCCCCGGACCTCATCCCTGTCGCGGCGACGTTCCCTGCAATCCGGGGAGCCAGAGGCATCTTTGAATCGATTGGAAGGTCGAGCAGCCCACGCTGCCGACAGCGCGATCCCGGCCGGTCAGCGATCGCGCATGAGAATCCATGCCAGTCGGGATCCGGCCAGCGCGGCCTGTCTCGCCGAGGCGGCCCGTGTCCGGTCCCTGTAGGACTCGGGCAGGACCGGCGCACTGTCGGCCGTCGTGCCGGTGACGAGGTCCGGCCCATAGGCCGCCGATTGCGCCAGCGCGAAGGTCTCGTCCACCCATGTGCTGAAAGCGGCGTCGATATCTGTTTCGTCATCGGGTCGCCCGATTTTTCCGGCGAAGGTCGCGGCTATCTGCGCCGCCACACGCCTGGCTGCATCGGGATCGGAATCCTTGCTGATCGCAAAGTCCCAGTAGCGATGCAGGCCGACCGCCGTGGCATCGGGCTGATCCCGAACGAACTGGCGAGTCCCCCATCGGTCGCCCTGTGGGAACGTGGAGCTGACCTCCTGCGCGACGTGCGTCGGCGCATGGACGTCCCCGACGATGTGCATCACCCAGCACAGCGACAGCGCCCGTTCCGCCGCAGTGGCGGTGCTGTCCTGCCACGTCGCGAGGTTGAGCGTGAATGCCTGCGTGGCGTTGCCGAACCTGTTGTCCGCATCCACGGCGTAATCATGTTCGCGGGACAGGTCACGGCCTCCCACATGCCATGTCGGGTGATCGAAGACGGAACCCGCGGCATCCATCGCCCAGCGTGAGCATTGGCTCAGGAGCCGCCGCTGCCGTTCCTCACCGCTGGCGCCGTTGACGGCCACCCGGAACGAGGCCTGGTCCGGATGCTTGTCGATCGCTGCGACGATCTCGTCCAGGCGCTGCGGATCTTCGCGCTGCAGGATGTCGTATGCGATTTCTGCGATGACCGCATGCCCCGGTTCGGTCCACGCGGCAGCCGGTGCAGCCAGCACGCAGAGAAGGGTCGCCAGCTGGAGCCTGGGGGTGAGCCGGATTTTGTTCATGGCATCTCTCTTCACTGTCCGAAGGATCTGTGCGGTCTGCCGGCGGGCTGACCCCACCGTTCAATCACCTGGCGCGTGCGATGTGGGGAACCCGGAGGCGCAAGGGCGATGCGGATCGCTTGCGATCGCCTGCCTCTGCATGTGCGAGTTGCCAGCGGTCGGGCCTACCCGGTGCGATCGCATGGTAGGTGCGCGCTCCCGGCCGAGGGACCTGACGGCACTACCTTTAAACGCTAGGAAAACTATCGTTTGCAGACAGCCGAAATATGTTGCGGCGCAGCACCCGGTCGCCCGACCGTTCCGTGGTGCCGCCTGGCGTCCCAGCGGACCTCGATGTGCCGGACCGCCCCTGCTACCGGCGGGAGTAGCACCTGTGCCGCGCCGGCACCTGCGACGGCGACGGAGTGCCGGTGCGGCGTCCCGATCCGGCCGATTTCCCGCCGCGCTGAAACCGCGTGCCGCCGGGGCGGTCAGCGCTGTGCGCTGACCGCCTTGCACTCCTCGCGCAGCGCCGCCACGGCCCGCGCGCGCGCGCCGCCGGTCGCCCAGACCAGGCCGATCCGCCGCGCCTTGCACGGCCCGGGCAATGGCAGCCGCGCAAGCCTCACGCCCTCGGGCCACGGCCGTGACCAGTCGGGCACGAGCGACACGCCCAGCCCCCGGTCCACCATCACCGCGATCGCATTGAGCGCGTTGAGTTCGAACCGCTCCTTCGGCACGATGCCGGCCGCGCGCAGGTACTCGTCGGCCTGGCGTCCGCCCCACTGGTGGCGGTCGTAGCGGATCAGCGGTTCGCTGCGAAGCACGTCGTGCGGGTCGCGAGCGGCCATGGACTCGGGCACCAGCACGACCAGCGGCTCCTCGCGCAGCAGTTCCCAGTTGCAGGCCTTGGGCAGGGGATACGGCGCTTCGAGCACCACCGCCGCGTCCAGTGCGCCGGCGTCGACCTCGCCATAGAGTTCGGCCGAATAGCCCGGCTGGATGAACACGTTGATCTGCGGGAACGAGCGCACCATCCGCGCCAATACGTCGGGCAGCATGCCGGCCAGCGCGGTGGGACAGGCGCCCAGCCGCAGTTCGCCGGACACCGACAGATCGTTGGCTGCGCTGCGCAGATCGGTGACGTCGCGCAGGATGTCCCGTGCGCGCTGCAGAATCCGCGCGCCTTCCTCGGTCACCGCCACCGTACGGCCGGCGCGGGCGACCAGCGGCGCCCCGAGTTCGCGCTCGAGGGTGCGGATCTGCTGGGCGACGGCTG
This sequence comes from Luteimonas chenhongjianii, assembly GCF_002327105.1. GTDB lineage: Bacteria > Pseudomonadota > Gammaproteobacteria > Xanthomonadales > Xanthomonadaceae > Luteimonas > Luteimonas chenhongjianii. The sequence goes on along the minus strand of NZ_CP023406.1, from coordinate 732,993 downwards.
CGGGCGTGATGTTGAGGTGGCGGGCCGCGGCGGCCATGGAGCCGCGATCGACGACGTAGATGAAGGTTCTGAGGAACTGGGTATCCACGATGGCTGTCTGCTGCGCCGGGTCAGGGCTGGCGCGGCGCACATGATCTCATCCCCGGCGCGCTCAGCGCGGCGCCGGGGTGTGCACGGTCAGGCCTTCGAGCGACCGCGTGGGCGCCGGGAAGAACAGGCTGGCGACGTAGCCGATCACGATGCACAGCATGATCGAGATGCCGAGATAGAAGTATGGATGCACGAGGTTGTACGACCAGGCCAACGTGGTGAGCACGATCGCCGAGCCGATGCCGATCGCCACGCCTGGCGAGTTCGCGCGGCGGGTGAACATGCCCAGCGTGTACGCGCCTGCGAAGCCGCCGCCGAGAAGGCCGGCGAGTTCGATCGACACGTCGAACAGCGAATGGATGTCGAAGCGCGACAGCAGCAGCGCCAGGGCGATGCCGATCAGGCCGATGACCACCGTCATCCATTCGGCGAAGCGCACGCTGCCGCGCTCGGTCGGCGCCTTCGCCAGACGATCGTAGAAGTCCACCGACAGCAGCGTGGCGCAGCTGTTGATGATGCTCGACAGCGTCGACATCGCGGCCGCGAAGATGCCGGCGATGATCAGCCCGGTCACGCCCACCGGCAGTTCGGCGGCGATGAACAGCGGGAAGGTCGCATCGATCGGCAGCAGCGGGTCGAGGCGCTCCGGGTTCTGCCGGTAATACATCCACAGCGCCGTGCCGATCGAATAGAACACGAAGCCGCCGGGGATCATGATCGCGGCGAACACCCAGATCGAGCGACCCGCTTCCTTGTCGGACTTGGTCGACAGCGAACGCTGCATCAGCACCTGGTCCTTGGGGAACGTCAGCACGACGTCGAACACCACCAGGAAGATGAACCCCCAGACCGTGGCCTTGGTCAGGTCGAAGCTGAAATCCAGCAGTTTCGTCTTGTCTTCCAGCACCACCGCCTCGCGCACCGCGCCGAGGTCGCTGCCCAGCGAGTACAGGATGAAGATGATCGCGAACACCGCGCCGCCCATCTTCACGAACACCTGCACGAAGTCGGTCCACACCACCGCGCGCATGCCGCCCATCACCGTGTAGATGATGGTGAACACCCCCATGATCAGGATGCTCCAGGCGACGTCGATGCCGGTGATCGTGGCGATCGCCAGCGCGGGCAGGAACAGGATCACACTGAGCCGGCTGCCGATCTGCATCAGGATCGCCAGTGCGCTGGCCAGCATGCGGATCGCCGGATGGAAGCGGGTTTCGAGGTACGAGAACACCGACATCAGATCGAGCCGGCGCAGCAGCGGCACGATCCACACCGCCACGAACATCAGTCCCAGCACCGCGACCAGGTTGTTGGTCAGGTATTGCCAGTTGCTCTCGAAAGCCTTGGCGGGAATGGCGATGAAGCTGATCGAACTGGTGTTGGTGGCATACAGGCTCACGCCGGCCGCCCAGAACGGAATGCTGCGACCGCCCATGAAGAATTCGGCTTCCGAGCCGTTCTGTTCGCGCAGGTAGAAGTATCCGCCGATGCCCAGCATCGCGAGCAGGTAGACCCCGATCACCAGCCAGTCGATCCAGTGCAGCAGATGCTGGCCGGACCGCAGGGTGTCGTGATGCAACCGCAACTGCGCGCCGTCGCCCTCGGCCCACAGCAGGCCGTTGCCCCAGCCGGTGGCGAGGCGCAGATCGCCGGAGAGTGTTCCCGGCAGCGGCGCCCACGCATCGGTGATCGTGTGGAACAGACGCAGCTCGGCGGCAGCGCCAGGCGCGGCACGCACCAGGTAGAGGATGTGCGCCTGGCCGATGGCACGGGCGACGCCCGTCTGCGGCGCACCGGGCAACTGGCCACGATCGCTCCAGGCGCCTTCGCTCCAGCGGCGCATATGGCCGTCGGCACTGGTGAGGTAAATCCCTGAGCGTTGCGCCGCAATCGTCACCGGCGCCGCGCCACCAGGCCATGCGTCGAGCGCGCGCCAGGCCTGCGTATCGGACGTGCCCGCCTGCGCAAGAGCGAGGAAGCGGGGGCCGCCATCGTCGCCGAGCCCGGCCACGTAGAGCGTGTCGCCCTGCACCGCCACCTGCGGCTGCTGCAAGGGCTCGGGGAACTCCGCCAGCGGCCGGGCGAGCAACGTCCCGCCGCGCCACGACAGCGCCAGCGGACGGACGGCCCGACCGTCCACTTCCGGCAGCAGGAACGCGCGACCGTCGACGCTGGCCACGGCTGCGACCGGCGCATCCCCCAACCCGGCCGGGATCGCGACCGGCTGCCAGGCGCCCGCATCGGGCGCGAGGATCCAGGCGCGATCACCAGCCAGCGCCAGTGGGCGGTCATCGACCACGACCAGCGCCTGCACATTGGCGGGTTCCGGCAGGGCGGGCAGCGCGCGCGTATCGACCGAGGTGAGGCTGTCGGCCTGTGCCGCCAGCGGCGCGAGCAGCGCGAGGCAGAGCAAGCCTGTCGCCTGCAGGAGGCGGCGCAGGGGATTGCGGGGCATACGGGACGTTCCGGTGGCGGGCGTGGCCGCGATATGTGGGGGATGCGTCATTGCGCCGGGGCGCTGCGGGCGCGCGCGGCGCGGTGAGCCTGGGCCAGCACGCGTTCGGCCCGGCGCAGATAGGGGGCATCGACCATGCGTCCGTCGACGACGCAGACCGCGTTGCCGTCGCGGCGGGCCTCGGCGGCCCCGTCGACGACCCGCTGCGCGCGGGCCAGCTCGTCGGCGTCCACACTGAAGATCGCGTGCGCCAGCGGCACCTGGCGGGGATGGATACAGCTCTTGCCGACGAAGCCGAGCTCGCGCGCGAGCTGCGCCTCGCGCTGGAAACCGGCATCGTCGCCGAGATCGGCCCAGGCGCCGTCGCAGGCGAACACGCCGGCCTCGGCGGCGGCCAGCGCCACCTGCAGCATCACCGCCTGCACATGCGCGGACACGTCGCGGCGGATGCCATTGGGTTCGAACAGGTCGCCGAGGCCGAGTTGCAGGCCGGCCACGCGCGGGTGCGCAGCAGCGATCGCGGCCGCGTTGCGCAGCGCCCTCGGGGTCTCGATGTTCAGCAGCAGGCCGGCCGACGGGGCCAGCCCCAGCGCGCGCTCCTGCGCCTCGATACGCGCGACCGCAGCGCGCACGTCGTCGGCGCTGTCGGTCTTGGGCAGGTTGACCAGGTCCGGGGCGGCCGGCAGGACGGCGGCCAGGTCGGCCTCGAACTCGGGCGATGCGGGTGCATTGGTCCGCACGATCGCCAGCGGCATGCCGGGCCCGCGGGCCCGCGACTGCAGGAATCCCGCTACGTTGCCGCGCGCCTCGGCCTTGCGCGCATCGGCGACGGCGTCCTCGAGGTCGAAGGAGACCGCATCGGCCAGGCCGGTCCAGGCCTTGTCGAACAGGTCCGGGCGTACGCCCGGCACGAACAGTTTGCTGCGCATCGCCCCTCTCCGGTTGCGGGACGCAGTGTGCGTGATGCCCCCCACGGTGGAAGTCGCCCGCGCAATCTTCAGACGATATTTTTTCTGTATTCCGAAGCCGCGATGCAGGCCCGAAAGCGGGTGCAACGCCGCTGCGACCGTGTCTGCCGCGCCGCTCGCCGGGGGGCATGCTGCGCACCCGCGCCACGCCATGGTGAACGCGCACCGGCCGCAGCATCGCAACGGGCGGCGCCATGCCGATGCGCGCGGGACAGCCCTGGGCCGGGCATTCCAGGAGCCCTCCAAATGCGCCACCACGACGAAGCGGGTACCCTATACGGCTCCTTTGCCACATCCGGCGCCCAGCCCATGCTCTTCAAGAACGTCGCCATCGCCGGCCTCGCCCATATCGATGCGCCGCACCGCGTGACCAGCGACGACATCAATGCGCGGCTGAAGCCGACCATCGACCGCCTCGGCATCAAGACCGATGTGCTCAAGGACATCGCCGGCATCCATGCCCGCCGCCTGTGGGACGACGAAGTCCAGGCCTCCGATGCCGCGACCATGGCCGGCCGCAAGGCGCTCGAGGATGCCGGTCTCGACGTGTCGAAGCTGGGCCTGCTGGTCAACACCTCGGTCAGCCGCGACTACCTCGAGCCGTCCACCGCCAGCATCGTCGGCGGCAACCTGGGCATTCCCGATACCTGCCAGAACTACGACCTCGCCAATGCCTGCCTGGCGTTCGTCAACGGCATGGACGTGGCCAGCCGCATGATCGAGCTGGGCGAGATCGATTACGCGCTGATCGTCGATGGCGAGACCGCGAATCTGGCCTACGAGAAGACCATCGAGCGCCTGCTGCGTCCGGAGACGACGGAAGAAGACTTCCGCAACGAGCTGGCCACGCTCACCCTGGGCTGCGGTTCGGCGGCGATGGTGCTGGCCCGCGCCGACCTCCTGCCCGATGCGCCGCGCTACAAGGGTGGCGTGACGCGTTCGGCGACCGAGTGGAACACGCTGTGCCGGGGCAACCTGGACCGCATGGTCACCGACACCCGCATGCTGCTGATGGAAGGCATGAAGCTCGCGCAGAAGACCTTCACCGCCGCGCGCGAAGCGATGGGCTGGGTGGTCGACGAGCTGGACCAGTTCGTGATCCACCAGGTCAGCAAGGTGCACACCGGCGCCTTCGTGCAGACCTTCGGCATCGATCCGAAGAAGGTCCACACGATCTTCGGCGAACACGGCAACATCGGCCCGGCCTCGGTGCCGATCGTGCTGAGCAAGCTCAAGGAGCTGGGCCGCCTGAAGAAGGGCGACCGCATCGCGCTGCTGGGCATCGGTTCGGGCCTGAACTGCTCGATGGCCGAGGTGGAGTGGTAAGTCCCCGGCGCATCCGCCACCGGTAGTCCCGGCTGGATGGACCAGAGATGAAAAAGGCGCCCTCGGGCGCCTTTTTCCGTATGCCGCCGCGACCGCCTCAGTCGTCCACCGCGCTCACCGCACTGATCAGCGACTGCAGCTCGCTTTCCAGGGTATTGATGCGCGCCGACAGCTGGGCCGCCTCGCGCGGACTGACGTGGACCAGGCCTTCGAGCAGTTCGGACAGCTGCAGCAACCGGCCGCGCTGTTCGCGCACGTCGAGGCGGACCCGTCGCGCACTCAGGTCACCCACGCTCGAGTGCGCCGCGCCGCGGCGGTAACGCTCGCGCAGCATCTGGTGCAGACGCCCGACCACGCGGCGGTCGCCGTCACTCCACGGCAACCCGTGGCCGCGCACGGTTTCGTTCCAGGCCGAGAAGCTCGCACGCGGACCGATCTTGCCGCCGTCTCCATCCACGAGGAACGGCTCGTCGGGGCGCCCCGCCCAGCGCACTTCCTCGATCTGCTCGCGCCGGAAGAAGAACAGCCATTCGTTCCGGGACAGGTCCAGGGGAAGCGCCAGTACGCCGGCAAGTCCGTCGGTTTCCCCGGGGCCGCGACACCAGTCCGCGGCATGCTCGGTGGCCACCGGCCCGGCGCCGTTGTGGGTGCGGCGCAACCAGTCGAGCAGGTCCGGCATGCGCGATTCGTTCGGGGTGCGACCGGCGCCGTACCAGTGACCCGCCTGCACCAGGCCGACGCCATCGCAGGCGACCGCCCGGCACAGCAGATCGAGCTCGCCCTGCAGGGCCAGGCGCGGATCGGCGGCGTTGTCCAGGCGCAGCGAGAGCGCATCACGGACGCTGCGTGCGTTTTCTTCCAGCGCCACGGCATCGTGCTGCTCGCGCGAGGCCACGCGCATCGACACGAACAGGCCGAACAGATCGGCGGCGGCGCGGATCCCCGGCGGCACCCGGCGTGCACTGCGGTGGTGGCAGGCGATCAGCCCCCACAGACGCCCGCCGGAAATGATCGAGATCGACATCGACGCCACGACGCCCATGTTGGCGAGGTATTCGAGGTGCACCGGCGAGACGCTGCGCAGCGCCATCTGCCCCAGGTCGAGCGGCGCGCCGCGGCTGTCACGGTCCGGCAGGATCGGCACGGGCACGTAGGTGGCGTCCGGGATCACCCGGATGCGGTTGCGCAGGTACAGCGTGCGCGCCTGCACCGGGATGTCGGAGGGCGGATAGCGCAGACCCAGATAAGTCTGCAGCGCGGAATCGCGGGATTCGGCAACCACCTCACCGGCGTCGTCGTGGCGGAAGCGGTAGACCATCACCCGGTCATAGCCGGTCAACAGGCGCACCTGCTCGGCGACGCGCTGGTTGAAATCGTCGATATCCTCGCTTGCGGCGACGCGCGCGATCATCGTCTGCGCGACGACGGTCGGCGAGCGCTCCCCCGCGCCGCGTGGCTGCGGTTCGATCTCGATGTGCACCAGGCCGTCGGCGACATGCACGCTGATGTCGCACAGGTCCGCCATCGGGCCGATATTGCCGACCGCCGCGCGTTGCGCGGGCGCGCCGGGCTCGCCGAAACCGACCGTCTCGGCGATCGCCTGGATCAGGTCGTCGGTCAGGAACTCGCGCAGCGAGTGCCGCAGCATGCCCGCGGGCTCGGCGCCGGTCAGCGCTTCGACATTCGCCGAGACGTGGCGGATGGTCCAGTCCGGCAGCTGGCAGCTGATCAGGTACCCATGTGGCTGGATGGCGCCCGAAAGATGGATCGGTTCGTTGGCGCACTCCTGAAGTGCGCGTTCGAGCTGTGGATTCATGCTGCGGGCTCCTGGATGGGGGGCGCAGGCATCGCGCCGAAACTGCGCTGGAAACATGACTCGACCAGCAGGAATGCATCGCGCGCGCCCTGCAGCAGACGCGCCCGCGCCGCCTCGGCGCAATCGCCATAGGCATCGAGCCGCTCGAGTACGCGCGACCAGTCGCTGCTGGCCGCATGCCGGGTCAGGAAGCGCGCACCTGCGCCCTCGTCATGCCCCAGCGCCTGCGCGCCACGCACCAGATAACGCGCGCCGAGGCTGCTGCCGGCCATGACGTAGTCCCAACCCAGGCGCTCCTCGGCATCGGCGGCGCGGCCGCGATACCCCGATGGCGGCAGTGGCGTCAGCCGCAGCTGCTGCAGATCCGCGGCCAGCCAGAACGACAGCCGGGGCAGTGCATCGACGACGATTTCGTGGTCGGCAGCGAAGCGGTGCATGCCGACGAGATACCGGCCGTAGGCCAGGCGGGACGCCAGGCCCCCGGCGAAACAGGCATCGACGCGCGCATGAAGATCCGCGGTTCCGGCACGCAGGAACTGGCGTGTACCCGGAGCGTCGACGCTGGATTTGTCGGCGATCGCATTCATTTTTCCAGCATACGCAAGTGTTCTGAACGTCACCGTCGGGTGCCGCACTTAGCGCTGCACTTTTCACGTCGGACCTACGTGCCACCGGCGTTGCGAAGAGCGATCCGGGTGAACTGTCTACAATGTCCGCGTTCATCAATCCGGCGTTCGATGCGTGCAGCTCCCCGACTATCCCTTCCGCGGCCACAGGGTCGAAGTGCGCCCCGGCGTACACATGCATTACCTCGACGAAGGCCCGCGCGACGGCGAGATCGTGCTGATGCTGCATGGCAATCCCTCGTGGAGCTACTACTGGCGGCACCTGGTGCTGGGACTGCGCGATCGCTACCGCTGCATCGTGCCCGACCACATCGGCATGGGCTGGTCGGACAAGCCCGATGACGCGCGCAATGCTTCGCCGCGCTACGACTACACGCTGGCCTCGCGTGTCGAGGACATCGGCGCCCTGCTCGCCCATCTGGGCATCGACGGGCCGGTGACCCTGGCGGTGCATGACTGGGGCGGCATGATCGGCTTCGGCTGGGCGCTCGAGCACATGCCCCAGGTGAAGCGCTTGGTGATCACCAACACCGCGGCGTTTCCGCTGCCGGCCGAGAAGCCGATGCCATGGCAGATCGCGCTGGGGCGCGACTACACGGTGGGCGAGTGGATCATCCGCGGATTCAATGCGTTCTCCAGCGGCGCGTCCTGGCTCGGCGTCGAGACCCGCATGCCGGCCGACGTACGCCGCGCCTATGTCGCGCCCTATGACAGCTGGGCCAACCGCATCTCCACGGTGCGCTTCATGCAGGACATCCCGCTCAGCGCGAAGGACCGCGCCTGGCCCCTGCTCGAGGCTGCCGGCAAGCGCCTGCCGGCGTATGCCGACCGCCCGGCCTTCATCGGCTGGGGCCTGCAGGACTTCGTGTTCGATCGGCACTTCCTCGACGGCTTCCGCGCGGCGCTGCCGCAGGCAGAAGTCATGGCCTTCGAGGACGCAGGGCATTACGTGCTCGAGGACAAGCACGCGGTGCTGGTCCCGGCGATCCGCCGCTTCCTGGACGCCCATCCGCTCTGAGCGCGTCGGCGCGCGCCGGCCCCACTCACTCGCTGGCGTCAGGCCCGCGCCGGCGCGTGATGTGCCGACGCCAGGCTCTCGAATGGCGGTTCGTCACCGGTACTGATGGCGTCGACGTGCACGACGTACACCAGCGCCCAGTCGGCCGCGGTCAGCGCCGGCAGGCCATGGGCAAGCCGCGCCCGGTCGCACTGCGGGCTCGCGGCGCCGTTTTCCCAGGAGGCGGCGACGTCGCGACAGGCGGTGGGGCGCCGCGGATGGATCGTGCAGCGCGAGTACTGGCCGATCCGGGCATCCAGCGCGACGCAACGCGGCTGCGCTTCCCAGGTCCCGCGCATGGCCACCTGGTGACCGCCGAAGGGCTCGGTCGACGCCAGCGGAACCACGCCGCCGCCCGCATCTGTTTCCATCCAGTGCATGGACACCCGGTAATGGGCGCAGCAGGCACCGCAGCTCAGGCAGGGATGGCGCATGGGCGGGATCCGGGACGGCTGCGGGAAGGAGACGGATTTTTCGCAGCGACGGCCCCCGGCACAAGTGCCGCGGACAACGCGCCGCCGCCGGGCTCAGGCCTGGCCGGGCTGACGCAGGAGCGCGACATAGCGCGCCTGCATTTCGGTGCCGATGCTGCCATCGGGCAGGGCGACGCGTGCGGTGAGTCCGACGCGTGCACGCCCGCGCTCGCGCAGGGTGCGTGCGAAGACGTCCCAGTCGCTGTCGGGGTCCAGGCTCGCTTCCGCTTCGAGATCGGCCAGCACGGGCGCCCGGTAGCGGATGCTGGAGTCGGCGACATAGACCTCCGCGTCGAGACCGGCCTGCTCCACCCGCAACGTGACCAGCCCCCAGGCCGCGAGGGTCATCGTCGAGACCAGGCTGCCGCCGAAGGCCGAGCCCTTGTCGTTGACATGGGCCGCGAGCGGCGCATGCAGGCGCAGCCGTTCGCCGTCGTAACCCGCGACCGAAATATTCATTGCCGCCACCGGCGGCATCGAGGCGTAGTGCGCCTCCAGGGCGCGCAGCGAATCTTCAAGTGTCATGCAGGATCCTGTGGAGAGGGCGGGCGCCGGCTTGCGCCGCAACGCAGCACCCACCAAGCTGGGCGCATGCATCGCGCGCCTGCTGTCCCGCAACTCGCGGGATGTTACGTCATCTCCCTGCGACCGGCGGACGCCCATGCGGCCTTGCGGCGGGAAGCTGCCCGCCACGGCGCGCGCACGTTCGCGCTCGCGCCCTGGCGGATCGCCCAGCGCGATGACGCGGACACCCGCGCCGCACTCGCCCATGCCCTTGCCGCCGACGTCGTCGTCTTCACCAGCCCGCCCGCGGCCGCAGCCGCCGCGGCGCTGCAGCCGCTCTGTGCGCGCGCCGGTCAGGCATGGCTTGCGGTCGGCGCGGGCACGGCGCGCGCGCTCGCGCGGGTCGGCGTCGCCGGCGTGCAGTCGCCTGCGCGCATGGACAGCGAAGGCCTGCTGTCGTTGCCGGCGCTCACCGCGGTGGACGGACGCAGCGTTGGCCTGGTGACCGCCCCCGGCGGCCGCGGCGTGATTGCGCAGACACTCGGCAATGCCGGCGCTGACCTGCGCCGCGCCGACGTCTACGTGCGCGAGCCCACGCCGCCGGCGCCTGCGCGCATCGCGCGCCTGCTCGCCCTGCCCGACCCCTGGCTGCTGCCACTGAGCAGCGGCGAAGCCCTGACCCGTACGCTGGCCGCACTGCCCGAGCCCGCGCTCGCTCGACTGCGTCGGGCCCAGGTGCTGGCTGCCAGCGAACGGCTCGAAGCCCTCGCACGCGACTGTGGATTCGCGTGGGTGGAACGCGCCACCGATGCGCGGCCTGCATCGCTGCTGGCGGCGGCGCGTCCGGGGGAGGCTCGGATGAGCCACCACGACAGTCGCTGACCCGGGTTCCGGGCGAGGTTCAGCTGCCCGCGCGACGCCCTTCCATGAATGCGCCCGAGCGTCGCGACAGGCCCGTCACGGCGCGATCTGGCACCGTGTTCACTTCCACCTGCGCCACCCCTGGAGTCGCCATGTCCCTGCTTCGTGCCTTGCTGGTCTGGATCGTCATCGCCCTGGTCGGCGCGCTTGCCGCGCAGCTGCTGCTGTCGAGTGACCCGGGCTACGTGCTGGTCCGCCGCGGCGGCGTCGACTACACGACCACAGTGATCAACGCGATCGCCATGCTGCTCGGCGCACTGGTCGTGCTGTGGCTGCTGGTCTCGCTGCTGATGCTCCCCTTCCGCAGCTGGGGCCGCTATCGCGAGACGCGCGCGCAGAGTCGCCTCGGCGAGGGCCTCGATGCGCTGCACCAGGGCCATTACGCACGCGCAGAGAAGCTGCTGCTGCAGTCGGCCGACGAAAACCCGTATTACGAACCGGCGGCGCGGGTGGCCGCGACCCAGGCCGCGATCACCCGCGGGGATGCGATTGGTGCGCGTGCGCACCTGGACCGCCTCGGCGACCGGCATCCGGCCACGCGCGCGATCGCGCTGGCGGAGATCGCCCTGCTCGAAGAACGTCCGATCGACGCGCTTGCCGCGCTCGAGGCCCCGGCTGCGCAGCCACTGCCGCCGCGCGGTCTCGCGCTGCGTGCCGATGCCTGGGCGATGACCGGCCACGCCGCGGAAGCCTACGGGCTGCTCGGCGCACTGCGTCGCCAGAACGCACTGAGCGATGCGCAACTCGAGCTGCGCGAGAACCGCTGGGCCGCGGCATCGTTGCGTGAGGCGCCGGAACCCAACGTCCTGGCCGAGCGCTGGGAAGCGCTGCCCAAAGCCACCCGCACCCAGGCGGCCGTGGTGCTGGCCTACGCTGATCGGGCGAGCGCACTCGGCTGGCATGACGCGGCGCTCAAGAGTCTCGAAACCGCGCTCGATGCGCGTTGGGACGAACGCGTCGCCGCGCGCTACGCGACTCTGGAGATCGGCGACCCGGCGCATCGCCAGGCGCGCCTGGAGCGGTGGCTCAATGCGCATCCCGCCAGCCCTGGCGTGATGCTCGGCCTCGCCCGCCTGCACCATATGCAGCGCGACTGGATCAACGCGCGCGGTTACCTGCAGCGCGCCATCGACCAGGGCGCAGGCAGCGAAGCCTGGATGGTGATGGGCGACGGCTACGCCGCCAGCGGCGACGATCGCAACGCGCGCCTGTGTTACGCCAACGCGCTGCGCGCCGCCCGCAACGAGCCGGTGGTTGCGCTTCCAGCGGCGACCGCCACGTTCGACGAGGCGCCGATCGAAGCCGAGATGCGCGACGCGCATGGCCTGCCGTACGTGGACGGCGATGCGCCCCCGCATGCGACGGAGCGGTTCTGAGCCGACGCGCGTGAGGGGATCTGCCGGTTCGCCGGAGCATTTCCGTGCAGGCTCGGCGCACGACCCGCGCTGAGCATGGGCGGTGGCGCGGGCCGTCCACGCGGTCCGCTTGCGCATCGGGCGACAGGCTCCGCGTCCATCGGGTCCTGCCGACGCGCGAGCCCGCGGCCTCAGCCGCGAGGTCCGCGGCGCATCAGCGCATCAGACGATGGATGGCAACCGCCGCGTCGACGGCCTGATCGAGCGTGTATTCCGCCGCGCGGCCGCGGCCATTGGACGCCAGCGTCACCGTGACCGGCCCGACGATCACCTGGGGCCCGACCGGGCCGAGCGGTGCATTGCCGTCGAGCAGACCGTCGGGAATGGCAACGAATCCGCCCAGCGGCGATACCCGCGGATCCTCCACGTACATGCCGGCGCGCTGCATGTCGGTTGCGGTCAGCGGCACCTGGTCGACGATGATGAAGGTTCCCAGCGCGGCGCCGTCCTCGCTCCCGCGCCAGACGCAGCTGAGATCGTAATTCTCCGGCGATTGCTGACGCGTACCGGCCTCGTCGACCACGACAAGGCCCTCGACCAGATCGCCCAGTGCAGTTGCGATCGCGGCGCAGTCGGGCAAGGCTTCCGGTGGTGGAGGCGCGGCGATGATTTGGGGGCCGCTCGCCACGGGCGTGTCTTCTCCGCCGCAGCCCGCCAGCGCGAGTACCGCGGCGGCGAGCAGGCCGAGCCGGCCGGGATTGCAGATGGGCATATGGCAGGCTCCGCGTTTCAGCGTTCGAGAATCGCGACCACGCCCATGCCGCCGGCGGTGCAGATGGAGATCAGCGCACGTCCACCGCCACGTTCCTTGAGCTGCTTGGCGGCGGTAGCGACCACGCGCGCGCCGGTCGCGGCGAAGGGATGCCCGGTCGCCAGCGACGAGCCCAGCGGGTTGATCCTGGCCGGGTCGATCCGGCCCAGCGGCGCCGAAAGGCCCAGCCGCGTGCGGCAGTATTCCTCGCTTTCCCATGCGCGCAGCGTGCACAGCACCTGCGCGGCGAAGGCTTCGTGGATCTCATAGATGTCGAAGTCCTGCAGGGTCAGGCCGTTGCGCGCGAGCATCTCGGCCACTGCGACGGTCGGGGCCATCAGCAGGCCTTCGCCATGCACGAAGTCGACCGCCGACACGTGCGCGTCGCGGATGTGGCACAGCACTTCGTGACCGTGGGTCGCGGCCCATTCGTCGCTGGACAGCAGGCACGCGGCAGCGCCGTCGGTCAACGGCGTGGAATTGGCGGCCGTCAGCGTGCCGCGGCCCGATGTCTTGTCGAACGCTGGCTTGAGCGTCGCCAGCTTGGCGATCGTCGTATCGGGCCGGAGGATGTTGTCGCGCGAGACGCCGCGGAAGTTCACCACCAGATCATCGAAGAAGCCGCGCTCGTAGGCAGCGGCCAGCTTGTGGTGCGAGGCAACCGCGAGCTCGTCCTGCGAATCGCGGGCGATGTTCCACTGCTTGGCCATGTCCTCGCAGTGCTCACCCATCGACTTGCCGGTGCGCGGCTCGGCGACGCCGGGGAAATCAGGCTTGAGTTCGCGCAGGCGGAAGCCCTTGAAGGCAGCCAGCTTGTCGCGCGTGGTCTTGGCCGCGTTGGCCGCCAGCAAGCGTCGACGCAGCGCGCGGCCATAGACGATCGGCACGTCGGACGTGGTGTCCGAGCCGCCGCCGATGCCGGACTCGATCTGGCCCGTCGCGATCTTGTTGCCGATGGTGATGATCGAATCGAGCGAGGTGCCGCAGGCGCGCTGGAGGGTGATGCCCGGGGTCAGCGCCGACAGGCCCGAGGACAGAGCGGCTTCGCGGCCCAGGTTCCAGTCGCTGGAATGCTTGATCACCGCGCCCATCGCGACTTCGCCGAGCTGTTGACCGTGCAGCCCGAAACGCTCGACCAGGGCCCCCAGCGTACGGACCGACATCCCCAGATTTCCCACGTCCGCATAGGCGGTGTTCTGACGACAAAACGGGATACGGACGCCACCCAGCACGGCGACGGGACGACCTAGCAGCATCGGTATGACCTCGACAGGACCTGCGTGAGCCTGTCCCGGAATGGGACGGGCATAATGTGAACGAGTGTATCCACGATGATGTGCACGGCCAATGACCGCAGATCCCGACATTTCCCGACATGATGTTGCCCGCGCGGCCGCCAGCCCGCAGGTGCACGGCGTGTTCGCCCTGGAATTGAGCGACGACGCCATGCCGGCGCGCGCGGCGCTGGGCCAGGCGGCCGCCGGCGAGCTGGCGCGATTGCTCGGGCGCGACCTGGGCGTGCTGGTGCCCGCGGCGCGCGAGCTCGACCTCGTGCTCGCCGGCGCGCACTTCGACCCCGCCGAGCTGCTGCGCCCCGGCTGGCCGATCCATCGCCGCCTCGACGAACTGCGCCAGCGCGCGCCGCAGTCCGGGCAGGGCGCGCGGATCATCGCCTTCGGTGCCGACGCCGAAGGCGTGGTGCCACTGCCGTTCCAGGCGGACCCGCAACTCGCCGGCGGCCGCCTGCGGGTTCTGCCGTATCTGTTCGCCGGTGAGGCGGCGGTCGTCGAAGCGGTGTCGGCGCAGATGGAGGCCGACCTGCTCGATCTGGGCATGGCGCAGGCGGACACCGCGCTGCATGCGCAGGAGGCGTTCGGGGTGCGCATCGAACATGCGCGCTATCTGACGCTGCACGACCTGCTGGCGATGACCGCACTGCAGTACCGCAACCAGGGCCTCGATCCGCTGTGGGACGTGCTGGAAACCGCGTTGCTCGCGGCGGACTCCGAGGCCTGGCTCGACGCTCCGCCCGAGCCGCTGTTGCGCTATGTCGATGGCGAGGTGCGCATCGCGATGCTGTCGGCCGAAGACTGGCGACGCCGGTGCGCCGGCACGGAACAGGATCAGGCCCGGCTCGCGCATGGATTCGCGATGTACGAGGCGCGCCAGCGCCAGTTCGGCGCGGTCCTGCAGGCCCATGGCGTGCCGCTGGTATTCGCGCACGTGCCAAGCGGACAGGATCCGGTCGCCGCGCTCGGCTGACGCACTGCGCAGCCTCCGCGCACGCGTTGCGCGGCAGGAAGCGCGGAACGTGCAGCTGCACGCTCCGCGGGCTTCGCCTATCGGGAAGTTGCGGCGAGTGCCCCGGCTTGCGACGCCGCGGCGAAGCGCCGTCCAACGCGCGCATCGGTCCGTGCCGCGGTGTCGGCACTTCCGCGAGAAACGGTGAAACGCGCCCTCAAGCGGGTCACCACGAGGAAGATCGGAGCCGGCCGACGCACGCAGCAGGAACCAGTGCCTTGCGGCGGACCCGGCCGATGCCCGGGCAGTGCCCGATGCGGGCTGCAGTCCTGCGCGTGGAACGCGTCGGCGCGGCGCTTATCCGCAAACAAGAAGGGAGTGTCCCGCTGCCGGCGGACACTCCCACTGGCGCGAGGCTCAGTTGGCCTTGATCACGCCGCAGGCCAGGCGGTCGCCGGCATTGCCGGTCGGCTGGGTGGTGTAGTCGTCGGCGTCCTTGTGGACGATCACCGCCTTGCCGACGATGTCGGTCACGGCGCCATCGCCGAGTGTCACGCCTTCGAGCCAGCCCACGACCTGCGCGGTGCCGTCGGCACCTGCGCTGATGTTGTCGCTGTCGCCGGCATGGTGGTCGCCATGCCCGACGCGGCCATGGGCGCTGCCGGCGGGATTGAAGTGGCCACCGGCGCTGCTCGCGTCGGGTGCGCTGCAGTCGCCGTTCTCATGCACATGGAAGCCATGGGTGCCGCCGGGAGGGAGGCCGGTCACGGTCCCGGTGACGTCGACGCGGCCATTGCCGGGCGTGAAGCGCAGTTCGCCGGCGGTCTGGTTGCCCTGGGTCGGCTGCAGCGCGACGATCGCGACCGTCGTCGCGGCGCTGTCGCCCGGCGTGGTGCCGGTCGTATCCGCAGCGCGATCCGCCTGCGCCGCTGCATTGTCGC
Organism: Luteimonas chenhongjianii; assembly: GCF_002327105.1. GTDB lineage: Bacteria > Pseudomonadota > Gammaproteobacteria > Xanthomonadales > Xanthomonadaceae > Luteimonas > Luteimonas chenhongjianii. Next base: position 717,406 of record NZ_CP023406.1, on the reverse strand, counting down.
TGTCATCGGCGCTGCGATCGGCGCCGCCGCAGGCGGCCAGCGCAAGGGCCAGCGCGGCCGGGATCGGCAGCAGGAAACGGGACTTGTGCATCGGTGTTCTCCTCGATCTGGAAACTGGGTGCGGCAGTGGCCGCGTGGAAATATGGACGCGCGCCAGCATCCGCTTCCCCGGGTTGGAACCATGTGATCGGTTCAGCGCGGCTGCACCGTGCCACAGGCGACGCGCGCACTGATCGCGCCCGGCGTCGCGCCCAGCACCAGCAGGGAACGGCCGACGATGTCGTTCGCGGCGCCACCGCCGAGTACCGCGCCGGGCAGCAGCAGATCGAGCGTGGCGACGCCGTTCGCATTGGCGATCACGCGGCCGCGATCGCCGGAATCGGGCTGACGCGAGGGTGCGCCGGCCCGAGCATCGAATTCGGGACCTGCGCTGCTCGCGTCGACCGCGCTGCAGTCGCCGCGCGCATGCAGGCGCACGTTGTGGGTGCCGTTGCGGACCAGGCCACCGATCTCGCCACGCACGCGCACGCCGCCGGCGTCGGGCGACAGCACGAGCCGCCCGCTGACCAGCGAACCCGACGCCGACGCGAGATTGGCGATCGCGCCCTGGGCGGTGCCCGTAGCGGCGATGGTGGCGGGCGCCGCGGGCGCAGGCGGCTGCGCCGGCCGGGGGGCGCTGGCGCAGCCCGCCAGGACGCCGGCTGCTGTGGTGGCAAGGATCTGGAGTCGGGAGAGGCGATTCATGGCGGTCACCTTAGCCCGCGCCTTGGGCGCATCGATGAAAGGATCCTCAACCGCGCTGCCCGCGCGCGCCGAGCTTGCGGGTCAGGGTGTTGCGGCCGACCCCGAGCCGGCTCGCGGCTTCGGCGCGGCGGCCACCGGTGTGGACCAGCGCGGTTTCGAGCAGGGCGCGATCGAGCCGGTCGCGCGCCTGCGCATGGATGTCGTCGTCGCCAGCCCGCAGTCGGGCATCGGCCCAGGCGCGCAGCGGGCGCTCCCAGTCGTCGGCGGCCTGGCTGCCGGCGTCGGCGGCCGGGGCGCTGCCGGGCGCGGTCAACAGGCCGTCGAGATCCTGCGGCGTGACCAGATCGGCCGGCGCCAGCGCGGCCAGACGCCAGCACAGGTTCTGCAGCTCGCGCACGTTGCCCGGCCAGTCGTGCGTGCGCAGCCGCTGCAGCGCGGCGCGGCCGAGGCGCTTGGGCGGCGCGTCGAGCTTCACGGCGGCAGCCTGCAGGAAGCGCTCGGCAAGCTGGCCCACATCCTCGCGGCGCTCGCGCAGCGGCGGCAGGCGCAGGCGCACGACGTCGAGGCGATGCAGCAGGTCGGCGCGGAAACGGCCTTCGGCGACCAGGCGCTCGAGGTCCTGGTGGGTCGCGGCGATCACCCGCACGTCAACGCGGATCAGCTCACGCCCGCCGACCCGGAAGAACTCGTCCTCGGCCAGGACGCGCAGCAGGCGCGTCTGCAAAGAGGCCGGCATGTCGCCGATCTCGTCGAGAAACAGGGTGCCGCCATCGGCCTGTTCGAAGCGCCCCACGTACCGTCGCGAGGCCCCGGTGAACGCGCCGGCCTCGTGGCCGAACAGCTCGCTTTCCAGCAGATCGGCGGGGATCGCCGCGGTATTGAGTGCCACGAACGGACGGCGCGCGCGCGGCGATTCGCGGTGCAGCGCGCGCGCCACCAGTTCCTTGCCGGTGCCGGTCTCGCCGGTGACCAGCACCGACACCGGCGCCTGCGCAAGGCGCCCGATCGCGCGGAACAGCTGGCGCATCTGCGCGGTATCGCCGACCAGCGCGTCTGCATCAGCATCGGCATCGCCGCCCGGCGCGGGTTCGGGCTCCTGTGCGCTGTCGTGGTCGCCGAGCACGCGCGCGGCCAGGGCCACGGCCTCATCGAGATCGAAGGGCTTGGAGAGGAACTCCTGGGCGCCGCCACGGAATGCGCCGGCGGTGCTGGCAACGTCGGTATAGGCCGACATCACCACGACCGGCAGCTGCGGATACCCGTGCTTGAGCGCCTCGAGCAGCTGCAGCCCGGAATCGCCCGGCATGCGCACATCGGTGAACAGCAATGCGGGCGGCGGCCGCTGGGCCAGCGCCTCGTGCACCGCCTGCGCGCTGTCGAAGCCCGAGACGTCGTAGCCGGCCTCGCTCAGCGCAGTGGACAGGACGAAGCGCACGGAACGGTCGTCGTCGACCACCCAGATACGCGCTGCGGGCAGGCTCATGCGACAGGCGCCTCCGGCGCGGTGGTTTCGCTGTATTGGGGATCGCCCGAAGCATCGTCGTCCGGGAACGGCACCTGCAGGGTGAACACCGTGTGCCCGGCGCGCGAGCGGTAGACCAGCGCGCCGCGATGCTCGCGTGCGACCTGCTGGGCAAGCGCGAGCCCCAGACCGCTGCCATCCGCGCGCCCGGACACCAGCGGCAGGAAGATCTGTTCGACGATGTTCTCCGGCACGCCGCGGCCGTCGTCGACGACCTCCAGGCGCAGCACCATCGCGTGCACCTCGTCGCCGAGGCGCACGCCGAGCGCGGCGCGGGTGCGCAGGGTGATGTTGGCGGCGCCGGCCTGGATCGCGTTGCGCACGAGATTCCAGATGGCCTGGGTGAGCCGATCGGGATCGCCGAGCAATTCCGGCAGGCTGGGGTCGTAATCGCGGACCATGCGCACCGCCCAGCCGGCATCGGCCTCGGCCAGTCGCAGCACCTGTTCCAGCACCCCATGGATATTGAGCGCGCGATGCGGCGTGGGCGCACGCGGCGACAGCAGCTGGTCGACCAGCGTGCCCAGCCGCGCGACCTCGCTGTCGATCAGCGCCACCAGTTCGCCCGATTCGCCATCGCCGACGCGACGCGCCAGCAGCTGCGCCGCGCCCTTGAGCCCCGCCAGCGGGTTGCGCAGCTCGTGCGCCAGGCCACGCAGCGCCGCCGACAGCGCCAGCGGCATCGCCTGCGTGGGATCGGCGCCGGGGAACTCGTCGACCGGATGGGCTTCGAGCAGCAGGCCACCATCAGCCTCGCGCGACAGCCAGGCATCGGCAAAACGCGGCTCGCCGCCGAGAAAGGCCAGGGCCAGCCGGCGCACCCGGATCGCCCCGTCGCTGGGATCGCCGGGCGTGCGCAACGCCTGTCGCAGCACTTCGCCGTCGACCTCCAGCGCTGCCAGCGGCTGGTCGAGCAGCCGCTTGCGGCCCACGCCGAGCCACCGCGCGAAGGCGAGGTTGCAGGCACGGATACGCCCGTCCGCCGCGGCCCAGACCAGCGGCGTGGTCAGTGCATCGAAGACATGCGGGGGCGGGGTTTCGTCGGCCATTGCACCAATGTAGTGCATGGAGTCCGGCATCGACAGACACACGGCGGGATTTTGCGGTTCGATCCCAGCGCAGCCGGGTGCCCAGGCGAAAGCCCGCGATCGCAGGATCAGCGTTCGTCCCCGCGCGCGCCGCGCCGGTCCGGAAAGTGCAACACCACGCCACGCGGGGGCTCGGGCCGTTCCCACAGCACCGGCACGTCATGGGGCGCGGGCGGTTCGAAGGTTTCGCGGCGTTCGAGTTCGGCGCGGGCGGCCTGCTCTTCCTCGATTTCCCAGCTGTAGCGCCGGCGCGGCGGGACGGGATCGGCATGGCGGAACCAGAACGCGGCCAGAATGCCGCCGATGGCGCCGCCCATATGCGACTGCCAGGACACGCCGGGCTCCTGCGGCAGGACCGTCAGCAGCATGCCGCCGTAGAACAGGAAGGCGATCATCCCGGCGGCGATCGCGGGGCGGTCGCGCCGTAGCAGGCCGAGCACGAACACCAGGAACATCAGGCCGTGGGTCACGCCGCTGGCACCGAGATGGTAGGAACCCGGCGCCCCCATCAGCCACGCGCCCAGTCCGGAACCGAGCCACATCAGCGGCAGGCCGCGCAGGGTCGCCCTGGGATAGACCACCAGCGCCAGCGAGCCGAGCACCAGCAGCGCGCTCGCGTTGGCGATCAGGTGCTCTGGAGAGCCGTGCAGCAACGGCGCGGTCAGCAGCCCGAGCAGGCCGCTCCATTCGCCGGGACGTACCGCCAGCGGACGCCAGTCGAGCATGCCCTGCACGCCGAACACGATGACCAGCAGCAGCACGAAGCCCACGCTGGCCTTGAGCGCGCGGGTCAGAAGCCGCCGGTCGCGTGCGCGCTGGGCATGGGAGTCGGGGATGTCGTCGGGGCTGTCGAGATGCATGCCACCAGCATGGCGACGGATCCCCCCGTTGCAAGCCGGGACGGGCTTCCGCAGCGAGCCCTGCCGACCAGTCGCTGCGCGTGTTCCTCGCGCGGCCCGTCTCGCGCCCGCGCGCCACTGCGGGCGCCATCGTCGGCGAGCCCGTAGAATTCCCGGCATGCAGACTTCCTATCCCGTCGTCCGGCTGAAAAACGCCTGGCGCTCCAGCCATCCGTGGATCTTCCAGCGTCTCGTCGAAAAGCCCGCCCAGCGACCCAAGCCGGGCAGCATCGTCGACGTGATCGGCGTCGAAGGCGAGTGGATCGGCCGCGGTTTCTACAACGGCCATTCGCGCATCGCCGTGCGCATCCTCGAGACGCATCCGGACGTGCCGGTGGATGCGGGCTGGTTCTCGCGCAAGATCGCCGAGGCGGTGTCGCTGCGGCGCGAGGTGCTCAAGCTCGACGACGTCTCCGATGCCTGGCGCGTCGTGCACAGCGAAGGCGACGGCCTGTCGGGCCTGGTGGTGGACCGCTATGGCGACCTGCTGGTCGTGGAGTTCTTCAGCGCCGGCATGTTCCGCCACCGCGAATGGATCTACGAGGCGCTGACCGAACAGTTCCCCGGCTGCCGTTTCCACAGCTTCGCCGACGAGCACGTGCAGAAGCAGGAGAGCTTCGACTACCGCGGCAGCGTGCCTGCCGAGCCGGCGATCATCACCGAATACGGCGTGCGCTTCCGCGCCGATCCGGCCGGCGCGCACAAGACGGGTTTCTTCGCCGACCAGCGCGAGAACCGCGAATGGCTGAGCCGCCATGTCGAGGGCCGCCGCGTGCTCGATCTGTGCTGCAACACCGGCGGCTTCGGCGTGTACGCGGCGGTGCGCGGCGCCAGCGAAGTCGTCGGCATCGACATCGACGAGGACGTGATCGAGATCGCCAAGGGCAACGCGAAGCTCAACGATGTGCGCATCAAATTCGTGCAGGCGGACATCTTCCCGTGGCTGCGCGATGCATCGAACGCGGGCGATGCCTACGACGTCGTCGTCCTCGACCCGGCCAAGATGACCCGCGACCGCGAGCAGGTGATTCCGGCGCTGAAGAAATACCTCGACATGAACAAGCTCGCGCTCGGCGTGGTCAAGCCGGGCGGGCTGCTGGCCACGTTCTCGTGCACGGGCCTGGTCAGCGAGGAGCAGTTCCTGGACATGCTGCGGCGCGCGGCGTTCTACGCCAACCGCACGATCCAGATCCTCAAGGTATCGGGCGCCGGTCCCGACCATCCGTTCATGGCGCACGTGCAGGAATCGCGCTACCTCAAGGCGGTGTTCTGCCGCGTGGTCGACTGACCGCGTGAGGCGGCGGGCGCGGCCCGGCACGCGCCGGGCGCTGTGGGCGGTCGCCGCACTGACGGCGCTCGCCCTGGCCGCAAGCGTCGCGCTGGAATGGCGCAGCCCCGAGCGCCCCGAGCCGGGGCCACCGCCGGCGGGACTTCCGGCGCGTATCGAGCTTGCCGCCGGCGATGGCCACCGCGGCATGCGCGATGGCATGCGATCGACGGCGCGTTTCGACGATCCCTTCGGCATCGCCGTCGCCGCGGACGGTACGGTCTTCGTGGCCGATGGCGGCGCCTCGAACCGCATTCGCCGCCTGCACCCCGATGGCCGTGTCGACACCCTCGCCGGCGCCCTCGAAGGCTTCGAGGACGGCATCGGCGCGGATGCACGCTTCCATACGCCGTCGGGCCTGGCCATCGATGCAAGCGGCGCGCTGTATGTCGCCGACACCGGCAATCACGCGATCCGCCGGGTCGCCCCGGACGGCACCGTGACGACGCTCGCCGGCGGCGGCGGGGCCGGCTTCGCCGATGGCCCGGCCGCGCAGGCACGCTTCCATGCGCCGATCGGCGTGGCGGTGGACGCGGCGGGCCGCGTGTACGTCACCGACAGCTTCAACGACCGCATCCGGGTGATCGAGGCCGGCGCGGTACGCACGCTGGCCGGCGATGGTCGCCCTGGCTTCTTCGACGGTGCCGGCGGGCAGGCCCGCTTCGATACGCCGGGCGGCATCGCGGCAGGCAGGGACGGCGCGCTGTGGGTGGCCGACACCGGCAACCATGCGCTGCGACGGGTGGCGCCCGATGGCAGCACCACGACGCTGGCGCTGCTTGGCAGCGACGCGGACGCGGCGCCGACGGCACCGGTCTCGATCGCGATCGATGCGCAGGACCGCCTCTACCTCAGTGAGCTTGCGCGCGGCCGCGTGCTGCAGATCACGCCCGACGGCCGGGCGCACGTGCTGACCGGTCGCGACATGGCCCAGCGGCTTGCGCGCCCTGCGGGCCTCGCCTTCGACCGCCATGGCCGGCTGTGGGTCGCCGATGCGGCGGCGCGCCGCGTGCACCGCATCGTGCAGGTGCGGCCCGACGGCGCGAAACAGAACCTCGACAACGCCGCCGTGGGCCCGGCTCCGGATGCCGCCCTGCCCGACACCCGCGGCCGCTGGCCGCTGGCGCCGCAGGACGGCTGGCACGAAGTGGTCGGCACGCTCGGCGAGGTGCGCGGCAATTTCCGCGGGGAATCGCGCAGCCATCTGCACGCCGGCTTCGACGTGCGCGGCGATGTCGGCGCACCGGTGCTGACAATCGCCGATGCCAAGATCACCAACCCCTACGCGGCGGCCGCGTTCGGCGACCAGGCCGAACACATGGAAATCGATGACCTGACCTACATGCACATGCGCGTGGGTCGAACGCCGCGCGGTGAAGCGCTCGATCCGCGCTTCCAGCTGATCGAAGGCGAGGACGGCCGACCGCTGCGCGTGCGCATCGCACGCGGGACACACCTGCGCGCCGGCGACGCGATCGGCACCATCAACGCCCAGGCGCACGTGCATCTGGCCGTCGGACCATGGGGTTACCAGCGCAATGCGGTGGGCCTGGGCTTCCGCAACTTCGTCGACACCGTGGCGCCCCGCATCGACGATCTGGCCCTGCTCGAGGCCTTCGACCAGCCCTTGACCACCCGCGAGGACGGGCGCCTGCGCGTGCCGCGCGACGGTGGCGGCGTGCAGATCGTCGTCGAAGCCTGGGACCAGGTGGACGGCAACCTGCCGCGCCGGCGCCTCGGGCTGCACGCGCTGGGCTATCAGCTCCTGCAGGCCGACGGCACGCCGCTGCCCGGGTTCGAGGCGCCGCGCATGACCATCGATTTCGATCGCATGCCGCCGCACCGCGAGGCCGTCCGCATCGCCTATGCCGGCGACAGCGGCATCACCGTGCATGGCGCCTCGCGCACGCGGTTCCGCTACGCGATCAACAACCTGGTGCGCGACGGGCGCCTGGAACCGTCGCTGTGGGATCCGGCGACGCTGTCGGCTGGCGATTACGTGCTGCGCGCGGTGGTCCGCGATGCCGCCGGAAACGACGCAACGCGCGAGCTGGCTTTGCGCCTGTATTGAGCGTCGCTTGCGGCTTTGGCGGACGCAAACCGGTCATCGCGCTGCGTGCCGATGCCCTACACCGCCTCTTCGAGCCGGGCGAAGCGCGGCGCCTCGACACCGTCGACATCGACAGTCCCCACGAACATCGCATGTGGCCGCACCCACAGCGCGCCCTCCCCGTACAGCGGCCGGTAGACGACGACGGGCTCGAGCGTCTCGCTGTGGCGCGCCACGCCGATGACCTCGTAGTCCCGGCCCTTGTAGTGGCGGTAACGCCCAGGCGCCAGCGGCGGAAGTGCGGGTAGGTCGGACATGGCCTGCTCGTATCGGTTGGCGCGCAAGCCTAGGCCATGTCGCGATCACGCGCGCACGCCAGGCGCAGCCGATGAGACGGCGACCGCTAGAATCGACCCATGAATTCCACACTCGCATTGCTCGTCCTGATCCTGCTGGTCGCAGTCGCCGCCACGGCGCTGCTGGTCATCCTGTTGCTGCGCCGCCCCGACCAGGGCGGCGACGCGCTCGAACGCGCCCTGCGCGAGGAGCAACGCGAGGGCCGCGGCGAGCTGCGCCAGCAGCTCGATGCCTCGGCCGCATCGCAGATGCAGCGCATCGATGCGTTCGGCGCGCAGCTGCAGGCGGTGGCCGCGCGCACCGATCAGCGCCTGGACGAGTTCACCACGCGCACCGACGCGCGGCTCGATGCGTTCACGCGCACCACCGACGAGCGCCTGGGCGTGCTGCGCGCGGCGCTGACCGAGGATGCGCGCAAGAGCCGCACGGAAAGTTCGGAGCAGCAGCAGCGCTTCGCCGATGCGCTCGGCGCACGTCTCAACGAGCTCACCCAGCGCAACGAACAGCGCATTGGCGAGATGCGCGCGACGCTCGAACAGCAGCTGCAGCGCCTGCAGGCCGACAACGCCGCCAAGCTCGACCAGATGCGCGCGACCGTCGACGAGAAGCTGCAGACCACGCTCAACACGCGCCTGGACGCGTCGTTCAAGATCGTCTCCGAGCGCCTGGAACAGGTGCAGCGCGGCCTGGGCGAAATGCAGCAGCTGGCGACCGGCGTGGGCGACCTCAAGCGCGTGCTGAGCAACGTCAAGGATCGCGGCGGCTGGGGCGAGGTGCAGCTGGAAAACATCCTCGAACAGACGCTGACGATGGAGCAGTACGGACGCTCGGTGCGGGTCAAGCCCGACAGCACCGAGGCGGTCGACTTCGCGATTCGCCTGCCCGGCCGCGGCAGTGCCGAGGCGGTGGTGTGGCTGCCGGTCGATGCGAAGTTCCCGCGCGAGGATTACGAGCGGTTGATCGATGCGCAGGAGAAGGGCGACGTCGACGCGGTCAAGACCTCGGGGGCCCAGCTCGAACGCGCGATCCGCGTGCAGGCGAAATCGATCTGCGAAAAATACGTCTGTCCGCCGCATACGACCGACTTCGCGGTGATGTTCCTGCCCACCGAAGGCCTGTACGCGGAAGTCATCCGGCGCGCGGGCCTGGCCGATCTGCTGCAGCGCGAGCATCGCGTGGTGCTGGCCGGGCCAACCACGTTCAACGCCCTGCTCAACAGCCTGCAGATGGGCTTCCGCACGCTGGCGATCGAGCAGCGATCGAGCGAGGTCTGGCAGGTGCTGGGCGCGGTGAAGAGCGAGTTCGGCAAGTTCGCCGGCATTCTCGAGAAGGCCGAGAAGCAGATCAGCACCGTGGGCAAGAGCCTCGGCGAAGCCAGCCGCAAGACGCGCACGATCGAGCGACGCCTGCGCGGCGTGGAAACGCTGCCGGGCCCGGATGCGCAGGCCTTGCTGGGCGAGGCGCTCGACGATGTGGCCGGTGAGGACGACGACGAGACCTCACCCGCCTGAACGGTCCACGCCACCGCTGCGCCGGCGGACCGGACGCGCCGGCCGGCCCAGCACGCCTCGTCAGGTCCGATGATCCGCGGGGCGTCGCTGTGCGAAACGGAACGTTCGCGGCGTCCCGTTACCATCACCGCTCCTCCCGTGGGAGCGACGCCATGACCGCACCGCTGACCGACATTCCGCTCAGGACCATCAACGGCGAGACCACCACCCTCGCCGCCTACGCCGGCAAGGTGCTGCTGGTGGTCAACGTCGCGTCGAAGTGCGGGCTGACCCCGCAGTACGCGGGCCTGGAAGCGCTGTACCGCGAAAAACGCGAGGCGGGATTCGAGGTGCTCGGCTTCCCCGCCAATGACTTCGCCGGCCAGGAGCCGGGCACTGACGACGAGATCCGGCAGTTCTGCAGCCTCAATTACGACGTCAGTTTTCCCCTGTTCTCCAAGATCGCGGTGACCGGCGCGGCAATCCACCCGCTGTTCGAGGCGCTGACGCACGCGCAGCCCGAAGCGACCGGCGAAGGCCCGATGCGCGAGAAGCTGCGCGCCTTCGGCACGCCGAATCCGGCGCCGGGCGTGCTGTGGAATTTCGAGAAGTTCCTGATCGACCGGAACGGCCGCGTGGTGGGCCGCTTCGCGCCCGATGTCACGGCGGACGATCCGCGCCTGCGCGCGGCGGTGGAGGCTGCACTCGCGGGCGACTGACGGGTCGCGCTGCAACTGCGTGCGGGGACTTTCGTCGCAGGACGCGCGGGCGGCAAGACGCAGCCGGGCATGGGCGCTGCCAGCGGCGGCACGCGCACCGCCGTCCTGCCTGCACGCGGTGATCGGGCGCGGACCTCGCGATGTCTCCACCCCTGCTCGCGCGACCCCCGACAGCAGAAAGCCCCGCTTCCGCGGGGCTCTCCGATCCGATCAGCTTCCGTGGCGCCTCACGGTGTCGGCGACAGCGGTACCACCGGCATCACGTCGACCGGCACTGTCGGCATCACATCGTCCTCGTAGAGATAGTCCGGCAGGCCGGCCTCCTCGTCCGCACGGCCGCGGCGCGCAGATTCGATCTGGTAGGCGCGACGCTGCATCCAGGCATCGCGGATCAGTGTGTACTCGTCCACCGCGCCTTCGCGCATGCTGTCGACGGCGAACAGGCGGGTCCGCAGATCCACCAGCTGCAGGCCTTGCAGGCCGAATCGCACCTGGTCCTCGCCGACCTGGCGCAAGGGCGACAGCGGCGCATCCCCGATCAGGCCGAAACCATCGCGCAGCGTGCGCGGGCCGAACAGCGGCAGTTCCAGATAACGCGAATTGCGCCAGCCCCAGACGCCCATGGTCTGGCCGAAATCGGCGCTCTGGTTGGGAATGTCCGCATCCGTCGCCGGATCGAAGATGCCGCCGATCCCCAGCGTGCTGTTGAGCAGGAAGCGGCCGAGCGACTGGCCGGCGGCAACCGGCCTGCCCTGCAGCAATGCGTTCAGGGCACTGACCGGCTGGCCGAGATTACTGAAGAAGTTGGTGACGCCGAGCCGCACCGGCCGCGGCACGACCCGTGCATAGACCTTGGCCAGCGGCTTGGCGAAGCCCCGGTCGACAGCACTGTTGAAGGCGAACACCCGCCGGTTCAACGGCTCCCACGGGTCGTAGATGCGCGGCATCTGCGCCGCTTCGGGCAGGGTGGGATCGTAGACCGGGTCGTAGACCGATTCGCCGTACAGGGCCGCGTAATCGAGCTCGGCGTCGGTGGGCGTATCGGCTGCGGGCGCGGCCTCGCCGGCTGTGGCCGCGACCTCGTCCTCGACCTCGACGACGACTACCGAATCGGGCGCGGGCGCCACGTCGGGCACGCCGCTGTCGGCAACGCCGGGCGCGGTGTCCGATGCCAGGGCATCGGGCGCGGCGGTGGCAGTCGCAACCGGCGACGGCACCCGATCGCGCGGGGCGCCGGTACCTGCGCAGGCGGCGAGCATGGCCGACACGACCAGCGAAGCCAGAAGGCGGAACGGAACTGGGGGCGACATCGTCGGGTTTCCGTGGAGTGGGCCGGTCGGCGTGGTTACGCCGATACGAAGGCGAGCGTGGGCGTCAGGCGGTAGGCGCGGCACAGTTCCGCCAGGCCCGGCGGGGTGCCGTCGACCGCCAGCGCGCCGTCGCCGGCGAGCTCGGCCAGCAGGGCGAGACCGGCGCTGTCGAGCGCGGTCACCGCCCCCAGGTCCAGCCGCGCGGCGCCGGCCCGGCAGGCCTGGGCCTGCGACCACAGCGCCGGGACCGAAGCGGCGTCGATCGCGCCGGCGAACACCAGCGCATCGCCGTCGCGCCGGACCGAGCCCGCGGCCCCGGCCATTACTCGGCGCTCACCTGGATCTGGCCGGTACGCAATTCGCGTGCGACTTCGGGAATGGACTTGCGCTGCAGCTGCGAATCGAACTGCTCGCGGAACGTGCGCACGAACGACACGCCTTCCACCATCACGTCGAACACCTTCCAGGTGCCGCCGCTCTGGCGCATCAGGTAGTCGACCGGGATCGGCTCGCCACCGCTGCGCAGCAGCTCGCTCGACACGCGCACGCCCAAGCCGCGCGGCAGCGGGGCTTCGGACTTCACGCGCACGCGCAGCTGGGTATTGAAGTCCAGCAGCGACGAGCCGTACTTGCGCATCAGGTTCTCGGCCAGCGCGTCACCGAACACCTTGACGTCGGCCTCCGAAGCGCCGCGGCCATGGCGGCCCAGCACCTGTCGCGCCGCATAGTCGCGGTCGAACATGGTGTTGAATTCGCCGTTGATGAAGTTCTGCAGCGCGCTGCGGTCACGGGTGAACTCGGCGCGGCGCGATTCGAGCGTCTTGAGCACGCGTTCGGTATTGGCCAGCACCAGCTGGCTCGGCGAACCCGCCTGCGCGGTTGCCGCGGGCGCGGCAGGGCGGGCCTGCTGCGCGAATGCAGCGGCGGGCAGCACGAGGCTGGCCGCAAGCGCGAGCGACAGGGCGCGACGGATCAGGGGCATACGGTTCATGGGGTGACTCCTTCGTTGGAGGGCGCGTCCGGGGACGCGAAGCCGGCCTCGGGGGAGGCGGGCGTGGCGGCGTCGGCATCGGCATCGCCGCCGCCACCGCCGAACATGTATTTGCCGACCATCTGCATCAGGTCGACCGCCGGCGAGGTGAACGCGATCTCCTCGCCCGGCTGCAGGACTTCCAGATCCCCGCCGACCGCCAGGCCGATGTAGCTCTCGCCGAGCAGTCCGCCGGTAAGGATGGCCGCCGAGGTATCGGCCGGAATTTCATTGAAGCGGTCATCGATCTTCATCGTCACGATCGAATCGAAACGCACCGGATCAAGATCGATGCCGGTCACGCGCCCGATCGTCACCCCACCCACCTTGACCGGGGCGTTGGGACGCAGCTGGCCCAGATTGCTGAAGCGGGCGGTCAACGGATAGGTACCGCCGCGGCTGAAGCCGAACTGGCCGTTGGTCGACGCGATCGCCAGCACCAGCAGCGAGGCGAGCGCCAACAACAGGAACGCGCCGACGGCGAACTCGAGACGGGGACCACGTGCGCTTGTCATGGGTGTCACCTTTGCAGCGGGCCGCCGGGGACGGCGGTGGAAGGACGGGATCGCGCTCAGGCCGCCATCAGCGGAACAGGAAGGCGGACATCACGAAATTGAACATCAGCACCAGCAGCGAGGCATTGACCACCGCGCGCGTCGTCGCGACCGAGGTGCCTTCGATCGTCGGCTCGGCATGGAAGCCGACGTAGGACGCAACGAGCGCCGCCGTGCCGCCGAACACCGCGGACTTGAGGAACGCGGTCAGGAAATCGGCGCGGAAATCGACCGCGTCCTGCATCGCCTGCCAGAACATGCCGCTGTCGATGCCGAGGATCTGCACCGCCTGGAACCAGCTCGCCGACAACGCCAGGCTGCAGAAGAACGCGGTCAGCAGCGGCACGCAGATCACCGCAGCCCAGAAGCGCGGCGCGACGACCTTGGCCACCGGATCGATCGCCATCAGGCCCAGCGCGGTGATCTGGTCGGTGGCGCGCATCAGCCCGAGCTCGGCCGAGATCGAACTGCCGGCGCGACCAACAAACAGCAGCGCGGTCAGCACCGGGGCGAGCTCGCGGTACAGGCCAAGCCCGATCAGCACGCTGACCTGGTTGCTGGCGCCATAGGTCTCCAGCGCGCGGTAACCCAGCAGAGTGAGCGACAGGCCGACGAAGGCGCCGCCGACGGCGATGATCGGCAGGCTGCGGCCGCCGATCTTGTAGATCTCGCGAACCAGCTCGGCGAAGAAGTCGGCGGTCGGCTTCGATGCCCTGAACACCGACAGCGAGAACAGGCCGGCGCGGCCGAGCGCGCGGATCCCGGCGATCATCGGGCAGCCTCCATGGGGGCGAGATCGCCGCGGTCGAATGCGATGGGCCCGTCCGGCTCGCCGCGGAGGAACTGGCGCACGAGTGCGTCGTCACTGGCCTCGAGTTCGGCCGGCGTGCCCTGGAAGACGATGCGGCCGTTGGCGATCACGATCGCGTGGTCGGCCACCGGCAGGGTCTCGTGCACGTGATGGGTGACGATGATGCTCGTCAGGCCCAGCGATGCGTTGAGGCGGCCGATCAGGCTCATGATCACTCCCGAGGCAATCGGGTCCAGACCCGTCAGCGGCTCGTCGTAGATCATCAGCGGCGGGTCCAGCGCCAGCGCGCGCGCCAAGGCCACGCGGCGTGCCATGCCGCCCGACAGCTCGCGCGGATAGAGGTCGCCGGCGGCGCGCAGGCCCACGGCCTGCAGCTTCATCGCGACCAGGCGCGCGATCACCGGCTTGGGCAGCTTCGTGTGCATGCGCAGCGGCAGGGCGATATTCTCGCCTGCAGTGAGATCGGTCAGCAGGCCGTTGCCCTGCAGCAGCACGCCGATGCTCTTGCGCAGCTCCAGCAGCTCGCGCATGCGGGTGGGTACGCGTTGGCCGAAGACCTCGACCGTGCCCGCGGCCGGCACCAGTTCACCGGTGAGCGCCGAGAGCAGCGTCGACTTGCCGCTGCCCGACGGCCCCAGCACGGCGGTCACGCTGCCGCGCGGCACCGACAGATCGATGCCCGACAGCACGCTGCGCCCGCCCCGGTCGAGGCGGACATCGCGCAGCAGCACTGCAGGGGCGGTGACGTCGGGCATCGGACTCGCAAATGGTCAGGAAGGCGCACGCGGTTTTCGGGCGCGCGAAACCCGCAAAGAATGGCGGGAACAAACTGAATCTTAACCCAGTCGCTGTACTGGCGAGTACAGAAATTATCCCGCTACCGGGTTGGAGCATCCCGGAGCGGTATCGCCAGGACTCGAAATTTGTACGTCCGTGTCGAGCTTTGGTGTCTTCCAGCGGCTCAACAAAATGGGGTCCGGGCAACCCCCTGGGGCGGGCTTGATATTGGGCGCGACCCGTCTGAAGTTCTTTTCGGGACGCTCTCTGCGCCCCCCCCCCCCCCCCGGTTGCCGGCCCCGCAGCGATCGGCCTATATGGTCTACAGCAGCAAGCAGGCACCGTAACCCTTCGTGTCCGGCCAGACCGGAACTCGCAGCAGGGCCTGCCGAGAGCGGAAAGCCACCGAATCTTCTGTGGCATTGGCCCGCGCGATCTGGCGCTTTCCCGATAGACGCTCAAGCTGATAACAGCGGATTGGCGTCGCCGCGCGCACCCATCCGCTTCCGGCCAGAAGCGGCCAATGCCCAAGGACCAGGAACGTCCACGAGGGCAGAAAGTGCCTTCAGCTATGGCGAAAGATCATCCTCGCTCCTGTGGCGACGCTACCTGCCCGATGCACGGCTTCGCGACGATTGCTCGCCTTTACCGGCACCTCGCACCCGACTTTGTCAGCCCAGCACGAGGTGGACAGCCGGGATTCGCTCGTTCCAAAGCGTTTCAAACTCGAGTTCTGTCTGCTCGAACGAAACCTGTACGTAATGCGTTCTCCTGGACACGCTGTCGCGGTCGGTTGCTGATTCCGGGTCTTGCCCTAATACATCACGCCATACGGATCCGGTCGCGTCGCCTGTACCGACCTGATCGCAGGTTGACATGCCGGTTCAGGGCACGGAGGACTGCGGCGGCGCGTCCGACACACCGCCACCCGCATCCCCTGCGCCCTCACTGGCCCGTTCGACCAGACGCGTCAGCAGATCGAGCTGGGTCTGCTGCTGGGCGAGCAGCAGCATGATCTGGTCGCTGCGCATCGCGTCCATCTTCTCGTGCAGCGCCATGATCTCGAGCTCGGCCTTCAGGTTGACCGCGTAGTCGTAACCCGCCATCTCCCGGTCCTTCGAGGCCTGCCGGTTCTGGCTCATCATGATCACCGGCGCCTGCAGCGCGGCGATGATCGACAGCATCAGATTGAGGAAGATGTAGGGAAACGGATCAATCGCATGGCTGCCCAGCGCGGCAGTGTTGAGCGCCACCCAGGCGACCAGCGCGCCGACGAACAGCGCGATGAAGGTCCACGAGCCGCCGAACGCGGCCACCCGGTCCGCGAGCGCTTCGCCGACCGTAACGTTGTCCAGCAGCTCGCCCGGATCCGTGGACGTGACCCCGCGGTCGATTGCCCGTTGCACGATTTCGCGGGTGGCCGGATCGAGTTCCGGGCGCCTGCCACCAAGCCAGGCCCTGGCGCGGGCGAGATAGTCGAAGGATGGCTTGGGCTGCATGCGAGCGCTCCTGTCATGAGGGTCACCGAGCACAGGCGCCGCAGGTCGGCCGCGCCCGGCGCCGGCGTCGCCGGCGACAGCGGCAGTCTGGCCTTTCGGGGCGCGCGCGATGCGAAGGCGCGGCGGGTGGCCCCGGCACCTGTTCCCGAGCGGCAAGCGTCACGCCGAACGCGAGCTGCGCGCCGGGTGCCGCCCCGCGATCTGCAGCGCATGCCAGAACGCGTTTGTTGGTGGACACGATGCAGTACAGCGCACCACGACGATGGGCCTCAGGCGGCCACGGCCGCCGCGCTGCGCGCAAACGCGAAGCGGCCGGCGCGCCGACGGCGCCTCAAATCGCCACGGGGCGTAGCGCTGACGCGTGCCGCGTGCGCAGGGCTCGGCCGCGCATTCCGTGCGCCCGATTTGCGCCCGTGAGTCCGCATGGTTCGAGCGCCCGGCCGATGCCGACGTTCCGGACGTCGCGAACTCGCTGCGACTGCCTCGGAAAACCGTGGGAGCGCCATTGCGGACCTTAACCAAGGCACTCCCGCCGCCGGGAGCCACGGGTTTTCCAACAGTTCTCCAACATCTCCGCGCGCATCCTGCTGCAGGCCACCATCGTCCGCGTGGCTGGCGTGCGTGGTCCGTCTGGAGTCCCGCGATGTCCCGCTCCGTCCCGCGCGCAGTCTCCGCGCTCACGCCGTTCCTGCTGGTGTTCGTGGTCGGGCTGGCGCTGCTGTCCACATCGCGCCTGGGTCTCTCCCTGTGGCATGCCGATGCGGTGGGCGCAGCGGATGGCTGGACGCCCGTGCTGCTGCAAGGCCTGCGCGTGGACGTGGCGACGATGTGCATGTTCCTGGGCGTGGCGGCGGGCCTTTACCTGCTGCTGCCCGCGGGCCTGCGCGTGCGTGGCGCGGTGCGCGTGCTGTTCGCCGCCTGGCTGACGCTGGCGCTGGTGCTGCCGTTCGCACTGGAGCTGGCCACGCCGGCCTTCATGCACGAGTACGGATTGCGGCCGAACCGGGTGTTCGTCGAATACCTGCTCTATCCGCAGGAAGTCGCCGCGACGCTGGGCAAGGGCCATCTGGGCAGCAGCCTGCTGACGCTGGCGCTGACCGCGATCGCCGCCGTGCTGGGCTACCGCCTGCTCCACCGCGCCATGGCACGCAACGCCGACGCAGGCGGCAGCTGGACGCTGCGCGCAGGCCTCGCGGTGCTGGTGCTCGCACTGTCGGCGCTGGGCATCCGCTCGACGCTCGGGCACCGACCGATGAACCCGGCGCTGCTGGCATTCTCCGGCGACGCCACGGTCAACACACTGCCGCTGAACTCGTTCTACTCGGTTGCGTTCTCGGTCCGCGACCTGCTGCGCGAGGACCCCGGCGCGCGGCTCTACGACATCGCCACGCCGGATGCCGCGGTGGCGGCCTACATGCGCGAGCGCACCGGCTCGACACGCGCGGCATCGACGTCCGCGCCGATGCTGGTCGGCCGCGCGCCGGCCTACACGGGCCGGCCGCGCAACCTGGTCATCGTGCTCGAGGAGAGCCTGGGCGCGCAGTTCGTCGGCAGTCTCGGTGGGCTGCCACTGACCCCGAACTACGACCGCCTGTCCACGCAGGGCTGGGCGTTCGACCAGCTCTATGCGACCGGCACACGTTCGGTGCGCGGCATCGAGGCGGTGATCAGCGGCTACACGCCAACGCCTTCGCAGGCGACCGTGAAACGACCGCGTGCGCAGGGGCACTTCTTCACCCTGGCCAGCGTGCTCGCCCGACACGGCTACGACACCACGTTCTACTACGGCGGCGAAAGTCACTTCGACAACATGCGCGGCTTCCTGCTCGCCAACGGCTTCAAGCGCGTCATCGATCGCAAGGACTACGTCGCGCCCGCATTCGTGGGCTCATGGGGCGTGTCGGACGAGGATCTGTTCGATCGCGCCCATGCCGAATTCACCCGGCTTCAGGCCGAAGGCAAGCCCTTCCTCGGCTTCGTGTTCACCTCGAGCAACCATGACCCCTTCGAATTTCCAGACGGCCGCATCCAGCTGCACGATGCGCAGAAGGCCACGCGCAACAACGCCGCCAAGTACGCCGACTACGCGCTCGGTCGCTTCATGGACCGGGCGATGGCGTCGCCCTATCGCGACGACACGGTGTTCCTGATCGTTGCCGACCACGACTCGCGGGCGTTCGGCCGCACCCTGGTACCGGTCGACAACTTCCACATTCCCGGGCTCATCATCGCCCCCGGGCTCGCGCCGCAACGCGACGGGCGTCTGGTCTCGCAGATCGATCTCGGCCCGACACTGCTTTCGCTGGTCGGGATCGCCGATCCCACGCCGATGATCGGTGCCGACCTCACCCGCGCCCAGGGCCCGGGCCGCGCCTTGATGCAGTACGACCAGAACTTCGCCTACATGACCGACGACGCGATGGTGGTGCTGCAACCGTCGCAGCCGGCCCTGATCTTCTCGCGCAGCGCCGACGGCACCCTGCTGCCGCGTGACTCCGCGCCACCCGGCCTGGTGCGCGACGCCACGATGCATGCGCTGTGGGGCACGCTGGCCTACGAGCACGGCTGGCACACGTTGCCCGGCCCCTCACGCGGCGAAACGGCACCCGCGACTGCATTCAGTGCCGCCGACAAACGTTGAACCGGGCCCGCCCGGGCAGCGAGGGCGGCACCGTGGCAACGCCCGGTTTCCCGCCGTAGACGCCTGGACGTGGCACCGGGCGGGCCGCCGGGTCGCAGCCGCTGAGATGCGCTCGGGCACAATTGCCGGATGCAAGCACTGCCAGTCGGCGACTTCCGCCTCTATCACTCCAACGCACTGGACGTGCTCGCCGGCCTGATGGCCGCCGAACTGCGCAGCCCCGCGCCCGGGCAGTCGCTGCTGGCGCCGGACATCGTGCTGATCCCGCAGGTGGCGATGCGCCGTTGGCTGCAGGCGACCCTCGCCGCGGCGCACGGCGTGGCGGCCAACCTCGAATTCCTGACCCCCGGCGAATTCGTGCGCCGGGCGCTGGACGCCAATCCGATGCCCGGACAGCCGGGCGACGAGGAGCTCGACGCCGCGACACTGCGCTGGCACCTCTATGCCGCCCTGCGCGATCCCGGCTTCATGGCCCAACCCGCGCTCGGCGCCTTGTCGGCGCACGTCGGCAGCGATGACCCCTTGCGCGCATGGGCGCTTGCCGGGGAACTGGCCGGAGTGTTCGAGAAGTACCAGGCCTGGCGCCGCGACTGGCTGCTGCGTTGGGAAGGCGGCGCCGACGCCGACGATCCGCAGGCGCTGCTGTGGCGCCGCGTGTCGCGGCAGCGCATGCACCGCGCGCGGCGCATCCAGGGCTACCTGGACCGTTTCGAAGCTGCCGGCGCGCCCTTGCCGCTGGGCCTGCCGGCGCGGCTGTTCGCGTTCGCCACGCTCAACGTCTCGCCCGACGTGCTGCGCGTGCTGGCCACCCAGGCGCGCGTGGGCACGCTGCACTTCTACGTGCCCTCGCCCACGCGCGAGTACTGGGGCGATCTGCAGCGCGCGCGGCCCGGCGAGTCGGCCGACCTGCCGCCGGAGAACCCGCTGCTGCAGGCCTGGGGCGCGGCCGGGCGCGACTTCATGGCCGTGCTCGGCAGCTACGAAGTGGTGCATCCGGCCGGCGAGATCGCCGCGCATGTCGATCCCGACACCCGCGGCCCGCAGGGCGGCCTGTTGCAGCGGCTGCAATCCGACCTCTTCCACCGCCGCGCGTCGTCGGGCGCGCCGCTGCGCGCGGCCGTCGACCGCAGCGATGCCAGCCTGCAGGTGCACGCCTGCCACACCCGCCTGCGCGAACTGCAGGTGCTGCACGACCAGCTGCAGGCGATGTTCGATCCGGACTCGCCGCAGGGCCGCCGGTTCGATCCGCCGCTGCAGCCGCGCGAGGTCGCGGTGCTGGCGCCGGACATCGATCCCTACATTCCATATCTCGACGCGGTGTTCGGCGGCCGCGGGGGCGACGACGGCGCTGGCGGGCAGGCACTGCCCTACGCGCTGGCAGACGCCAGCCCGCTGGCAGGCGAACCGCTGGCCGAGGTCTTCGTGCGGCTGCTGGCCCTGCCGGTCGCACGCTTCGGGCTCAACGAAACCCTCGACCTGCTGGCGAGTCCGCCGCTGGCCGAAGCGGCCGGACTCGATGCCGCGGCCTTCGACCGCCTGCACGCCTGGCTCGGCGCGGCCGGGGCGCGATGGGGTCTGGATGCCGCGCACCGCGCGCGCTTCGACGCGCCGGCCGACGACGCCTACACCTGGGCGTTCGCACTCGACCGCCTGCTGCTCGGCCACGCCAGTGGCAGCGAAGCGCCGATCCACGCCACCAGCGGGCAGCCGGTCGCCCCATTGCCGGATCTCGAAGGCAGTGCGCTCGACGCGCTCGACACGCTGGTGCGGCTGCTGCGCGTGCTCGCGCGCAGCGCACGCGATCTTGGCGAAGCGCTGACGCCCGACGCCTGGCGCACGCGCCTGCTGGAACTGCTCGACGCGCTGCTGCCGCGCACCCCGGGCGCGCCCGCCACGCAGCGCGCGCTCGACCGCCTGCGCACGCTGATCGACGCATTCGCCAGCGATGCACGGCGCGCCGGATTCGACGCGCCGGTGCCGCCGGAAGCGGTGCGCGCGCATTTCGCCGGCGTGCTGGGCGAGGCCGACACGCGTGCGCCGCTGCTGACCGGCGGCATCAGCGTCGGCCGCATGGTGCCGATGCGCCTGCTGCCGTTCCGCGCGATCTGCCTGCTGGGCATGAACGATGGCGACTTCCCGCGCCGCGATCCGGCCGCCGGCCTCAACCGCCTGACCGCCGAGCTCGGCAGCGCGCACCGGCGCGTCGGCGACCGCTCCACCCGCGACGACGACCGCTTCCTGTTCCTCCAGCTGTTCGCCGCCGCGCAGGACGTGTTCTACGTGAGTTTCCAGGGCGCGGACCCGCGCGACGGCAGCGCGCGCGAGCCCTCGGTGCTGGTCACCGAACTGCTGGCCGCGGCCGACGCGCAGCACGCGCCCGATGCCGGCGCGGCCGAGGCGCTGGTCGTGCGGCATCCGCTGCAGGCCTTCGCCCCGGCCGCGTTCGGCGCGGGGGACGAGCCGCGCCGCTTCTCCTATCGCCGCGCCTGGTGGCCGGCCGCTTCGACGCCGACGCAGCGCCGGCATCCGCTGGCCCCCTGGTTCGATGGCGCGCCGCTGTCGCCGCTGGCAGCCGAAGACAGCCTGTCGCTGGACACGCTGCGGCGCTTTTTCCAGGCGCCGGCGGAGGCCTTCCTGCGCCAACGCCTGGGCCTGCGGCTGGCCGAGGTGGAGGCGCCCGATGGCGACATCGAGCCGCTGCTCGCGCCGGGCCGCGGGCTGGAGAAGCAACGCCTGCAGCGCGCGGTCTTCGAGGCCGGCCTGCGCGGTGACGACGATGCGACCACACAGGCGCTGCTGCGCGCGCGCGGCCTGCTGCCGTCGGGGCCGCTCGGACGCCGCACGCTCGAAGCGGTGCGCGGGGAGGTGGATCCCTATGTCACCGCGTTCCGTGACTGGCGCGGCGACGCGCAGGCGGACGCGCCGCGACTGGAGATCGATCTCGACGTGCCCGGCCAGGGCGCGCTGCGCCTGCACGGCCGCCTCGGTGATGCATATCCCCACGGCATCGTCCGCCTGCGCTTCGATGCGCCCAACGGGGGCTCGACGATCCGCAACGGGCTGGACTGGCTGCTGGCGGAAGCGGCCGGCATCGACGTGCCGATGGTGCAGTTCCACGACGACAGCGAGCTCGGTGTCGGACCGCACCTGCGCCGGCGCATGGCGAAAGAGGAGGCACGCGGCGCGCTGTCGCAGCTGGTGGGCTTGCGCGCGCACGGCCTGCGCGCGCCGCTGGTGTTCGCCCCCGCCAGCGGCTGGGCGCTCTACAGCGCAGCGACACTGGAAAAGGGCCTCGAAGCCGCGGCCAGGACCTGGCGCGGCAGCGACCGCGGCTGGAGCGAGGGCGGCGGCGAGGCTCTGCGCCTCGCACTGCGTGGTCGCGATCCCTTCAGCGACGAGGCCACCCGGATCGCGTTCGTCGAGCAGACGATGACGGTCTACCTCGCCGTCGCCGCGGGGCAGCGCTACGACGGTACCGATCTCGACGCGCTGCGTGCGATCGCCGCCGGTCTCGACATGGAAGACGACGAATGACCGTGACCGCCGATCCCTACCTGAGCCTGCCGCTCGATGGCGTGCGCGCGATCGAGGCCTCGGCCGGTACCGGCAAGACCTTCACCCTGGCGACGCTGGTGGTGCGTCTGGTCGTCGAGCGCGGCCTGCGCATCGGGCAGATCCTCGCGGTGACGTTCACCGAAGCTGCGACCCAGGAACTGCGCAGCCGCATCCGGGCGCGACTGGTGCTGGCGGCGGATCTCGTTGGCGCTGCCGCCGACGCCGACGCAACGCCGGAAGCCACGCTGACGCGCGCGGTGATCGCCGCGCATCTCGAACAGGGCAGCGAATCGGCCGCGGCACTGCAACGACGCCTGCGCGCGGCGGCCGACGAGATCGACCTCGCGGCGATCTTCACCATCCACGGCTTCTGCGCGCGGGTGCTGCGCGACCATGCGCTGGAATCGGGCCAGGGCTTCGATGCGCCCGAGCTGATGGCCGACGACACCACGCTGCGCGAGGCGATCGCCGCCGACCTGTGGCGCGCGCATGGCGCCGAGGCCGACGCGGCCGACGATCTGCTCGGTCTGTGGCCGGGCGGGCACACCGCGTTGGCCGGCGACCTCTCGCCACTGGTGCGCGAGCGCGTGCTGCGCCCGGCGCTGGCGGAGCTGCCCGATGATCCGGCGCCGCGCCTGCGCCGGGCGGGCGCCGCCCTGCGCGAGGCAGTGATCGCCCAGGGCGACGACTTCCGCGCGGCGCTGCTGGCGGCGATCGAGGGCAAGGTGCTGCACGGCGGCAGCTACCGCGCCGAGTGGATCGGCGCGCTGTTCGATGCGCTGCGCAGCTGGTGCGATGCCTGCGACGATGCCGCGCCGTTCTCGCACGCCAAGCTCGCCAACCTCGCCCGCGACACGCTGCAGGCCCGCACCAGCAAGTCCGGCGCCGGGCGCACGCCGGACTCGTCGATCTGCGACGCGGTTCCTGCCTACATCGACGCGCTGGACGATGTCGCCCGGTTCCAGGATGCGCGCCGCGTGGAACTGCTGCACCGGCTGCGTGACGACGCCCGCAGCCGCGTCGCCCGGTTCAAGCAGCAGCAGCGCCTGCAGACCTATGACGATCTGATCGACCGCGTGGCCGACGCAGTCGAGGGCCCGCAGGCCGACGCCCTGGTCGCGAAGCTGCGCGCGCAGTACGCGGTGGCACTGGTCGACGAATTCCAGGACACCGACGCGCGCCAGTGGCGGATCTTCGACCGCACGTTCGGCGCCGCCAGCGACCGTCTGCACGGCCAGACGCCGGCGCTGTTCGTCATCGGCGATCCCAAGCAGGCGATCTACGGCTTCCGCGGCGGCGATGTCGAAACCTATCTGGACGCGCGCAGCACCGCGCAAGCCGCGCCCCCTCTGGCATCGAACTTCCGTTCGCGGCCCGGCGTGCTGCGCGCGATCGCGGCGCTGTATGGGCAGGCGCAGCGCGCACACGACGCGGCGCCGGACAAGGTCGTCCCGCCCTTCGTCGATCCGCGCATCGCATTCTTTGAAGTGACGCCCGGCGGCGTGCGGCAGGACACGGACTTCCTGCGCGGCGGCCTGCCCGCCCCCGCGCTGACCCTGTGGCAGGCACCGCCGTCGGACGCGGTGGACGCCAAGGGCAAGCAGAAACCGCACAGCGCCACGCGCTCGCGCGAACTCGCCACGCAGGCCTGCGTAGCCGCGATCCATGCGGTGCTGTCCGATGCCCGCAATGGTCGCGCGACGATCGAAGGCCGCCCCGTGCAACCCGGCGACATCGCGGTGCTGGTGCGCAGCCACGCCGAGGCCACCCGCATCCGCGGCGCACTGGCCCAGGTTGGCATTCCCGCGGTCGCAGCCGGCAAGCAGAGCCTGTTCGCCACGCCCGAGGCGCGCGACGTGCATGCCTTGCTGCTCGCCCTGCTGCACGGCGCCGACGATGGCCGCCTGCGCATGGCGCTGTCGACGGTACTGGTCGGCGAGGACGCCGCGTGCATCGCCGCGCTCGACGAGGACGGCGCCGCGCTACGTGCATGGCAGCTCACCGCGCTGGGCTGGCGTGACCGCCTGCAGCGTGGCGGCCCGCTGGCCCTGGTCACCGCGCTGTGCGCCGAGCATGCCGGCCGCCTGCTCGGCCTGCTCGACGGCGAGCGCCGCCTGACCAACTACCTGCAGCTGGCGGAGCTGCTGCAGGAAGCGCAGGCGCATGCGCTGGGCCTGCACGGCCTGGTCGACTGGCTGGCACGCGCGATCGCCGGGGCGAGCAGCGACGACGACAGCCAGCTGCTGCGCCTGGAGTCGGACGCGCGCCGCGTGCAGGTGGTCACCCTGCACAAGAGCAAGGGCCTTGAATATCCACTGGTGTTCCTGCCGTTCGCCGGCATCGGTGGCAAGCCGCGCGATGCCGGCCGCCATGTCAGCGTGCCCGGCGACGACGGCCGCGTGCTGCACTGGAGACTGCTGCAGAAGAGCTCCGGATGGGACGATGCGAAGACGCGCTGGGGCACCGCGCAGCGCGCCGAGGATGCGCGCCTGCTCTATGTCGGCCTGACCCGCGCGCGGCATGCGCTGTGGACCGCCGGCGGCGAGTTCTACGGCCACGACAAGGCCGCGATCGCGCGGATGATCGACACGCCCGAGGCGCTGCAGTCCGTGCTCGGCGATGCCCTGCATGTCGACCGCAGCCTGCCGCCCGACACCCTGCCGTGGCTCGCACCCGAGACCGACGCAGACGTCCCGCCGGCGCGCAGCAGCGCGCGCAGCCTGGCCAGCGACTGGTGGGTGTACAGCTTCACCCAGCTGGCGGGTGCCGACGCCGGCCATGACCCATCGAGCGCATCGACCCAGCCCGCGCCCGGCGGTCAGGACGAACCCGCAACCACGCGCGACCTCGCGCCCGATGCCGGTGCCTTCGATCCCCGTTTCGCCGGTGCACGCTTCGGCGTGGTGCTGCACGACGTGCTCGAGCGCAGCGATTTCGCCGCGTGGTCCAACTGGACGCCGGGCGCCGCGGTCCCCGCGTCGGAGACCGTGATCATGGTCGAGCGCCTGCGCGCAGCCGGCTACACCGGTGAGGAGCTCGACGACGGTCTGGACGTCCTGACCCCGCTGGTCGGGCAGACGCTGACCGTGCGCCTGCCCGAAGGCGTGCGCCTGGCGGATGTGCCGGGCGAGCAGCGCAGGCCGGAGATCGAGTTCCAGTTCGCGCTCGCGCCCACCCGCGTGGACGGCTTGCTCGAACTGCTGCACGCGCATGGGGTGTCTGCCGCGCGCAGCGGCTTCGGCCTGCGCCGCCGCCTCGAAGGCCTGATGACGGGCCTGATCGACCTGACCTACGTGCACGACGGCCGCTGGTACGTGCTCGACTACAAGACCAACCGTCTGCCGGGCTACGGCGCCGCCCAACTCGAAGAGGCGATGGCGCACAGCGAGTACGACCTGCAGGCGCTGATCTACACCGTCGCCCTGCATCGCTGGCTGCGCTTCCGCCTGGGCGAGGCGTATGACTACGCCCGCGATTTCGGCGGCGCGCGTTACCTGTTCTGCCGCGGACTGGATGCGAGCCGCGAAGATGCACCGGGGCTGCGGGCATGGCGGTTCGCGCCGGAGCTGGTGCGTGCGCTCGATGCCCTGTTCGCGGGCGCAGACGCGGAGCGTGCGGCGTGATCGGCGACTTCGGTCACTGCCCGCGCCTGGCGTCCGGAGCCCGCGCGCGGGGGCGGGTCGGCGCGAAGGCAGACTGCCTTGCGGATCCTTCCGCCTTGCGGGCCACGCGATGGAGGCGCCTCGTGTGGAGGCGAGGCGCCTGGATATGCAGCGCGCACGGCTGTCGCAGCATCGCGGCAATGTCGCGCGATGGCGGCTACCCGCGCCCCTCCCCCGGGTGGAGAGGGGCTCGACCCCTGGGTCTGCCCGACTCCGCACCCGCGCCTTTCCGCTTGGGCCGCTCCGGACTCTTCCTGGTTGCGGCAAGCCGCTCGGAGCACATTTCAACCGCGGCAAGCCGCGCCCGAGCCCCCGCCCGCTCTACATGCCGCTCCGAGCGCCACCGACCAGCAGGCCACGCCGAGTTCTTTCCCAGCCGGGCGCGCCGCCCTGAGCCCCTCTCCAGGGCTTGGGATGAGGGCAGCCGACCGCGGAGCCCAACCCCATGACCCTTCTCCAGGACCTTCGCGACGCTGGCGTCCTGCGCCCGCTCGACAACGCGCTCGCGCAATCCCTGCGTCGCCTCGACCCCGGCACGTCCGATCTCGTGCTCGCCGCCGCGGCGCTGGCCTCGCTGGCCGTGGCCAACGGCCATGCCGGGTTTTCGCCGTCCCGGCCGCAGCGACTGGTCGAAGCCGACATCGACTGGCCCACGCCCGAGGCCTGGCGCGCGGCGCTCGAGGCATCACGCTGGGTCGCCCGACCCGATGCGCCCGACACCGAATCCGCGGCCGAAGCGCCGCTGGTATACGAGGACGCGGACGCGGGACGCGGCCTGCTCTACCTGCGCCGTTACCGCGAATACGAGCGCCGCCTCGCCGATGGCCTGCGCCGCATCGGCGCCACGCTGCCGCAGGGCGGGACGCTCGACACCCTCGCACCGCTGTTCGGGGCGCTGTTTCCCCACGCGCGCGCCGGCGCCGGTTCCCCCGACCTGCAGGCCCGCGCCGCCGCGGTCGCGCTGCGCCACAACCTGGTGCTGATCACCGGCGGGCCCGGGACCGGCAAGACCACCACCATCACGCGCCTGCTGGTGCTGCTGGTCGCCCAGGCCTTGCAGGCAGGCCGGCCCGCGCCGCGCATCGCCCTGGCCGCACCCACCGGCCGCGCCGCCGAGCGCATGGCCGAAAGTCTGCGCCGCGCCGTGCAGCAACTGGACGGTGCAAATCTCGATCCCGCCCTGCTGGGCGCGCTGCCCGCCGCCGGTACCACCCTGCATCGCCTGCTCGGCACCATTCCCGATTCGGCGACGTTCCGGCACCACGCAGACAACCCGCTGCCGTTCGATGTCGTCGTCGTCGACGAAGCCTCGATGATCGACCTGCCGCTGATGGCCAAGCTGGTCGAAGCCGTCGCCGACGGCGCGCGCCTGGTGCTGCTGGGCGATCCCGACCAGTTGCCATCGGTGGAAGCGGGCGACGTGCTCAGCGGCATCCTGCGTGCCGCCGGCGATGGCGCGCGCATCGCGATCGACGATGCGCAGGCGCTGCAGCCATTGCTCGGCCCATCCGCATCGGCCGGCCATTCCGGACATGGCCGGGCGCCAGTGCCTGCCGCCCCTTCCGCTGCCGGCGCCTTCCCCGGCCGCCGCATCCACCTGCAACGCGGCTACCGCCAGAGCGCCGCGCTCGATCTCGCGCCGCTCGCCACTGCCGTGCGCGAGGGCGATGCCGACAACGCGCTGTCGCTGCTGCGCGGTGGTCTCGCGGGGGTGCGCTTCCACGAAGGCGAAGCCGATCCATTGCTGGCCCACCGCGAGACCCTGCTCGCGCACTGGAGCGCGCTCACCGACACCAGCGATCCGGCCGACGCACTCGCCCGCGCGGGACGCCTGCGCATCCTCACCGCGGTGCGCGAAGGCCCCCAGGGCGCACGCGGGCTCAATGCGCGTATCGAGGCCATGCTTACCGGCAGTGGCACGGGCGTGGCCGTGCGTCGCAGCAGCGGCGCGTATTTCCACGGCCGCCTGCTGCTGGTCACCGAGAACAGCTATCGCCACCGTCTGTTCAACGGCGACATCGGCATCTGTCTGGCCGACGGCGCCGGCGCGGTGATGGCGTGGTTCCCCGGCGACGATGCGCACAGTCCGCGGCCGTTCCACCCGGCCGCGCTGCCCGCGCACGACAGTGCGTTCGCGATGACCGTGCACAAGGCCCAGGGCAGCGAGTTCGACACCGTGTGGCTGGTGCTGCCCGAGCGCTTCAACCGCGTGCTGTCGCGCGAACTCGTCTATACCGGCATGACCCGTGCGCGCAGCGCCCTGCATGTAGTGGGCAGCGCGCCCATCCTGCGCAGCGCGCTCGAACGCCATGCCAGCCGCTGGTCCGGCCTGGCCTGGCGCCTGGGCGCGGAAGCGCCGCAACGCCTGGATGCATCGGCGCCCCAGACCATCGCCGACGTCAGCGAAGCCCCGACCCAGGGCGCACTGTTCTAGCGAACCGTCAAGCCGCAATCGCGGCCGCTTTCCTGCACTGCGGCTTGCCGCTATCGTCGGGCACAGGGGGAAGGGGAATTCGCACGGGACGCGGACGACAGCACGTTCGACGCTCTGGCCGAATCGCCGTGGCCGTTGGCACCCATCGTTGGCGTGGTCGATCAAGCACCTCGTTGTCCAAAATTATCCGGATACGAAGCTCGATGGCGATCGCGATGGCGTGCCTAGTGAACGGGCGCATAAGCGCGCCCGTGAAGCTGCTACCAACGAGTCGATACGAGGGGAACGGCAATGCGGACCTTATGGATATTGATGCTCGCCTGCGGCCTCTACGGCGCCTGGCAGTGGTGGCATGAACGTAGTGAAGCCTTCGACGCGTCCGCATTCGTCGCGGTCGAGATGCCCGGCGGGATGCAGCCGAACACGGTGCTGGTGCTGGCGCCGGCCAATTGCCCATCCGAGCAGGCGCAGCGCAGTGAAGCGCTGATCCGCGAACTCGACCGCGCCGGCATTCCCGTCGTGCGCGACAGCGGCTTCGCCTTCGCCTTCGACGTCGCCGACCCGACCACCGAACAGATGCAGGGCATCAAGCGTGCCCTCGCAGTGGCCAAACGCGGCGCACCTGTTGTATTCGTCAATGGACTGGCGATGTCGAATCCGACTGCCGAGCAGACGATTGCCGCATATCGCGGAAGCGTCGGGTCGCCCTGACGTCCGCAGGTGGGATTGAACCTGCCGGCAGGGTGTTCTGACGCGGCCCGTTGAACGCGCCTTGCTGTGCAACGCGAGCCTTCGAGGCTCGTACGCGATCGCTCGCAAGGCCCCGCATGTAAAAAACCACGTCAGGAAATTGGCCAATGGTCGTGACCGTGAACACGGTTGCGATGTCGACCGATCGTGGATTCTTCGAACCAGCTGAATGCACGCTTTTTGGCGAGCAGGCATCGCTCTTCACCGGCCATCGACGTACGCAAATCCCAGCTGAAGGCACCTCATGGCGTCGACAGAAAGCTCGCTATATTCCGAGTCCCCCTGACCACGGAGAAGCGAAATGTCGACCAAGCAGAATCGAATGATGGTGCGTGTCGGCGTGGCGATCGTCGCCACCATGGGCCTTGCGAGCTGTGCCCATTACAAGGAGGAGTTCGCGACGATCAATTCGCGTCTCGACTCCCTCGATAGCCGAGTGCAGGGCGCTGCCCAGAGTGCAGAAGCAGCCAACCAGTCCGCGCAGCGTGCCAACCAGCGTCTCGATCAGATCGAGGCCCGCGTCCAGCAGCTCAACGCAGCACCGGCTACCCGCACCCCCCGCGGTTAATCGCCCCTGCATCGTGAGCGACCCTACGGCTTGAACCGGGATCCGGCGGCCTTGACCGGCTGCCGATCTCATTGCACTCCAGTCTTCGTTCAAAAGGATCGTCC
This sequence comes from Luteimonas chenhongjianii, assembly GCF_002327105.1. Lineage (GTDB taxonomy): Bacteria > Pseudomonadota > Gammaproteobacteria > Xanthomonadales > Xanthomonadaceae > Luteimonas > Luteimonas chenhongjianii. The sequence continues at coordinate 687,515 of NZ_CP023406.1, read as the reverse complement.
CATCCGTACCTGCACACACACTGCAAGCTGGGCCGCTCATGGAGTGCTGGTGCTGGCGCTCGCGTTCGCGAGCGTCGGCACGGTCTCCGCCCAGGACGCTTCAGCGCCCCCGGAGACTGCGTTCGACCAGCTTCCCCATGACCAGGATGTCTCCGGCACGGTGATTGAACTGGCCGGCTGGGTAGTCGCGTCCAACGACACTCAGGGCTATCCGTTTGCGGTGATCGACAAGGCCGCCGCACAGGTCTTCGTCTTCGGCGGTGACGGCCGTCTGCGCGGCGCGGCACCCGGGCTCTTCGGCTCGGCAGTCGGCGACCATACGGCCCCTGGCGTCGCCGGCCTGGCGCTTCGCGAAATTCCGGGTCGGGATCGCACCACGCCAGCGGGGCGCTTCGTGGGGGGATACGGCCCCTCGATCGACGCCGGACGCGTACTGTGGGTGGATTACGAATCCGCGGTCTCCATCCACCCCCTCGCCGGCTCACCGGGCGAGCACCGCGCCGAACGACTCGCCTCGCCTACGCCGGACGACAACCGCGTGACGCATGGGTGCATCAACGTCTCGCCGGAGTTCTACGAGCAGATCATCAAGCCGACATTCGAGCGCGGCGGCGTGTTCTACATCCTGCCGGACAAGGACTCGATCTCGGAAACCTTCCCCGAATTCGCGGAAGGTCGCGAGGCGGCGCAAAGCGACGACGACCGGCGAGGCGCCAGCAAGTAAGGGGCGTCTGGAGGCCAGATTCCGGGCTGCCGGGCAGCACCGCCGGCGACCTGTTTTTCTCATCCCGTCTGGCGCTCACCAGCGCCCTGCCCCCGGTCGGGCCGTAAGCGCCATCCTCCGTGCGGCTCATTTGCCTGCTGCTGGGGTTGCTGAAGCTGCAGGGCATCGGCAGCCTCGCCACGATGTGCCTCGACTACGACCTGCTGGCGCGGCGCTGGGTGCCGTATTCCTGCGTCTATCCGTTCGCGGACGGCCCGGCCGGCATTTCGATGATCGCCGGTGCTGCCCTGGCTGTCGGTGCCGGTGGCGCTGTGGTGCGATCTCGGTGTTCAAGGCCGTGTACGTGGACCGCCGGGAACTGAAGTGCGCGTGCGTGGGCGGCGAGCAGCGTGCCGCCGGGCTTCGTCTCCCGTTGACCGGGACCCGATGATCGCGATGGCCGTCTGGATGGCCTGGGCGCCTTCGGCCTGTTGCCGGCCTGGGCGCACACGATGTGAGTGTGGCGGACGGGGCGTGCCGGGCGTTCGCTTCGTGCTGCCGGCGCGGCACCCGGGCGAAGTCGCACCCGCGGGATGGATCCCGCCACGCTCGTCCCGGCGTGATCGGCGCTCGCGTAGCCTGACGTCCTTGCTGCGGATACTCGCGAGTCCGCGCATCGGTGACGATCACGGCGGGGGTTCCGTGCAAAAGATGCAAGGGTGCGGACGGGCGTACGCCTGGCCCCGCTCTCGCGCTCGCTGGAGGCTGACGGGCGCCCGCCTCCAGCACGCGGCTAGGCAGTCAGGCGCACAGCCGCGAGCGCATCGCGCAGCAGTGCAGCCGGCGGTCGATCGATCGCCAGCGTCACGACATCCGCTTCGCCCGCCGGCATCTCCAGCGTGTCGAACTGGCTGTCGAGCAGCGATGCCGGCATGTAGTGCCCGCTGCGGGCCTGCATCCGGGTCGCGATCAGATCCTTGTCGCCATGCAGGAACAGGAACCGCAACGACAGGCCGGTGTCGCGCAGGCGGTCGCGATGGCGGCGGCGCAGGCCGGAGAACGCAAGCACCACGCGTTCGCCGGCTGCCACCCGCCGCGACAGCTCGGCGGCGATGCGCGCCACCCAGGGGTCGCGCATGGCGTCGGTGAGCGGCAGGCCCATGGCCATGCGTGTCCTGGCTGCGGCGTCGTGAATGTCGTCGGCATCGAGGAACGTCGCCTGCCAGGCCTCCGCCAGCAGGCGTGCCAGCGTGGTCTTGCCGCTGCCCGACACCCCCATCGCGATCACCACCTGCGGCGTCGGCGTCATCCCGGCACCTCCACATCGACGCGGTGCCGCCCACCGGCGACGATGCCGCGCAACAGCGGTGTATCGAGCCATTGCCCGTCGGCGCGCACGCGCATGGCGGGCAGGCCAGGCACGCGCCGCACCTGCAACTCGACGTCGGCTCCGCGGAAGCGGCGCAGCGCCGATGCCTGCGACCAGTGCGACGGCAGCTGCGGTGCGATCCGCAGCGCGTCGCCTTCGCCGCGCAGCCCGAACAGGCCTTCGATCAGGCAGCGATACAGCCACGCCGCAGTGCCGGTGTTGAACAGCTGGCTGGAACGCCCCGCGGTGCGCGGATGGCCGCGCCAGTCGCCGCGGTAGTAGTTGGGCACGAACACCGGCAGCTGCCCCCGCTGCAGCAGGTCGTTGGCATCGGGCCCGGGCAGCATCGCGCGCAGCACGCGCCACGCGCGGTCGGCGTCGCCCACCGCATACAAGGCGTGCAGGTAGAACGCGGCCGCGTGGTTGTAGATCGAGCCGTTCTCGGCCGATCCCGGGAACTTCTGCGTCAGCCGGCCGACGTCTTCGCGCATCGCGGTGTATGGCGGATCCAGCATGGCCACGCCATGGGGCGAGACCAGCTGCGATTCCACTGCCGCCAGCAACTGCGCGCGGCGCGCCGGATCGGCCGCGCCCGAGAGCATCGCCCAGCTCTGCGGATTGAGGTAGATGCGGCCCTCGGTGTCGCCTCGCACGCCGAACGCCACGTCGTCATCGGTGATGCCGCGCGCGTACCAGTCGCCATCCCACAGGTGTGCGTTGGCGGCGTCGTTGCAGTCGCGCGCGCCCTGCACGAAGGCATCGGCCGCAGCAATGCCGGCATGGCGCGCACGGATGCCGGCCCACAGCCGCAAGGCATGCGCGGTCGCCAGGGTCAGCCAGCCGGACACGCCGCGCCCCTTGTAACCGACCATGTTCATCGGATCGCACCAGTCGCCCTGGGCGATGTAGCCCAACCCACGCGCATCGCGCGCCGACAGCAGCCAATGCATCGCCTTGTCCACGCGCGCGGCAACGCTGGCGACATGGCCCTGCGAATCAGTAACCGGCACATCGAGCAGGGCGTCGTCGCCGGTTTCGTCGAGGTAGGCCTGCAGGAATACCGGCAGCCAGACGCAATGATCGGTGTGCGGCACCTGGTTGATGTATTTCAGCTGCGCGCCATCGACCAGCAGGATGCCGTCGGGCATCGCGCCGCTGGACGCCTGTTGCGACAGCGCGCGCAGGAACGCGGCGCGCGCGGTCGCCGGCTGCAGGTAGGCCATGCCCATGTGGTCCTGCAGCAGGTTGCGCGTCTGCGGGTCGGTGGTCAGGCGATTGACGTCGCCGTGGTAGTACACCTGCCGCGGCAGCCAGTGGTTGGCGAAAGCGTCCAGCCACGGATCGGGGGTGTGGATGTCGATGCAGCCGCGCGCGGCGGCCAGGTACTCCGCATACGCGGCCGCAGCCGCTTCGAAAGCGCCGGGGACGAGGTATTTCGAGCGCAAGGCCTGGATCTGCGCGTCGTCGCGCGCAGGGCCGAACACGAAGCGTTCTTCGTGCGCATCGCCATCGGCGAGCACCACGCGGTACTGCAGCACCGCGGTGGGCATTTCGTAGTCGGCATCGCGCCGGCCCAGCAGCACCGCGTCGGCGATACCCGCCGGTGCATGCAGCCCGCCCTCGCCTTCGAACGCGAACTGGCGTGCGTCCCAGGCGTCGGGCGCGTTGGCATGCAACAGCACGGTGCGATCCATGAAATCGCGCTGGACGAAATAGTCCTCCACCTTCTGGTAGGGCGTGATGCTGCTGCAGACGATGCCGCCAAGGTCCTCGCGCCAGGTCGCGGACTGGTTCATCCATGACATGTAGCCGACCGGGAAGTAGGGGTAGAGACTGAGCCGTCGCGTGCGCTTTGATCGGTTGCGCACGCGCAGCGTCCACAGTTCGGCGACGTCGTCGACCGGCAACGCCAGCCGCCACTCGAAGGCCAGGCCATCGTGCTCGATGCGCCAGGCGATCGTGTCCACGCCAGCCTCGAACGCGAAGGCATCGGCCGGTGCACGCACCGGCTCATGCGGCAGCGAGAACAGCGTGCCGTCGTCCTCGTCCTTCACGTAGCAGAAGCGGCCGGGATGATGCGCGTAGACCGGTTGCTCGGGCTGCATGAAACTGCGCGCCTCCAGCGTCGGCGCGTGCGCGTACTTCGCGGGTTCCGGCTGCATGAACTGCGCGCTGGCGAAACCGCGGCAGGTGGCCTGCAGCATCATCCGCCGGTTCCAGAGGAAGGCCGATGCGTGAGGCATCGCGGTGGGGCTGTCGATCGTGAACCGGCGACCGTCATCGGTGAAGCCGTACTGCAGCGGACTCATGCGCGTTCCGCCCTGCGCGCATCCAGCGCGTCCTGCACCTCGGCCATCGTCGACGCATCCAGCGGGTAGGCACGCATCACCGCCGCCGCGAAGAACGCGACCACCCCCGGGATCACGGTCAAGAGCAGCGCGATGCCCAGCTGCGAGGCATCGGACTGCGCCTGGTTGGCGACGTAGCCCATCGCCGCCAGCATCCAGCCGATCAGCGCCGCTGCCAGCGCGCCGCCGAGCTTCTGCGAGAACGTGGCGGCCGAGAACGTCATCGCGGTGGCGCGGCGCCCGGTTTTCCACTCGGTGTAATCGGCGCAGTCCGCATACATCGAGAACGCCAGTGGCGATTTCGGCCCCAACGCCAGGCCGACCAGCGTGTTGAGCAGGAACAGCAGCCAGACCGCATCGCGCGGCACCAGGAACATCGCGCAGCTGAGCACGCCCGCCGCCGCCATCAGCCATACCATCAGCCGCTTCTTGTCGACGTAGCGCGTCATCACCGGCGTGAGCGCGGCGCCCGCCGCCAGCGCCAGCGAGTAGCCGCCGAGGAACCAGCCGGTCAGTTCGGGGCGCTCGAGGTAGTACTTGAGGTAGTACACGGTGGCGCCGCTGCGCATGACGATGGTGACCATGATCAGCAGCGCCAGCACGAACAGCACCATCCAGGGCCGGTTGTCGAGCAGGTCGCGCAGGTCCTGGCGCACGTCGCTGCGCTGCCCCGGTGGCGGCGCGATGCGCTCGCGCGTGCTGAAGAACACCGTCGCGAACAGCAGCGACGCCACCACCCCGTACAGCCCCAGCGTGAGCTGCCAGCCCAGCGCCTCGTCGCCGCCGCCCAACCACCGCACCAGGTCGAGCGTGAACGCATTGACGACCGTGGTGCCGGCGAACGCGGCGATGAACCGGAAGCTGATCAGCGTGGTGCGCTGCTGGCTGTCGTTGGTCATGACCGCCGACAGCGCCGAGTACGGCATGCTGAGCACGGTGTAGGCCAGCATCATCAGGCTGAAGGTCAGGTAGGCCCACACCAGCCTGCCGGTGTCGTCGAAGTCGGGCACGGTCCAGGTCAGGACCCCGGTGACCGCCAGCGGCAACGCGCCCCACAGCAGCCAGGGCCGGAACCGACCAAACCGCGTGCGGGTGCGATCGGCGATGGCGCCCATCAGCGGATCGGTGACGGCGTCGAACACCCGCGTGACCAGGAACATCGTGCCCACCGCGGCGGCGGCCAGGCCCATCACGTCGGTATAGAAGATCAGCAGGAACGCCGAGATGTTGGCCCAGTAGAGATTGAAGCCGAAATCGCCGATGCCGTAGCCCACCTTCTCGCGCAGGCGCACGCGTGTCCGTTGCCCAGCGGCGCCGCCGGGATTTTGAATCTGCATGCGCTCTCCGCGTGCTGTGGCCGGGCCGATGCGCGCGTCCGCGACTGCGGGAGGCTGCGCTGACAACGCTGTCAACTATCGTGCAAACGTCGGGTCTCGACAACCGCCGCCGGGAGGACGGGGCCGGGAGAGATCGATGACGATGTCGAGCTCTCTCGGATGCCGGCACGGCGGTAACACGGTCGATCGCGACGCCAGGTTCACTTCCCAAGGTCTTGGCGACAAGTAGCCGGTGTCCCGCATAACGGTGTCAGTCCACTGCCACGATGCGCCGCGTGGATGCGCGGGCGCGGAATGCGGCAGCATTGCAGTCCCCCACGTTACGAGGCTCCCCCATGACCATCCGCACCCTCTACATCGCCCCCGGCGGCGGCTTGGACACCGTCACGCTGGAGACCACGCCTGCCGTCGATCCCGGCCCGGGCGAGATCACCGTGCGGCTGCGCGCGAGTTCGCTCAACTATCACGACCTCGGCGTGGTCAGCGGGGCGATGGGCCCGACGGCGCGTCGCATCCCGATGTCCGACGGTGCGGGCGAGGTGACCGCCGTGGGCGAGGGGGTGCGGGAGTTCGCCGTGGGCGACCACGTGGTCAGCACGTTCTTCCCGGACTGGCTCGATGGCGAGCCGCAGGCGGAAGGCTTCGCGCGCACGCCGGGCGACGGCATCGACGGCTATGCGCGCGAGCAGGTGACCGCGCCCGCGACCTGGTTCACCCGTGCGCCGCGCGGTTGGAGCCACGCCGAGGCCGCCACCCTGACCACGGCCGGGCTCACCGCGTGGCGTGCGCTGTTCGAGGATGGCGGCCTGCGTCCGGGCGAGACGGTGCTGGTGCAGGGCAGCGGCGGGGTGTCGGTGTTCGCGCTGCAGTTCGCGAAGCTGGCCGGCGCGCGCGTCATCGCCACCTCGTCCGGCGACGAGAAGTTGGAGCGCCTGCGCGCGCTGGGTGCCGACGCGGGCATCAACTACCGCAGTGAGCCGGAGTGGGGCTTGCGCGTGCGCGCGCTCACCGACGGCCGCGGCGTCGACCACGTGGTCGAGGTCGGCGGGCCGGACACGCTGGCGCAATCCATGCTGGCCACGCGCGTGGGTGGGCACATCGCGCTGATCGGCGTGCTCACCGGCGTCGACAGCCGGCTGCCGCTCGGGCTTGCGCTGGGCCGGCAGCTGCGGCTGCAGGCGCTGATCGTCGGCAGCCGCCGCCAGCAGCAGGACATGATCCGCGCGCTGGAGGCCAGCGACCTGCGTCCGGTGATCGATCGCCACTTCCCGCTCGAGGACCTGGTGGCGGCGTTCCAGCACCAGGCGGCCGGCCGGCACTTCGGGAAGATCGCGCTGGATCTGTGAGGTGCAGGCCAAGGCACGCAGCGGTGGGCCTTCGTCACTAGTGAGCCGGCCGAGCAACCACTGCAGCCGCGGCGCTGGAGCAGGCGTTCATTACCCGCTACGGCACGCTTGGACGGGTCCCCGTGCCGTTCCTGCTGCGTTCGGACAGCGGCTTGGTCTTCACCAGCCCGCGCCGCGCCCATTTAGAGAGGCTACCGGATCGATCCGGTACCCGGGCAGGTAGTGACCCGCTCGCAACGCCCGCCGGGCCTGGTTTCATTAACGATGCCGGGAGACTCAGACCGGTATACCACGCATGGTGTTTTCAACTCACCCATCAGAATTGCCGTCGCCCTAAATCGAGACATGCGTGAAGGCGCCCGGCCGTACGCTTGCAACGGTTCGGGGCTGAAGGGGCTCAAACGGATCGCCTGCGCTGATTGCGGGTCTACGAGAGGACGCGCACAGCGATATGGTGCTAGCACCAAAGAACGGGCTGAAGCCCACAACAAGATTCAAGGGGCGGAGATTGACTCAGCAGCAACTTGATTTGCCAGGCATCTTGGGCGTGGCCAACGATCTCGGCGACGGCGGAGCGCAAGCCCACGTGCATGATCGAGGGGAACTGCATGTGCATATGAACGGGGCCGTCCCTGTGTCGACCATCCAGGAGATCATGGCCGACGAGGCAACGTCGTTTCCGGCTGGGTTCGATTGCGAGCGGGACATGACGCGCCTTACCCCCTGCAAATCCCTGGCGGAATACCTCACACCGTGGCAAGTATTGCGGCTCTTCCCCAAGAAACGTGCAAACCTTGACCGCCTCGCCGACGCTGTTTTTGCGAGCCTGGTAGAGAACGCGGTCCGTTTCGTTGAGATCCGGAGCACCGTCCTGTACTTGACCGGACTTCAGAGCTGCACGCCTGCGCAGGCATTAGAACGCCTCATCGAGTCGACTGGCAGCGCGGCTCGGCACTACGGCATCCGGCGGGGCTTGATCCTCACGGTGACTCGGGGCGACTACGGCGCCTCCAATCTCGCCACCCTTTTGCAGGCCTACGAGGACATCGGACGACCGAAGGACGTCGTGGGGCTTGACCTTGCGGGGGATGAAGAGACGCCCTACCCGGCCGAGCTGCCCGCAATGATCCGCGAGGCCAAGGAACGATACGGCTTCGGCATCACGATCCACGCTGGAGAGACTGGTCGCGTGGAAAACGTGCGCGAGGCCGTGGAGCTCTTCTACGCTGATCGGATCGGCCACGGCACGGCCGCCAGCAAGGATGCGGCCTTGATGGACCTGCTAGCTACCAAGGGTGTCTGTGTCGAGGTCTGCCCGATCAGCAACCGGCTGACGGGCGCCGTTCCCCGCGATGAGGCTCATCCTCTGCAGGAGTTCCGGCGCCGCGGTGTGCCGTTCGTGATCTGCTCCGACAACCCAGCGATTCATCAACGCGGCTTGGCCGACGACCAAGCCGCCGCCATGGCCGAAGGCCTGTCCATCTGCGACATGCAGCAGCAGTACGAAATCGCCAAGCACTTTTCATTCATGGAGGGCCTGAGTTGAAGATTCGATTCATGTCCGGCAACGAGCACAAGATCAAGGAAGTACAACGCATCCTCGGCCCCGTCGGCGTGGACATCGTGCCGGTATCCAGAAAGATCGCCGAACTGCAGACGCAGGACGTCGAAGCTCTCGTGCGGGACAAGCTGATCAAGGCGTTCCAAGAGATCGGCCGACCGCTGTTCGTCGAGCACACAGGCCTTTACCTTAGGGGACTGAACGACCTTCCCGCAGGCCTGACCCAGATCTTTTGGGACCGATTGGAAGCTGGACGTTTCACGGACCTCGTGGCCGCTCTGGCCGACGACAAGATCATCGCAAAGACGGTAATTGGGTACTGCGACGGGCGCCAGGTGCACCTGTTCGAAGGCGCCATCGAGGGCACGGTTCCGCGCGTACGTGCTGGGCCGGAGGATTTCCAGTGGGACTGCGTGTTCATCCCTGACGGCCACACGAGGACATTTGCCGAAATGGGTATCGAAAAGGACGACGTATCAATGCGTCGCCTAGCGTTGGATAGGTTTGCCGCCCACCTTTCAAAGGTCACGGCATGAGAACTGAACTTCTTGAAGCCCACCGCAGCGGCAAGCTGATGCTATTTGTCGGCGCCGGCGTGTCTGCAAACCTTGGTTTGCCGAGCTGGAGCCAACTGATCGCGCAGATTGCCAAAGAGCTGGGCTACGACCCGGCGGTGTTTGCCACTTACGGGAACTATCAGACCCTAGCTGAGTTCTACAAAAAGAAGAGAGGTGGACTTGGCGAGCTTCGGAGTTGGATGGACCGTGAATGGCACAAGCCTTCCACCGACATCAAGGCCTCCGACATTCACCGGCTTATCATTCAGGGCAACTTCTCGCGGATCTACACCACCAACTACGACCGGTGGCTTGAGATCGCCCACGCCGAGTTCGGCGTGAATTACGACAGGATTGCCAGCGTAGCGGACATGGTCGCTGTTAGGGACGGGCACCGCCAGATCATCAAGTTCCATGGTGACTTCGCAGCGGACGAGTCCATCGTCCTCGATGAGACCAGCTACTACCGGCGGCTGAACTTCGACACACCGCTGGACATCAAGCTTCGAAATGATGTGCTGAGCAACTCCGTCCTCTTCATCGGCTACAGCCTGACGGACTTCAATATCCGGCTGCTGTTCTATCGCCTGACAGAGATGTGGGGGAAGTCGCCGCTGGCTTCGGTGAGACCAAAGTCGTACGTCTTCACCAACCGTCCGAACCCGGCGGCAGAAGAAGTGCTGAGGCACTGGGGTATTGAGATGATCGTGTCTGATGAGGACGATCCGAAGACTGCGCTCACGGACTTCCTTCAAGAGCTTGTGACTTGACCGACGTCCCCCGATTTCAGTAGCGGTCGGCTTTGGACTCCGGGGTTAGGATAGTCGAGCCGGCCAAGGTTTTGGCATAGGCCTCTGGCGTCAGCCCGCCAAGCGCGTTCTTGGGCCGCTCCTCGTTGTATCCGCGCCGCCAGGTTTCGATGACCGTGCGGGCGTGCAATAGGCTGGTGAACCAGTGCTCGTTGAGGCATTCGTCGCGCAGGCGGCCGTTGAAGCTCTCGACGTAGGCGTTCTGGTTGGGCATGCCCGGCTCGATCAGTCGCAGGACGACGCCACGGGTGTGCGCCCACTCGAGCATGGCTTTGCCGCAGGCCTCCTTGCTTTGCCGCAGAACTCCTTGCCGTTGTCGGTACGGATCACCTCTTGTTCCGGTCGCCACCGTTGCGACGGAAGCCTGCCCAGGTTCTCAATGGCTGGCGCACAAGCTGGCCGGATACGGGCATGCCGCCAAGATCATCCCGACCCAGTTCGTGGAGCCTTACGTCAAGTCGAACAAGAACGACACAGTCGATGCCAAAGCAATCGCCGAAGCGGCTTCCCGTCCCAGCATGCGTTTCGTCGCAATGAAGCGCTCTGACCAAACCGACTTGCAGGCCCTGCATCGTGCGCGCGACGGCTTGGTGTACCAACGAACGGCTGTTGTCACTTCTTGCGTCAGGCATACAACGTGGCCTGCGAGATACCGATCTTGCGGCACCTCCTCGATCGATGTCCCAGTCTCGGCCTGCTTAAGGGCGAACGCGATCTGCTCTTCGGTGAACTTCGACTTCTTCATGGCGACGGGCCTCCTTGGGCCGGAGGGTCGCCGAATCCTCTAGTTCTGGCCGGTCCAACTTACCGGGGGGACGTCAGTTAGAGCCAGAGCTGGGAGCGCACTTCCCCGATGTTAGGCTGATGTCCGCTTTTTTTGAAAGCCTAAGCCTATGTCAGTTGTCCTTGCCGATCGAGCTAGTGCGCTGGTCGTGCCTAGCGTTTCAATAGCCAAATTGGTGTTTTCTGGGGGAGACGAGGTTGCCCTAGGCCCTACTGACAAAGTGATGCTGGTAGGAGCGAACAACAGTGGAAAGTCACGGACGATCCGCGAAATCCTTCGCAGATGTAGCGATGGCGGCGACTACAACGACTTAGTCGTCATCAAATCTATTGAGCTAGCGAAAGTCGGAACGCAAGAAGCGTTCGAAACATACATGCGGCGTTGCGCCAAGCGCACAGACACAACCTACGTACTGGGCGACTGGTCATTGAGTCAGTACGCACTCCCGTTCTGGGGGCAGGATTATCTGACCAATGGGATAGCGGCAGGATTCATCAAGAATCTAGACGCAGCTAGCCGTCTTGGAATATGCGAACTGCAACAGAGCATCGCACCTGCTGAGATGGCCAGTAAACCTCAGCATCTCCTCTATCGCAATGATGCGCTTATGAAGCAAGCATCAGAGCTCTTCAAGAAAGCGTTCGGGCTTGAGCTGATGATTGATTTCCTTGGAGGCAGTCGAATTCCGATACATGTTGGCGTGACGCCGTGTGGAGCCGGCCTCGAGGATCGAGCGTCTTCACGCTACTCGGAAGCTGTCAATTCGCAGCCTGCCTTGCACGAGCAGGGTGATGGAATGAAGAGCTATGCGGGCATCCTGTTCGAGGCAATAGCGTCCAAGCGAGACGTCTTATGCATTGATGAGCCAGAAGCGTTTTTACATCCGCCGCAAGCTCAAAAGCTGGGCGAGGCACTGTCAGCTCACGTTCCCCGTCAATTGATCGTGGCCACGCACAGTAGTGACATACTTCGCGGATTTCTCGAAGGCAATAAGGGAAAAGTTCGAATTCTGAGAATCGTCAGAGACGCGGGCGTGAACAGAATCTATGAGGCAAGTGCGGCGTCCATTGAATTGCTCTGGCAGACTCCGGCTCTCCGATTCTCGAACGCGCTGGATTCGATCTTCCACAACCAAGCAGTCCTCTGCGAGGATGACAGTGATTGCAGACTTATCAGCGCAGTCGCGAATCAACTGCAGTCATCATCAGGCGAGGAGGGGTGGGCAGATACTGCGTACATACCTCTTGGAGGAAAGTCAGGGATCCCTCGGACGGCGGCAGTGCTTCGTGCAGTGGGCGTGCCTGTAAAGGCAGTCTGTGACTTCGACCTCATTTCAAATCGAAGTTCCCTGAAAGCAACCGTGGAAGCGTTTGGCGGGAGCTGGACTGAAGCGGAGGTGCACTGGAATCGCATTTCTGCTGCTGTCACCCAAAGCGCTGCTCCGACGGATGCGCAGATCAAAGCCCAGATCCAGAACATTTTGGATAGTACGGAGGCGGACCAGCTTCCTCAAAGGAAGGATATCGAAGAGGCCTTCAAGCGTAAGTCGCCATGGGCAGCTGTGAAGGCATTTGGTCTTGATGGCGTGCCAAATGGAGATGCGCGTCGAGAGTGTGAAGCTCTAATGAGCCTTCTTGAGGCTGTTGGAATCTATCTGATCCCAAGTGGCGAGATGGAGAGCTTTTGCCGCTCGGTCGGGGGTCATGGTCCAAAGTTCGTGTCGAACCTACTGACCCATGTCTCACTGGATCACCCGCAGCTTCAATCCCTGCGAGAATTCACAAGCAAAGTGCACAGAGGGCGGTCCGCGCCCATCGAGAGTACTGGCACGATTGAGCAGCGGAGCAGCTAAGGCTTGGAGTAGGCGCACGCGCTGATCAGGGCTGCCAAACTGGGCGTGCTCACCGGCGTCGACAGCCGGCTGCCGCTGGGGCTTGCGCTGGGCCGCCAGCTGCGGCTGCAGGCGCTGATCGTCGGCAGCCGCCGCCAGCAGCAGGACATGATCCGCGCGCTGGAGGCGAGCGACCTGCGTCCGGTGATCGATCGCCACTTCCCGCTCGAGGAGCTGGTGGCGGCGTTCCAGCACCAGGCGGCCGGGCGGCACTTCGGGAAGATCGTGCTGGATCTCTGATCGCGTGGCCTCCTGGAGGAGGATGCACGCGGTCGTGGCCAGCGTGGAGATCACGGCCCGCCATCTGACGCCAGCCACTGCGGTATGACGCATCACGAACCCGCACAAAGGTCGGGCGACGAAACCATTCGTGAGCAAGCGGGACCGCTCGCGACGCTCAGTCCTGCTGCGGATCCGGATCCCCGGTACCGCGGCCGCCGGCCGGCCGGTCGTGCCGCTCGTCGGACACGATCTCGCCGTCCACCAGGTTGATCGTGCGGTCGCAGGTCTCCGACAGCCGCGGGTCGTGGGTGACCACCAGCACCGCGCAGCCGTACTGCGCGTTGAAGCGGCGCAGCAGCTCGAAGACGTCGGCAGCCGTTTTGGTGTCGAGATTGCCGGTGGGCTCGTCGGCCAGCAGCAGCGCCGGCCGCGTGACCAGCGCGCGGGCGATCGCGACGCGCTGCTGCTGTCCGCCGGACAGCTGGTCGGGGCGACGATGGCTGAACTTCTCCAGACCCACCTCGGCGAGCAGGCCCCTGGCGATGTCGGTGATCTCCCGGTCGGGACGCCCGTGGGCGACCATCCACGGCATCAGCACGTTCTCCAGCGCGGTGAACGCGTTGATCAGGTGGTGGAACTGGAAGACGAAGCCGATATGCCGGCCGCGCAGCGCGGTGCGGCCAGCGTCGTCCATCGCGCGGGTGGCTTCGCCGCGCAGGTAGAGCTCGCCACCGGTGGGTGAATCCAGCAGCCCGATCAGGTTGAGCAGGGTGCTCTTGCCCGAGCCCGAGGGGCCCACCAGCGCGGCGAAATCGGCGCTGTCCAGGCGCAGGTCGATGCCGTGCAGCACTTCGACTTCGTTGGGCTTGCCGATGTTGTAGGACTTGCGCAGGCCTTCGAGCCGCAGCACCTCGCGGGCGTCATCCACGGATCGCCTCCACCGGATCGAGGCGCGATGCGCGCCAGGCGGGGGTCAGCGCCGCGCCGATGCCGGCCAGCGTGGCCAGTGCCATCGCCGCCGGGACCAGCGCCCTGGGCACCGGGATGAAGAACAGCCCCGGGCCGAAGGTGTTGAACATCGCCACCAGGCCCCAGCCGGCCAGTGCGCCCAGCGCCGAGCCCACCAGCCCGAGCACCGCGCCCTGCACCAGGAACACCAGCAGCATCTGGCCCCGTCGCGTGCCCATGGCACGCAGGATGCCGATCTCGCGCGTTCGCTGGGCCACGCTGACCGCGAGCACGCTGGCGATGCCGAGCGCAACCGAGATCGCCACGAAGAAACTGATCATTCGCGTGGAGATGCTCTGGGAACTCAAGGCGTTCATCAGCTGCGCATTGCTCTCCATCCAGCTTTCGGCCTTCAGCCCCGTCAGCCCGCGCACGCGCGCAGCAATGCGGTCGGCGCCGAAGAGGTCCTCGACGGTCATGTCGATGACGGTGACGCCGCCGGGCAGCGCCAGCAGCGACTGCGCCTGCTTGAGGTCGAGATAGACGTAGCGCGCATCGAGTTCGCGCACGCCGAGCTCGAAGATGCCGGCCACGTTGACGATCGCCTCGCGACCGTCGCCGGCATCGAGTCGCAGCTTGCCGCCCAGGCGCAGGCCGAGATCCTCGGCCAGCTGGCGGCCGATCACCGCATTGCCCGAACCCACCTCGAGCCGGCCCTCGACCATGTTCTCGTCGAGCGGAATCACCCGCAGGTAGCGCTCGAGATCCACGCCCACCAGCGCCACCGATTGCACCGCCTCGCCGCGCCGCCCGAACGCCGGTCCCGACACCAGCGGCGACACCGCGGCCACGCCCGGCAGACGGTCGAGCACGTCGCGCACCTGCAGCCAGTTGTCGATGGGGCGCAGCGCCTGCGGGCGTGGATCCTCGAGCACCAGCTGCACCACGCCAGCGGGCGCGCCGGCGACGAGGTTGACCTCGCGCGGCGCCTCCACGCGCACATGCGCCTGGGTGCCGAGCGTGCGGTCGATGAGGTTGTCCTGCAGGCCGGCGATCAGCGCGGTCACGAAGACGATCACCGCCACGCCTACCGCGATGCCGACCAGGATCAGCAGTGTCTGTGCCCGCCCCTGGCGCAGGAAGCGCATCGCGATGGTGGACTCGATCCACATGGGCTTCAGTCGAGCGCGACCGGCAGCTCGCCGCGCGTGGTCTGGCCGGTCTGCGGCGCCGGCTGGCCCTCCACCCGCACGCGGCTGCCGTCTTCGGGCAGGGCGTCGTCGGCGATCGCGCCGGCGGCGAGCACGCGGTCTCCGGCCTGCAGGCCTTCGAGCACCTCGCTCATCGCCAGCCCGCGCAGGCCCAGGCGCACCGGCGTGCGGCGCACGCGGCCATCGCGCACCAGCAGCACGGTGGCGCGGTCGGAGCCGGGGTCGTCATCGAGCAGTGCATCGTTGGGCACGGCCAGCGCGTCGTCGCGGCGACCGGTGAGGAGGGTGACGGTGACGGTCATGTCCTCGCGCACGAAGTCCACGGCCGGATCGATGCGCAGGCGCACATCGACGGTGCCGCGCGCCGGGTCGATACCGGGCGCGATGTGGAACACGGTGGCCGCGAACGGCCGCCCGGGGTATGCATCGGCGATGACGGTTGCGCGTTGTCCGACCTCGATCAGGCCGAGGTTCTTCTCGTCGAGCGGCAGCAGGATCTCGCCGGGAGCGTCGGCGGCGATGTCCATCAGCACGTCACCTGGATTGACGGTGTCGCCCGGCTCGACGTTGCGGGTGAGCACGGTGCCGGCGACGGTGGCGCGGATCTGCGCACGCTCGAGCGCGGCTTCAGCGGCCTGCAGCTGCTCGCGGGCCTGCGCCTCGCGGGGGCCGCCGGACAGCGCGTCGACCGCGAGGCGGGCCTGCTCGGCCGCCGCACGTGCGGCAACCACGGCCTGCGCGGCCTGCTCCACGCTTTCGCGCGAGACCAGCTGCGCCTGGCCGAGTTCGCGGCGACGTGCGAGGTCGCGCTCGGCCTGGGCGAGGTCGGCGCGTGCCTGGCGCAGACGCGCCTCGGCATCCGGCCGCTCGGACTCGCGCAGCGCGGCAAGCGCGGCCCGGGCTTCGTCGCGGCGGGCTTCGAGATCCGCCGCGCGCAGCACCACCAGCAGGTCGCCAGGGGCGACGCGATCGCCTTCCATCACCCGGCGTTCCAGCACCAGCCCGGAAATCTCCGCGCCCACCCGTACCCGCGACGGCGCCTCCGCGCGACCGGTGGCGACGACGTTCTGCACCAGCGGCCCGCTGACCACGTCATAGCCGGGCAGCGCGGGCCCGCGCAGTCTCGACACCAGAATCAGCACGACCAGCAGGGCTATGGCCACCACCACGACCAGAATCCATTTGCGCCGCTTGGACAGACTGGGCATGGGCCGACCCGGGATCAAAGAGGGTCATCTTGGCGCGCCGACGATGAAGCCAGCAAGGCGGCGGTCACCGGTGTGGATGTCTCGCGGATGGGCCGGCGGATTCCGCGCCAGCGCCTGGGCCGGGCAGCGCGCTGCTCCCGCGGCTTTGAACGATGCTACGGCCATTGCGACGGCCGCACCGGTGACGGCGCGGGCATGGCACACCTGCGTGGCACCGCGTGCGCTGCATGCGCCTGACCAGCGGCGGATGCGCGGATGGATGGCGGCGCACGGAGCACCTGCGACCAGCACAGACGCAGTCGCGGGCCCCAGCCGTTGCTTCAGTGCGTCGGCGTCGCGGCCAGCCGCTCGCGGATCCACTCGTGGTCGCGGCGCACCGGGGCGGCCAGCATCGCGGGATCGCCGTCATAGAGATAGCTGGCCACGGTGGCGCCGGTTTCGTCGGTCGCGTGCGGATCGGCGCCGGCCTCCATGAAGCGCCGGACCGACGGGATGTCGTTGACCAGCGCGGCCTGGTGCAGGGGCGTGGTGCCGCTGCGGTCGCGCACGTCGACCCGTGCACCGGCCGCGAGCAGGCGGTCGATGTTGTCGGGCTCACGCGCGCGCAGCGCGTCGAACAACGGCGTCTGGCCGTTGCGGGTATTGGGCACGTCGACCGCGACGCCGTGCGCGAGCAACAGATCGATCCACTCCGGATCGCTGGACATCGCGGCTTCGTGCAGCGCGGTACGGCCCTTGGCGTCCCCGCGTGTGGGGTCGGCGCCGAGTTCGAGCAGCATACGGACGGCATCCCGGTCGCCCTGGCGGATCAGCCAGTTCAGCGCGGGGGTGCCGTCTTCGTCGGTGGCGTTCGGATTGGCACCGGCCGCCAGGAGTTCGCGGGCAAGTGAGGTGTTGCCGCTGCGCAACGCGGCGACGAACTGCGCCTGTGCGGGGTTGTCGAACGCGCGCGCGTCGGTGCTCATGGATTCGTGTCCTTGCGTGCAGCCGGAGGCCGCGAGCATGGACGCGGCCAGCAGCAGGTGCGGAAGTGGGCGACGGGTCATGGCGCGCAGCATGCCGCAGCCGGCGTCAAGACGCGCGCAGGCGCGTGCCGCCCAGCCGGTAGGCGGGCGGCGGCGCAGGGCGTCCCTCGTGAGCCAAGCATTCCCGGGATCAGTTGAACGGGTTCAGGGCGTCGAGCGCGCGGCCTGCACCGTTGGCGATGCCGCGTCCGAGATCGCGCGCGCCGTTGGCAACGCCCTGGGCCACGTCGGCGGTGAAGTCGTTGACGCCCTGGGCCACGTTGCCGGCCAGGTCGGCCACCGCTTCGACACCATCGCCGAGCTTGTCGGTCGCGATGTCGACCGCGCTGGCGATGCCGTCGGCCACGTTGCCGACCACGTCGCCGGTGCCCTCGACGAAGCCGGCAACCGCATTGGCCGGCGTCTGCAGCCCGGTGATCCGGCCGAGGTCGCGCACGAAGCCACCGGTCGCATTCGCGGTGTTCTGCGCGGTCTCGCCGGCCAGGCTGACCGCGCCGTCGAGCACGTCGCCGACGGTGCCGATGCTGGCGTCGGCCACATCGCCCAGCAGGCCGTAGCTCGCCGCGATGCCCTTGCCTTCTGCCACGCCGGCGATGAACTCACCGAACCCGGTTCCCAGTTCGGAGGCCGTGCCCGCCAGGTCCCCGCCCAGATCGACCACCTCGCGGATGCCCGACGCGAGCGCGTTGAACTGCAGGTCGCCGACTGCGGTCACGCCCGCCACCAGGGTGTCGGTGCCGAACGCGGTGGTCGCGCCGACCACGTCTCCGAGGGCGTCGGTGCCAGCGTTGACCACGCTGCTGGCGCCATTGAGCAGACTGCCCACCACCCAGCTCCGCGGCGTCGCGCCAGGGCCGTTGCGCATCAGATCACCGAGCGACTCCATGCCGGTGGCGAGGGTGTCGCCGGCGGTGTCGATGCCGCGGTTCACGCCCGCGCCGAGGGTGTCGCCGATGCTCGGGCCGAGCGCGGGATCGGTGGGGCTGGCATGGTCGAAGGCTTCGACATAGACCGCATCCGGACCGCCGCCGCCGTGCAGGCCGCCGAAGCTGGTGCCGGCAGGGGGATCGATGCGCAGCGCGTGGCCGACCGCAGTGGGCGGCGAGCCGACGATCGGCAGCGCCGGGACGTCTTCCTGGGCGCCGGTGAGCGGATCGCCATTGACCGCGTAGCGACGCACCTGGCCGCTTTCGGCCACGCTTTCGCGCGCCGCATTCGGATTGAAGCCCAGGCTTTCGAGCGTGTTGTTGCTCAGGCCCGAGCTGTTGAAGGTGACAGCGGAGGCGCCGGTGGCCAGCGAGGCCGCCGAGGCGAGGCCGCCCCCGAGCGAGTGTCCGGTCAGGGCGACATTGCCATCGCCGAAGACGTGCTCGGCGCGCTTGGCGAGTTCGATGGCGCTGCTGTACTGGGAGGCATCCATGCCCAGGCCCTGCTGGCCGTTGTTCACCCAGTCCATGAGCTGGCTGGGCTCGCTGCCGAGTTCCGAGCCGCGATAGGCGACCACGTAGCCGCCGTCCTGGTGCTGGTAGATCTCGGCATGGAAACCGGAGCGGTCGTCGCTCAGCAGCCCGGGATCGATCGGGATCCGGTTGCCGTGCTGGTCCGTCAGGCTCACGCCGTCGGCGTGCGGTTCGAGGGCGGTCCAGCCTGCGTCGGCGAGCGCCTGAGCGTATTGCGGGCTCTCGGGCGCGTAGGCGCCGTTGGCCATCATCGCGAAGAGCTGGTCGCGACTGTCGGGCGCGGTGCCGCGGATGCTGTCGCTGAGATCGTGGACGCCGGCGCGGTAATCCGTCGTTACCGGCGGCGGTGGCGGCGCGGACTGCTGCGGAAGGGCGGACAGACGCGCGGTATCGGCGACGGTGATCACCATGACGGGATCCAGGGGGCAGGAAGTCTGGGCCGACGTTAACCAACCCGCGCGCGGCGCAACACTCGGGGCGACCCTAGCCCGTGCGCCCCCCAGGCGAAGGGGATGCGGGCGACCCTGCCCGCCCGACGGCACAGGATTCGACATCGGCGGATCCGCTCTCCGCCCGGGCCGGCCGTGCGGTAACCGGCCGTGACGCCCCACCGTAAGGAGGCTCGCGTAGTGCGCGGTCTGCCGTGCGGGGCGCGCTGCCCTCAGCGGTACGGCCCCGGGCCGCGCCAGACCACTTCGCCCTGCCGGTACACGCGATGGAAGCCGATCACCTCGCGAGCATCGCCGATACCGCGCATCTGCGGATCCTCCGGGTCGACCATCCGGCAGTCGCTGGACTCGCGGCGCAGCGCCGTCTCCAGCGGGCACACCATGAGCCGGCGCGTGCCCGGCAAGGGGATGAACAGTTCGCTGACGCCCTGGTCGCGCCATTCGCGCAGGCGGGTCTCGCTGGTGGTGTCGTAGATCACCTGATAGCCCCCGACCTCCAGGCTGGGCAGGTCGGAAGACGCATCGCGGCCACGGCCGCGGCCGACGCTGGGGCTGCGGGAGAGCCCCGAGTTCACCGGCGCCGTTTCTTCCGGAAGCATGCCGGGCGGCTGCCCCCACACATGCTGGCGGCGCTGCTGGGATGGAGGACTGGCCGCCGTCTGCGCAGCGCCCTGGCCGGCGTCGGCCGGAGACTGCACGGGCACGGGCGGCACGTCGCTTGGCTGCTGCGCAGGCTGCGGCGGGCGGACCTCGGTCAGGGCGTCGGCGGGATCGGGTGCTTCCGGCGGCACCGGGGCTTCGGCCTGCTCGACGCGCGTGGTCCGCACGCGCGAGGCCGCCGGGGCCGACTGCGCTGGAGGTGTCGCGGGCGCGGGGCGGGCAACGGGTGCGACCACCGGCTGGGAAGGCGTGATGCCGACGAAGTCGACGACCATGCGGCTGCCGGCGGACGCGCCCTGCGGCGTGGTCATCACGATCGGCTGCGAAGTCAGCAGCAGGTAGGCGAACCACAAGTGCAGCAATGCGCTCGCCAACGCGGCGATCCAGGGCTGCAGACGGTCGATCCGGGACGTGGCCTGGCCCCCCGCGTGACGCGACGCCTTGCTCATGCGGCCAGCGATTCGCCGGAGATGCGGACCTTCATCAGGGATCTACGGCTGCGACGTGGGAGCGGCATCGTAACGCGCGTCCGGGCAAGCCGGGCGCGACCGGGTGCGCCTGTCGCGAGGATCGGCCTTCGCCCGAGCTGTGATGTATCGGGAACACGCCAGCACGGCTGTTGCGCCGGCGTGTCCGCGGACCGGGCGGCCGGGCGCCGACGGCCCGGCGCCGGGCAGCGGCGCTGGCGTTCAGTCCTTCAGTGCGTCGGGCACCTTGCCGCCGTTCTCGGCAAGCTTGCGCATGACCGCCCGGTGCAGGGCGATGTTCTGCTCGGCGCTGCCGGCCGCACCGGCATTGACGCCGAGTTCCGTGGCCAGCTCCTTGCGGGCCTCGAGGCTGGAATCGAGGTCGAGCAGCTTGAGCAGGTCGACGATGGAATGCCGCCAGTCGCTGGGGCCGCCCTTCTTGGCCGCCATCTCGGTCAGGACCGCTTCGACGTCCACCGGCTCGGCCGGGGCTGCCGCCGCAGGCGCCGGGGCCGGATTGCGCGACGGTGGCGACACCTTGGGGTCGTTCTTGCTGCCGGTGAAGATCACCGCGGCCGGCCTGGCGACCGCGCCCCCCGGCGTGGCGGTGGGCTTGGCGGCGGGTTTGCGACCGAAGATGCGGTCGGAGATCTTGGAAAACAGGCCCATGGGTAGTGCTCCGGAACAAGGGAGCGGCGAGTGTGGGTGGGCGTTCGCAAAGGTCGAATGAAAGGACCGTGGGCCGTGTCGTACCGGCCCACCGCAGCGGCTCCCGAATATCGGGCACGGCGCATCGCATCAGCCGCCGGCGCACACGGACCAATTGCGTCAGGTCCTTGGCGGGCGCACCGGCGTTCGGATAGCGTTGACGCAACGTTCCCGCGCGCTCCCGATGATGCGCGCTGCGCCATTTCCCGAGTGCAACGACCGATGCCGAACATCCTCACCCTCGACGGCAGTCGTATCCACGACATCACCTCGTTCTTCGACGAGGTCAACCGGGTCTTCATGGCCGATGAAGACTGGGCTCTGGCCCACAGCCTCGATGCCTTCGACGACCTGCTCCACGGCGTCTACGGCGCACTCGATGGCGAGGCGCGGGCGACCCTGGTGTGGACGGAATTCGAGCGCAGTCGTGCCGCACTCGGCATCCCCGCCACACGCACCTGGCTGCAGGCCAAGCTCGCAATGCCCACGCGTTACGACAGCGCGCGAATCGAGCGCGAACTCGCGGCGCTCGACGCGGGCACCGGCCCCACCTTCTTCGACATCGTGCTGACCGTCATTGCCGCGCATCCCAACATCGCCCTGGTGCCGCGCTGAGCTTCGACCGCGAGGGCGGCCGCGACTTCGACGTGGCCGTGCAGCCGCAGGTCACGACCAACGACATGCTGCTGATGGTGCGCACCGCTCTGGCCGGTGGTGGCATCACCATCGGCATCGAGGAGACGTTCGCGCCCTATCTGGCGCGCGGCGAGCTGGTCACGCTGCTCGACAGGTTCCTGCCGCCGTTTCCAGGGTTCTTCCTGTACTTCCCCGACCGGCGCAACCAGCCGCCGAAACTGCGTGCGTTGATAGAACACGTGCGCCGCTTCCGCAAGGTCGGCTGAGGCAGGCCGACGTCCGATGCGCGTTGGCCAACCTGCCGGCCGGCAGGACCGCGCGCAACGCTGGCCGAGTGCGGGACCATGCGGCCGGCGCGCCGCCGGCGCACCCGGCTGCGGCGTCCTTGGGCCGCGCCTCAGCCGGCGGGGGCTCCGGCGCCGCCCGGCGCGACACGCCGCTCGAGCCATGCGACTGCGGCGGCGCAACCGTCCTCGTCCTGCATCCGCGCACCGAGCGCCGCGGCGTGCGCGCGCGTCTCCGCACGCTCGGCGAAGGCGATCGCGGCGGCGAGCCGGCGCGCCGATGGGCGCCGTCCCGACAGCACGCGGTCGGCGATGCCCAGCGCGCGCAGGCGCCGCGCCCAGAACGGCTGGTCGCCGGCGAACGGCAGGATCACCGACGGAATCCCGGCCCGGCACGCGGAATGGGTGGTGCCCGAGCCGCCATGATGGATCGCCAGCGCGCAGCGCGGCAGCAGCCAGTCGTGCGGCGCGCTGCCGATGACGTGGATGTTGGGCGGCAGGCCGGTGGTGTCGATCCCGCTCCAGCCGGGATTGAACAGGGTGCGCCGGTCCCCGACCGCCGCGACCACCGCCTCGCGCACGCGCGCCGCATCGAAGCCGCTCATGCTGCCGAAGCCGATGTAGACCGGTGGCGGGCCGGCGCCGAGCAGCGCCTGCAGCGCCGCCGGCGGCGTCCAGTCCTGAGAGGGGGGCACCCATTGGCCGCAGGCGACCGCATCGGCCGGCCAGTCGTCGACGTTGGGCAGCAGCGCCGGGGAAATGCCGTAGAGCACCGGGTGGGCCATCGGCAGCGTTCTGCGCGCCGGCAGGCCGATCGCCGCGCGGCCACGGTTGGTGGTCGCGCGGAAGGTGCGCCAGACCATGCCGTTGACGAAGTCGTGGGACAGGCGGTTCAGCGCACGCGGCACCCGCAGCGGCACCAGCGGCGATGCGAACGCGGCCGTCGGGCTGATCGGGATCATCATCGCGCCGATTGCCGGCACGCCCCGCGCCTCGGCGACCGACAGGCCGACGAAGGCGGTGAGGCCGGACACGATCACCGCATCGCAGCCCTCGGCGAGCGCCATGGCCTGTTGCATCCATTCGGGCGTGCGCGCCTCGACGATGCGGATCAGCGCGCGTTCGATCTGCCGCATCGCGCCCATGCGCGAGAGCGTGCCGCGGATGTCGCCGGCCAGGCCGGTCGCCGGCACGCCGAGCGTGGTGGCGGTATCGAGCGTGTCGGCATCGCCAAGCAGATGGACCGAGTGCCCCGCACGCATCAGCGCGCTGCCGAGCGCGGC
Source organism: Luteimonas chenhongjianii (assembly GCF_002327105.1). Taxonomy (GTDB): domain Bacteria; phylum Pseudomonadota; class Gammaproteobacteria; order Xanthomonadales; family Xanthomonadaceae; genus Luteimonas; species Luteimonas chenhongjianii. Next base: position 664,249 of record NZ_CP023406.1, on the reverse strand, counting down.
GAGCGGGCGCGCATCGCCCTCGGTGCCATAGGTGATGATCAGCAGACGCATGACCGGACAGTCTGGCGCAGGGCGGGTGAGGTCAGCTGGTCTTGAGCAGCTGGACGCGGAACCGGCGGCCCTTGATCTTGCCTTCGCGAAGATGCGAGACCGCCTGCTGGGCCTTGCCGCGGGCGATGGCGACATAGCTGCGCGTGGCGAAGACGTCGATCTTGCCGATCGCGTCCTTGTGCAGTCCTGCCTCGCCGGTCAGCGCACCGACAATGTCGCCGGGCCTGAGCTTGTCGCTGCGACCGGCATCGATGCGCAGGGTCACCATCGGCGCGACCGGCACGTCGTTGGCCCGGCCGCTCAGCGGCAGCAGCTTTTCCCAGCGCGCGGGTGCGCCGAAGTGCGCCTCGATCAAGGCGGTACGCGGCATCTCGCGCGGCGTGACCAGATTCAGCGCCAGCCCCTTGCGCCCGGCGCGGCCGGTGCGGCCGATGCGGTGCACGTAGGTGTCGGCGTCGTGCGGCAGTTCGAAATTCACCACCGCGGCAAGGTCCTCGACATCGAGTCCGCGCGCGGCGACATCGCTGGCCACGAGCACGTTGCCGCTGCGGTTGGAGAAGCGCACCAGCACCTCGTCGCGGTCGCGCTGCTCCATGTCGCCGTGCAGGGCGAGCGCATCGAAGCCGTAGTGGTTCAGCGAACCTGCGACCTCGTCCACGTCGGCGCGCGTGTTGCAGAACACCACGGCCGATTCGGGCCGGTGCCGCAGCAGCAATGCAGCCAGCAGCGGCGCGCGGCGCGCGGGTTCGACCTCGTGGAAGATCTGCTCGATGGTCGGCGCCGGCGCATCGCCGGCGACACCGATCTGCACGGGCTCGCGCAGCATCGCGGTGCCGAGGCTGCGGATCTCCTCCGGAAACGTCGCCGAGAACAGCAGGCCCTGCCGCGTCGGCGGCACCCGCTTGACGATGTCGCGGATCGATTCCTCGAAGCCCATGTCGAGCATGCGGTCCGCCTCGTCGAGCACCAGGGTGCGCACGTGGCGCAGGTGCAGGGCCTTCTTCTTGGCCAGCTCCTGGATGCGGCCCGGCGTGCCGACGACGACGTGCGGCGGGTGGGTCAGCGACGCCAGCTGCGGCGCGAGCGGAATCCCGCCGCAGAGCATCGAGATCTTCAGATTGGGGATGCCGGTGGCCAGTTTGCGCAGCTGCTTGCCGACCTGGTCGGCCAGCTCACGGGTCGGGCACAGCACCAGCGCCTGGGTTTCGATCAGGCCCGTGTCGATGTTGCGCAGCAGGCCGATGCCGAAGGCGGCGGTCTTGCCGCTGCCGGTGGGCGCCTGGGCGACCACGTCGCGGCCCTCGAGGATCGGCGGCAGCGCCTCGGCCTGGATCGGCGTCATGGCGGTGTAACCGAGGGCATCGACGCCCTGCAACAGGGCGGGCGACAGGTCGAGCGTGGAGAACGGAAGAGGCGTGGTCATGCGCACATGATCGCAGGAGTGGGGGCGATGTACCGGCTGCGGTCGCGCGGGGCGCGGGATTCCGGCTTCGGGCGGCGCGGGAATCCGGGCTGCGGACACCGTTCGGGTTCTGCGTTTCCTGCCACGCGTCCGGTACCCGGCGGGGCAACATCCGGAGTCGACGGCACTTCGTGTTTCCCCGTCGCGCGCACGCGGACATGGGCCCGCGCCGCCGAGGCCGGCGCCCATGGCCAGCGCGAGAACGTGCTCAGGCCGCGAACACCACCTGCGCCTCGTCCTCGACGATCGCATGCGGCAGGAAGCGGGCGCTGTCGCGGGTGATCGGCGAGTCGTCCTCGCGCACGCCGATGCCGCAGGCGGTGTCGCCGACGATCCAGCTGCCGACCATCGGGAAATTCCCGTCGAACGACGGCAGCGGATGCGCGGCCTGGCGGATGCACGGACCGGTGTAGGGGCCGTCGCTGCGCAGGCGCTGGCCATCGGCCAGGTGCAGTTCGATGTTGGCGCCTTCGCGCGAATGCAGCGGCTTGCGCACCCAACCGGCAGGCAGGTCGCCGCCGTCGTCGAATTCGGCGGCCAGCAGGTTGGGATGGCCGCGATGCCGCTCCCACAGCAGCGGCAGCAGGCCCTTGTTGCTGAGCAGCGCCTTCCACGGCGGCTCGATCAGGCGCAGGCCGGATTTGGGCAGCGCGCGGCCGAAGTCGTCGTGGAACAGGTCCTCGAGCGGATAGAGCTTGAACAGCGACCCGATCACCACGTCGTCGAGGTCGGTGAAGCGCCCATCCTCGGAGAGACCGATGTCCTCGAGCGCGATCGCCTCGCCGTGCAGGCCGCCCTGCGCCGCGCAGTCGCGCAGGTAGGCGATCGTGCCCTGGTCCTCTTCGGAGTCGCGCACGGCGGCGAACAGCAGCGGCGGCGGCAGGCTCGCGGCAAGCTCGGCGAACCGGTCCACCAGGGCCTCGTGGATCGAGTTGAACTGGTCGGCCTCACGCGGAAGGCGCCCCGAGGCGCGCTGGTCCTCGAGCCACTGCCACTGGAAGAACGCGGCCTCGAACAGCGAGGTCGGCGTGTCGTAGTTCAGCTCGTAGAGCTTGGCCGGACCGGTGCCGTCGTAGGCCAGGTCGAGCCGGCCGTAGAGATGCGGTTCGCGCCGGCGCCAGCTTTCGGCGATCCAGTCGCGGAATTGCGCCGGGATCGCCAGCCGCTGCATCAGCGCATCGCTGGCGACGATCTCGTCGACCAGCGCCATCGCCATGCGATGCAACTCGGCGCTGGGGTCTTCGAGATCGTGTTCGATCTGCGCCATCGTGAACGCGTAGTACGCGCGCTCGTCCCAGTAGCGCGCGCCATCGATGGTATGGAACCGGAAACCGCACTCGGCGGCCTGCGCCTGCCAGTCGCCGCGCTCGACGATCCCGACGCGCCGCACCTCAGCCGCCGGTACTGCGGCCGGTGGCCGAGCGGCCGAAACCGCCGCGGTTGGCGGTGACCGCGCGATCGGGCGTCATCGATACCGGGGCCATGCCGGCACGGCCCGCGCCGGGCGCGCCACTGGGACGCAGCCAGCCCTGGCGGTTGTCGCGGAACGCCGGGGTCGCCTGTGCGGTGCGCTGGGCGGCAGCTGCGCCGGCCCGGTTGTTCATCATCTGCGACAGGAAGAAACCCGCCATCAGCGGGCCGACGAAGGAATGGCCGGCCGAGGTCTTCTGTTCCACGCATTCCTCTGCCGGGAACTCGGTCTCGCATTCGGCGCGGCTGCTGTACTGCGGGGCGGTGTCGGCAGCCTGCAGCTTGGCCTGCTCGAACGCGATGCGGCAGGTGGCGGTATCGCCGATCGCCTGCGCGCAGCTTTCGACCGACGTGTAGAGGCCTTCCTGCACCTGCACCGGCGCATCGCGCTGGCAGGCGCTGAACAGCAGGGGCGCGGTGCCCATCAGGAGCAACGCGGTGGTCTTCGAACGCTTGAGGCGTCGCGTATCGCGTGCGTCGGTCATGTCCGTGCGCCGTCGTGTGTGCGGGTCGTCCATCATGCCCCCCGCGCGGCGTGCGGCAAAGCGCTCCCTCTACACTGGGGTTCAGCCCCGAGACCGGAATGCCGATGCGTCATGCCCTGCTGTTGCCCCTGCTGCTCGCCACGACGAGCGTGGCCGCCCAGACGGGCGGCGAGCGCGAGCAGGCCCTGCATGCACGTGCGATCGCCGCCGGCTACAAGGCGCTCACCCTGTGCAGCGCGCATTTCAATGCCGGCCGGACGCCGGCGCAGGTCGAGGCGCTCGAACTGGTCGGCATCTATCCCGAATACCAGGCCGCCGTGGATGCGCTCGACGCCGTGGTCGATCCGGCTGCGCGGACCGTCTCGGTGGCCTTCGATGTCGCCCTGCCGCCGCGGATTGCCGCCTGGCGCCCGAACCTGGGCTGCACGCAGCTGCGGATCGGCGCGGCAGCGCAGGCAATCGCCGCGCTGCCGCGTTTCGACGCCGCCGCGCCGCAGCTCGACGACGCGCCCTGGCCGCTGGGCGACCGCGACGCGACCGCCGCACCGCGTGGTGATCGCGCCGCGCTCGAGCAGGCCGTCGCCGACGCGTTCGACACCGGTCGCTACGGCGACGGTCACGCGACCACGGCCGTCATCGTGGTCCAGGACGGCCGCATCATTGCCGAGCGCTATCGCGAGGGCTTCGGCCCGCACGTCTCGCAGCGGACCTGGTCGGTGGCCAAGAGCCTGGCCGGGGCACTGGTCGGCGTGGCGCAGGCCGCTGGCGAACTCGACCCCGCGGCGCCGGCTGCGGTGACCGAATGGCAGGCGCCGGGCGATCCGCGACGCGCGATCACCGTCGACCAGCTGCTGCGCATGTCCAGCGGCCTGCACAGCGACACCGCCGGCAACCGCACCGATGCGCTGTATTTCGGCGGCGTCACCGTGGCCGAGGCCGCGACCGGCTGGCCGCTGGTGCATCCGCCCGGCAGCCGGTTCCGCTACGCCAACAATGACAGCGTGCTGGCCGTGCATGCGCTGCGCGCGATCAGCGGCAACGAGGCACGCGCCCTGTCGCGGCCGTTCACGGACCTGTTCTGGCCACTGGGCATGACCCGTACCCGGGCCGAGACCGACTGGCGCGGCGGTTTCGTGCTGTCGAGCCAGGTGTGGTCGACGGCGCGTGATCTCGCCCGGTTCGGCCTGCTGCTGCAGAACGATGGCCTGTTCGACGGCCGGCGCATGCTTCCCGAAGGCTGGGTCCGCGCCGCGACGACCCCGTCGGGCCCGCAGCCCGAGGGCGACTTCGGATACGGAGCCACCCTGTGGCTGATGCAGCGCTCGCCCGGCGTCCCGCCCGACACGTTCGCGGCCTTCGGCAACCGGGGCCAGTACGTGATCGTGACGCCGTCCCGCGGCGTGGTCCTCGTGCGCCGCGGGGAGGATCCGACCGGCAAACGCTTCGATCCGGCGCGTTTTGCCGGGGCGGTACTCGAAGCGTTGCCCGGTTCAGGCGTGCCCGCTCCCTGAATCCAGGCTGGTTGGGGCAGGGATGGATAGGCGGGTTTCACCCATGTCCAACGAGTGCGCCACTAGTTTCGCCCCTGGTCGCACCCTCTCCGCTTTCCTGGCGCTGTCGTGCCGCCGGACGCCCATGCATAACGATCCCCACCACACCAGCTCGGTCCAGCAAGACCTCACCCCTGCGGATGCCGCGGTGGCCGGCGAGGAGGCCCTCGAAGCGCAGTTCAAACCCGGCCTTGCCCAGGCGCCCTACTACTCGGCCGGACGGCACTGGGATGACTACGCTCCCGCCTACCGTTATGGACGCGACTGCCGCCAACGCCATGCCGGCCGCCGCTTCGACGAGATCGAGGCCCAGCTCGAACATGGCTGGGACGCGGCACGCGGGCATTCGCGCCTGGGCTGGGTGGAGGCGCGTGGCGCGGTCGAAGACGCCTGGGCGCGCGCGACCGCTTCCAACGATCCGCCCTGTCCCAGCACCACCCGACAGTCGCGCCACGACCTCGACTGAGCCCGTCGCTTGCCACGCGGTAACATGGCGCCCTTTGCCGCCGCGACCGCCATGACCCGATCCCCCGATGACGACGCCCGCCACGGCGTGAGCCGAGACGAAGCCGAATCGGCAGTGCGCACCCTGCTGCGCTGGGCGGGGGAAGATCCCGCCCGCGAAGGCCTGCTGGACACGCCGCGACGCGTGGCCAAGGCCTATACCGAGTGGTTCAGCGGTTACGCGCTCGACGCCGACGCCTACCTCGCGCGCACCTTCGAAGAGGTTGCCGGCTACGACGAGATGATCGTGCTGCGCGACATCGAATACGAAAGCCACTGCGAGCACCACATGGCGCCGATCATCGGCAAGGTCCACGTGGGCTATCTGCCGGCCGGCAAGGTCGTGGGCATCAGCAAGCTCGCCCGCGTGGTCGAGGCCTATGCCAGGCGCTTCCAGGTGCAGGAGAAGATGACCGCGCAGATCGCCGGCTGCATCCAGCGCGCGCTGGCGCCGCTGGGCGTGGGCGTGGTGGTGGAAGGCGCGCACGAGTGCATGACCACCCGCGGCGTGCACAAGCGCGGGGTCAGCATGATCACCTCGACGATGCTCGGCAGCTTCCGCGAGGACGCGCGCACCCGCGCCGAATTCCTGCAGTTCATCCAGGTCGGCGGCGTTCGCCGCTGAGACCCGCTGCGCCGGGCGTCGGCCGCCCGGTGCCTGCGCGCATCAGGCGCCGGCGAAGGTGTCCCATCCCATCTTCGCGATCAGCACCGCCACCAGCGCCACGAACAGCTTGCGGATCACCGGCGTGCCGCCGCGCAGGGCCAGCCGCGTGCCGATGACCGCCCCGAGGACATTGGCCGCGGCCATCGGCACCGCGAACGCCAGCAGCACGTGGCCGGCGGGCACGAAGAACGACAGCGCCGCGAGGTTCGTCGCCAGGTTCACGACCTTCGACGCCGCCGATGCGCGCAGGAAGTCGAGACCGAAAAAGCGGATGAACAGGAAGATCAGGAAACTGCCGGTGCCGGGGCCGAACAGGCCGTCGTAGAAGCCGATGGCCGCGCCCATTGCCAGCGCGATCGCCAGATCAGCGCGGCCCAGCGTGCGCGGCCGGTGCAGGGCACCGAAATCCTTGCGGATGAGCGTGTAGGCGAGCATCGCGATCAGCAGGCCGAGGATCAGCGGCCGCACCAGATCGCGCGGCAGCAGGGTGACCGCGGTGGCGCCCAGGAACGAGAACACGAACGCGGTGGCGGCCGCGAGCAGCACCGGTGTCCACGGAAAGCGCACCGTGCGCGCATACCGCCAGCAGGCGGTCGCGGTGCCGAACATCGCGCTGAACTTGTTGGTGCCCAGCAGCGCCGCCGGCGACTGCTGCGGCAGCGCCGTGAACAGCCCCGGCAGCTGCACCAGCCCCCCGCCGCCCACCGCGGCATCGACCACGCCGGCCATCAGGGCCACGCACAGCAGCCACAGCAGTTCCGGAAACAGCGCGTCCAGGGCCGGCAACCACGGAAAAGGGGCGCGCAGCATACCCGCCCCGCCCGTGCCGGTGGGCCGGCCCGCTGGCGTACAATGCGAGGCCGTTTGTCCCCGACGCGCACCCACGTGAAATCCCAGCTCCGCGCCCTGATCGAGCCGCTCGTCGAGCAGGCCATCGCCACCCTGCGCGATGCCGGCACGCTGCCCGCCGACCTCGCCATGCCCGACTTCACCGTCGAACGTCCGAAGGACCGCAGCCACGGCGATGCCTCGACGAACGCGGCGATGCTGCTGGCCAGACCCGCGAAGTCGAATCCGCGCGCGATCGCGCAGGCACTGGTCGGTGCGATGCCGGCCAGCAATGCGATCGAACGCATCGACATCGCCGGCCCGGGCTTTCTGAATTTCCGCTTCGCCGCCGCGGCCTGGCGCGACCAGCTGGTCGCCGTCCACGCCCAGGGCGACAGCTTCGGCCGCAACGACAGCGGCGGCTCGCGGACCGCCGGCGTGGAATACGTTTCGGCCAACCCCACCGGCCCGCTGCATGTCGGCCACGGCCGCGCCGCGGTGATCGGCGATTGCATCGCGCGCGTGCTCGACGCCAACGGCTGGCTGGTCAAGCGCGAGTTCTACTACAACGACGCCGGCGTGCAGATCGAGAACCTCGCCCGTTCGACCCAGGCGCGCGCCAAGGGCATCGGCCCGGGCGATACCGACTGGCCGGCCGATGCCTACAACGGCGAATACATCGCCGACGTGGCGCGCGCGTATCTCGATGGCGCCACGCTGCAGATCGACGGCCAGACGATCACCGGCGCCGGCGATGTCGACGATCTCGATGCGATCCGCCGCTTCGCCGTGGCCTGGCTGCGTCGCGAGCAGAACACCGACCTCGCCGCATTCGGCGTGTCCTTCGACGTGTACTTCCTCGAATCGTCGCTGTACGCCGACGGCAAGGTGGAGGAGACCGTGCGCGAGCTCGTCGCCCACGGCCACACCTACGAGGAGGGCGGCGCGCTGTGGCTGCGCAGCACCGACTACGGTGACGACAAGGACCGCGTGATGCGCAAGTCCGACGGCACCTATACCTACTTCGTGCCCGACGTGGCCTACCACCTGTCCAAGTGGCAGCGCGGCTACGTGCGCGCGATCACCGAGCTGGGCGCCGACCACCACGGCTCGCTGGCGCGGGTGAGGGCCGGGCTGCAGGCGCTCGATGCCGGAATTCCGGAGGGTTACCCCGAATACGTGCTGCACCAGATGGTCACGGTGATGCGCGGCGGCGAGGAAGTGAAGCTGTCCAAGCGCGCCGGCAGTTACCTCACCCTGCGGGACCTGATCGAGGAAGCCGGGCGCGACGCGACGCGCTGGTTCCTGGTGGCACGCAAGCCCGATTCGCAGCTGGTGTTCGACATCGACCTGGCCCGCAGCCAGTCGCTCGACAACCCGGTCTACTACGTGCAGCTGTCGCATGCGCGCATCTGTGGCCTGCAGCGCAAGCTCGCCGAGGCGGGCCTGGCGTTCGACCTGCAGAACGGCCTGGCACAGCTGCCCGACATGACCGACACGGCGCTTCGCGACGTGCTGATCGACCTCTCGCGCTGGCCCGAGATCGTCGCTGCCGCGGGCGCGCAGCTTGAACCCCACCTGATCGCGACCTATCTGCTGGAACTGGCCCAGGCCTTCCAGACGTACTACAACGACCACCAGTTCCTGGTCGACGAAGCGGACGTACGCGACGCACGGCTGGCACTGGCCACCGCGGTACAGCAGGTACTGCGCAACGGCCTGACCTTGCTCGGCGTGCAGGCCCCGGAGGCGATGTAATGGCGGCAAGACGCGGAAAATCACAGGCCAGGCGCAGCACGGGCAACTCCGGCAGCCTGCCCGGCTGGGCGTGGATGATCATCGGCGTGGTGCTGGCACTGGGCGTGGTGCTGGCGGTGCCGCGCCTGCTCAAGCCCGATGCCCAGGACGGCTTCTTCCGGCCGAGCCCGAACCCGGACGCGCAGCCGGCGGCCAGCACCGGCGAGGACGAACCGGAACTGCCCACGCCCGCCGGCCAGCGCCCGCGTGCGGCCGCACAGACCTCCGCCTCGCCCGACTACGATTTCTACACGATGCTGCCCGAGCAGGAAGTCCCGATGACGGACGCCGAGCTGGCCGCCAGCGCGCGCGCCGAGACCGAGCGCCAGCGCCGCGCCGAGGCGCAGCAGCAGGCCCTGCAGGCGCGGCATCCCGACGCCGCCGACCTGGCGGGTGGCGCGACCACGTCGCCGCAGCCGCAGCCACTGCCGGAAGCCCCGGCGACCGCGCGTGCGCAACCGCCGGCCCCGGCGACACCGGCCACTGCGGCCGCCACGCCGGCGCCTGCCGGCGACGGCGATGCCCGCTACATCCTTCAGGCCGGCTCGTTCAGCGCGTCGGGCGATGCCGAGGCCCTCAAGGCCCGGATCGCCCTGCTCGGGCTGTCGGCGCGGGTGGAATCGGGCCAGGCGGCTGGCCGTACCGTCTATCGCGTGCGCATGGGGCCCTACGGCACCGCGACCGATCTGGCGGAAGCCAAGCAGAAGCTCGGCAACGGCGGTCTGCCGGCGCTGGCGATCAAGGCTCAGTAAAAGCGCGTCTTCCGCCGAAGGCGGAAGACACCGAGGCCCCTCTCCCCCAGGGAGAGGGGGGGACCATTTGCGAAGCAAATGGTGGGGTGAGGGACGCCCTGGAGGGGTCCAGATTCCGCAAAAGCGCTCCACCGGACCCGTCGCGAGGTTCGGCCTCACCCCAGCCCTCTCCCCCGGGAGAGAGGCGACCATTTGCGAAGCAAATGGTGGGGTGAGGGACGCCCTCGCGGCATCCGGATTCCGCAAAAGCGCTCCACCGGACCCGTCGCCAGGCTTGGCCTCACCCAGCCCCTTCTCCTGATGGGAGAGGAACTCAAGGCAAGCCGGAGGACACCGCCGACTTCCCCCGCCGAGAGAGGCGACCATTTGCGAAGCAAATGATGGGGTGAGGAACGCCCTCGCGGGATCCGGATTCCGCACCAGCGCTCCGCCCGCACCCGTTCGGTCTTCACCCACCCTCTCCCGCGGAGAGGGGCTCAAGCCTCCCCCCGGCAAGATTGGCTCGAGGCCCGCCCTCGCCCCCGCAGGCCGCCCCGCCTCCCGATCTAGGCCGCTGTCGCCCGATTCCGTGCCGGCCGTCGCAGTCTGATCGCAGTCCGCGCGATCGGTCTGCGGACACTGGGTGGTCAAGGGAGACGAGCGCCATGACCATCGAAGCCGCATTGATCAAACCCGTCGTCGACGTGCTGCTGGCGCTGTTCCAGCAGGGCAGCGAACTCAAGCTCAAGCACAACGCCCAGGCCTCGGTGCGCGAGGCGATCCGCGAACTGCTGCAGGCCAATCCCGACGAGAACCGCGCCGCGGCGCGGATCGCGATCGCGCGCGCTGCCGGCATCCTGTCGGAGGATGTGGTGCTCGCCGAGGACATGCTGCAGAAGCACCGCGCAAGCCGGGCGCGCACGCGCGGAAAGTCCACCACCGGGCGCCGCCGGACGCGGTCGGAACCGGTCGATCCGGGCGCCGATACGGCCGCGCCCCCGGGCGATGCCACGCCGCGGACTCCAACCTCACACTGAGGCTGCAAGGCTGTCCTCCCGTTGTTCTGGAGTCATCCATGGCAGGCATGCTCGTATTGGCGGCGCTTGGCGCACTGTGGTGCGCGAGCGAACTCTGGATCGGACTGCGGCGACGCGCGACCGACCGCAGCCGTGATGGGGGGACCCTGGCGCGCCTGGTGCTGGTGATCGGCGGCGGCGTCGGGGCCGCGGTGTTCGTGGCGCTGTGGTCGCCCGGACGCCTGCCCGCTGCGTGGCAACCGTTCCTGCTGTGGGGCGGCAATACGCTGATGCTGCTGGGCATGCTGCTGCGCTGGTGGGCGATCCGCGTGCTCGCCGAGCATTTCACCGTGGACGTGGCGATCGCGCCGGATCACCGGCTGATCCGCAGCGGGCCCTACCGCGTCGTGCGCCACCCCGCCTACACCGGGCTGTGCACGACCCTGGCCGGGTTCGTGTGTGCGCTCGGCAGCTGGGCGGCGCCGCTGGTGGTCGCCGTCCCCCTGTGGCTCGCGCTGCGGCGGCGCATCGATGTCGAGGAAGCCGCATTGTCGGCGGCATTCCCGGTGGACTATCCGCGCTATGCGCGCGCCACGCGGCGGTTGCTGCCCGGCGTCTGGTAACTCCCGGCGCCGGCGCGGACGCGGGCGCTAAACTGTGCGGCCCTGTCGCGTGCGCGACGGCGCCGGGCTGTCGATCGACAGGTCCGGCGCGGCCGCCGCGTTCCCCCGTATCGCCATCGGCGAGGACTCCCAGATGACCATTCCCTCCGCGACCGCCCTGACCGACGCCGAACTCGATCGCCTCGACCAGTTGCTGGACCGTTGCAGCGACCCCCAGACGGGGCTCGGCAACCTGGAGATGCTCGACGGTTTCCTGTCGGCGCTGGCAGTCGGGCCGGTCGAGGTGGACCTGGCCACGGTGCTGCCTGCGGTCTGGGGCACCGGCCCGGTGGCGCGGCGTGACGAGCGCCAGACCCGGGAGGCCGAAGCCCTGATCGCACGACTCGCGGCAGAAGTGGGCCAGCGGATCCGCCACGATCCGGCCGAAACCCAGGACCGCGAAGCGCTGATGCCGCTGCTGGGCCTGCCGCCGGAACCGGAAGGCGACGCCGCGCCGGTCACCAATGGCCATGACGACGCGCTCGACGGCATCCCCGCCGACTTCCCGTTCGCCGCGGCCTGGGCGGCGGGCTTCCTGCGCGGCGCAGCGCAGCACGAAGACGAATGGTCGAGCTGGATGCAGGAGCACGATGCGATCGACAACGACCTGGGCGTGATCACCCGCCTGGCGATCGTCGATGTCTCGCAGCTCGAGGACGCGGAGATGACCGAGGTCGAGATGCTCACCCTCGACGAGCGTTTCGACCTGTCCTACGACATCCCCGACATGCTCTACGACATGTACCTGCAGCGCCTGCACGACCGGCGCCCGGCGCCGGCCAAGCGCGCGGACGTGCCCGGCCGCAACGATCCCTGCAGTTGCGGCAGCGGCAAGAAGTACAAGAAGTGCTGCGGCGCGGATCAGGCCGCCCAGTGAGCCGCGCCCGCCGGCGCGACATGCGCCGGCACGAGTTCCGAATCGATCGCGCCGTGCGTGCCGGCGCGCATGGCCCCACGGAGATTCCGCAATGACCCGCACCATCCTCGTCACCGGCGCGACGTCCGGTTTCGGCGCCGCCACGGTGGCGCGCTTCCTGGCCGGCGGCTGGCGCGTCGTCGCGACGGGGCGACGTGCCGAACGTCTGCAGGCGCTGGTGGAGACGCATGGCGGCGAGCGTCTGCACACCGCCGCGTTCGACATCCGCGACGAAGCCGCGATGCGCGTCGCGCTCGATGCGATCCCGACGGATTTCCGCGGTATCGACGCATTGGTCAACAATGCCGGCCTCGCGCTCGGCACCGCGCCGGCGCAGCGCGCCGACCTTGCGCAGTGGCGGCAGATGATCGACACCAACATCACCGCGCTGGTCACGCTGACTCATGCGCTGCTGCCGGTGCTGATCGAGCGCCGTGGCGCGATCCTCAACGTCAGCTCGGTCGCGGGCAGTTATCCCTACCCCGGCGGCAACACCTACGGCGGCACCAAGGCCTTCGTCACCCAGTTCTCGCTGGGCCTGCGCAGCGATCTGCACGGCACCGGCGTGCGCGTGACCTCGATCGAGCCGGGGCTGGCCGAAACAGAATTCACCCTGGTGCGCACCGGAGGCGATCAGGCGGCGTCGGACACGCTCTACGCCGGTGCGCAGCCGATCACGGCTGACGATATCGCCGACACCCTGTGGTGGCTGGCCAATCTGCCCGCGCATCTCAACATCAACCGCATCGAGGTGATGCCGGTCAGCCAGTCGTTCGCGGGCTTCCAGATCCACCGCGACGCCTGATTCCGTCTACAGCGCCCGCGGGGCCGCGGGCTATGCCTCGCCGCGCGAACCGCAGCGCGGAGGCCGCGCCTGCCACTGCGCAACCCGAGCGACTCCTCTGCACGCGTGGCGCCCGCCCCGAAGGCGGATACGGGCGCCGCAGAAACCGCTGGCCGCGCCGCTACTGCAGCGGCGCCCAGACGAAGCCGTCGTCACGGCGCACGATATGGCCCAGCCCCGGGAACGGGAAATGCGGCGAGGCGATGGTCAGGCCGCTGTCCGCCACCCGCGCGAGCAGGGCTTCGCGACTGGCCTCGGCAGTGGGCGCGTCGCCATCGAACGCGATCGTCCATTGCGGACGCTGCACCGAGACGGCGAAATGATGCGCCGCGTCGCCGATGTAGAGCAGGCGCGCGTCGCCATCGGCGATCTCGAAGGCACTGTGGCCGGGTGTGTGGCCCGTGACTTCGACCGCGGTGACGCCCGGCAGGATCCCCGCGCCCGGCGCGAACGCATCGACACGGGGCGCGATCGCGGCGACGAGCGCGGCGTTCGAGGCATCGCCCTGCAGCGCCTGCCATTCCGGCGCCGACAGGTGCACGGTCGCATTGGCGAACATCGGCCGGCCCGCCGCATCCACCAGGCCACCGACATGATCGCCATGGGCGTGGCTGATGAAGATGTCGCTGACCTGGTCGGGCTCGATGCCGGCCGCGCGCAGTGACGTGGGCAGGCGCCCTGCATCGGCGAACTTCGCCTCACCGGCGCCAGTGTCGAAGAGCAGCACGCGATCGCCGCTGCGCACCAGCAGCGCCTGCACGCCGAGGCGCACGGTGTCGGTCCCCTCGCCCGCCTTCGTCAGGACCGCGTCCATCTCCGCCCTGGGCGCGCCGATGCCCAGCGTCTTTCCGTCATTTGCAAACGCGATGTCGCCGTCGCGCAGGACCGCGGCGTCGAGCGTGCCGATGCGGAAACGATGGACGTCGGCGCTTTCGATGGTGGGCGCGGTATCGACCGTCGCCATCGGCGGCGGCGGTGCGTCGACCGTGGTTGGCGGCGGCGCGGGATCGGCGCAGGCCGTGAGCGCGGCGGCGAGCGCGAGGCCGAGGACGGCGCGGTGGGCATTGAAGCGACGCATTGGAAACCTCTGTCGGCGTGGGCGCGGCATGGCGCGCGATCGGCGCAGCATAGACCGCGCGCCGGCCCGCAATGCCGTCGCCTGCGGCCCACTGCATGTCGCGAATGGCGGCCGCGACGATTCGCAGCCGGCGCACGCGGGGAAATCCGATGCCCCGCCGCGAGTCCGAGCGCTGCGCGCCTTGCTAACGTGTCGGCAACCCCAGGCAGGACGCCACGCAATGAAGGGATTCTCCGCCGCCACGCTGATGCCGCTGCTGTTGATGACACTGCCGTGCTGGAGCAATCCACGCGGCGCTGCGCAGGTCGAGAGCGTGTTCCGCGAGGCCGATGCCAATCGTGACGGCGTGATCACCGTGGCCGAAAGCGACGTGGCGACCGCCCGCGAATTCCGCAGGCACGATCTCGATGGCGACGGTCTCTGGAGTGTTGCCGAAGTCCGCAAGCAGCAGCTCGATGCGGGCGCCTCGTCGCTTCCGCCCGACCTCCAGGCGAAGGTGATTAGCGGCGTTCTCGCCTTCTACGATCTCGACGGCGATGGCCGCATCACCCTGGCCAACTTCCAGCAGGGGCAGCTCGGCCTGCTGCTGCAGGCCGACTTCGACAGGGACGGCCAAGTGACGCTGCAGGAGGCGCGACAGCTGTTCGGCGTCGCGCCGCGCTGAGCGCGGCCCGCATCACTCCAGCGGTGTGTCGTCCAGATAGGTGTAGCCGGTGAGCCCGGCCTCGAGCGCATCCTTGAGCCGCTGCGATTCGTCGCCCGGCAGCGATGCATCGTCGACCAGCTCGACATAGCGCGCGCGCAGGTCCGGCAGTGCATAGCCCACGTAGTCCAGCATCACGTCGGTGGTGTCACCGCGGCGCTGCTGCGCGACCGCGAAGCCGTTGCCATCGATCTTCACTTCGATCGCATCGGTGTCGCCGAAGAGGTTGTGGATGTCGCCGAGGATCTCCTGGTAGGCGCCCACCATGAAGAACCCCAGCCGGTACTGCTCGCCCTTGCGCAGCGGATGCAGCGGCAGCGAGCTGTCGAGGTCCTCGTTCTCGACGTAGATGTCGATCTTGCCGTCGGAATCGCAGGTCAGATCCGCGATCACGCCACGACGCTCGGGCATCTCGTCCAGACGTTCGATCGGCACGATCGGGAACACCTGTTCGATCGCCCAGACATCGGGCATCGATTCGAACACGCTGAAGTTGACGAAGTACTTGTCGACCAGGCGCTCGTTGAGTTCGTCGAGCAGCGGACGGTGGCTCTTCTCGTCGAAGGTCAGGCGCGCGCGCACCGCATGGGCGATCGCATAGAAGAGATCGTCGATGCGCGCGCGATGGGTGAGATCGAGCTGGCCGAGCGCGTACAGTGCCAGGCCCTCGGCATGCTGGTGCTGCGCTTCGTGGAACAGCTCCACCGCCGGGCGCGAACTCAGTTCGCCATGCAACTCGCGCAGGTTGGCGACCACTGCCGGCTCGTCATCGTGGACGTCAGGCACGCGGCCTTCGGGGGCGCGCTCGACTTCCGAGACATTGGCGACCAGCACCGCGTGGTGGGCGGTCATCGCGCGGCCGCATTCGGTGACGATGCGCGGCGGGGTAAGCCCGTGCTCGGCGCAGGCCTGGGCCAGCGGCTGCACGATCGAGCCGGCGTACTGGCGCACGCTGTAGTTGACCGAGTTGTAGCTGCGCGAGCGGGTGCCCTCGTAATCCACACCCAGACCACCACCGACGTCGACGTGGCTGATCACCGCGCCAAGCCTGCTCAGCTCTACGAAGTAGCGCGTCGCCTCGCGCATGCCGTTGGCGATGTCGCGGACATTGGAGATCTGCGAGCCCATGTGGAAATGCAGCAGCTGCAGGCAGTCGGCCATGCCGGCATCGCGCAGCTTCTTCCACAGGTCCAGCAGCTGGCGCGGGTTGAGGCCGAACTTGGCCTTGTCGCCGCCGCTGTTCTGCCACTTGCCGGCCCCCAGCGAGGCCAGCCGCATGCGCACGCCCAGGCCCGGCTTGACCCCGAGCGCGGCGGCCTCTTCCATCACCAGCGCCAGTTCGGAGGGCTTTTCGACGACGATGAACGTCTGCAGCCCGAGTTTGCGGCCGATCAGCGCCAGACGGATGTATTCGCGGTCCTTGTAGCCGTTGCAGACCACCAGCCCACCCGGCCGAGACAGCGCCAGCACCGCCATCAGTTCCGGCTTGCTGCCCGCTTCCAGGCCGAAGCCGTCACCGTGGTGGCTGGCCAGGGTGCCGGCGACGCCGCGGTGCTGGTTGACCTTGATCGGGTAGACCGCCGTGTAGCCGCCCGGGTATTCCCACTGCGCCTGGGCCTGCGCGAACGCCTCCTGCAAGCGCGCGAGACGGTCACCGAGGATATCGGGGAAGCGCACCAGCATCGGCAGCTGCGCGCCATTGGCGCGCGCCGCATCGACAGCCTCCGACAGCGCAATGGTCGGGCCGTGGGCGCCGCGCGGCGACACGACGATGCGACCCGCGTCGTCGACGTCGAAATACCCTTCGC
Organism: Luteimonas chenhongjianii; assembly: GCF_002327105.1. Lineage (GTDB taxonomy): Bacteria > Pseudomonadota > Gammaproteobacteria > Xanthomonadales > Xanthomonadaceae > Luteimonas > Luteimonas chenhongjianii. The sequence continues at coordinate 647,677 of NZ_CP023406.1, read as the reverse complement.
TCCAGTGCGGGATCGAATAGGTCTTGCGGGCGAGGTCGGTGGACCAGGCGGTCATCGGCGGCATTCCGGGTGTACGTGGGCCGCATAGTCTAGGGGCTGGCGCCCCAAGCGACGGTGACTCGCGTCCAGCGGCACCGGCACCGGCAGCGGGCGCGAACGCTGGGGCGCATGGGCGACCGTGCGCACCCGCCGCGCGAGGCTTGGCTGGGCCCCATCCACGGTCTTTGTGGGGGGGCGCCGCGCATGCGGGCGCGGATTTCCGCCGCGAAGCGGGCCCGGCGACCCCGAGCGGTCACGGACCCTCGGCTACAATGCGCGCCCCCACACCCATGGACCTGCGCGCATGACCGCCCCGACCTGGCTCTACGAGAATTTCGACAACTCCGGCTCGGCGATCGGGTTCCGCGTCAACGCCAAGCTCGACGAGGTGCAGTCGCCGTTCCAGAAGATCGAGATCTATGAATCGACCGACTGGGGCAACGTGATGCTGATCGACGGCGCGATGATGGTCACCACGCGCGACAACTTCCTCTACCACGAGATGATGTCCCACCCGGCGCTGTTCACCCACGCCGCGCCGAAGACCGTCGTCATCATCGGCGGCGGCGATTGCGGCACGCTGCGCGAAGTGCTGCGCCACCCGGGCGTCGAGAAGGCCGTGCAGTGCGACATCGACGAGCAGGTCACGCGCATGGCGGAGAAGCACTTTCCCGAGCTGTGCGAATCCAATAGCGACCCGCGCGCCGAGATCCTCTTCGATGACGGCATCGCCTACATGGCGAACTGCGCGCCCGGCAGCGTCGACATCGTGATCGTCGATTCGACCGATCCGGTCGGCCCGGCCGAAGGCCTGTTCAACAAGGCGTTCTTCGAAAGCTGCCACCGCGCGCTGAAGGACGACGGCATCCTCGTCCAGCAGTCGGAATCGCCGCTGGTGCTGCTGGAGCTGATCCAGGCCATGCGCGCCGAGATGGGCAAGGCCGGCTTCACGACGTTCCAGACCCTGCCGTTCCCGCAGCCGTGCTACCCGACCGGCTGGTGGAGTTGCACGCTGGCGCGCAAGGGCCAGGGTTTCGACTTCCGCGAGGCCGACGCACGCGCCAAGCCGTTCGAAACGCTCTACTACACCGCCGACATCCACAAGGGCGCGCAGTCGCTGCCGCCGTTCGTGGCGAAGGCGCTGGGCGAAGGCTGAACGCTCCGCAGAGGCAACCCTGTTACCGGGCGTGCACTATGCGCGCCCATCGCGGACGACCAGAAGGCGTCCGCTGATGCGGAGACTCGCGCCTCGCTCCCGTAGGTGAAATAACCCCCCGGATACGGCGTAGCTCAGCCTGCGGGCGGATATTGGCGGGACCGTAATGCACGCCCCTGACGGTCGGCGCCTTCGCGCAGAACCGGTCCGCGCCATAGGCGCATGCGCTGAGTCGTTGTCGTGACTGCGCATCTGCAAGGGCAGCCCGAAGCGTCCAGGCCCGTGGCCATCCCCTCCTCAGCTGACAGCCACACCCTGACGTGTCGCCAGGCGCTGATCGACCCGCCGCTGGGCTGGCCGCGACGGCCACTGCGTCGCGTGCCTGCGCGGGCGTTCAGCCGTGAGCCGTAGCTCAGATCGCGTCGGCATCCAGTTCGCCGGTACGGATCCGCACCGCGCGCTCGAGCTCGTAGACGAAGATCTTGCCATCGCCGATCTTGCCCATGCCGGCCGACTTGAGGATCGCCTCGACCACGTTGTCGACGATGTCGTCGGTGACCACGATCTCGAGCTTCACCTTGGGCAGGAAGTCGACGACGTATTCGGCGCCCCGGTAGAGCTCGGTATGGCCCTTCTGGCGGCCGAAGCCCTTGACCTCGGTAACGGTGATGCCGTTGACGCCGACATCGGCGAGTGCTTCGCGCACGTCGTCGAGCTTGAACGGCTTGATGATCGCCATGACCATTTTCATCGCATGGCCCTCCCCGGAAATGGATTCGGGGAAAGGATACGCCACGCTCACGGGCGGCCCCACACGATCCATGCACCGGGCCGCTTGTCGCGTCCCGACCCGCATGCTGTAGTGCCGCCCCGCGAGGCGCAGGGATTCCCTACTGCGGCCCACGGCCGCAGCCGACGGCATGCGATCCCACCCCGCGCGAGTCTGAGCCTGCAATCGAGGAACCTGTGATGATCCACCTCAACACCATCGACGAACTGGCCCGCCGCCTCAGTGGCCTGGTGCCGCCCGGCCTGCGCGAAACCCGCGACGACATCCAGGAAAACTTCAAGGCGGTGCTGCAGTCGGGACTTGCCAAGCTCGATCTCGTGACCCGCGAGGAGTTCGAAGTGCAGCGCGCGGTGTTGCTGCGTACGCGCGAGAAGCTCGAGGCACTTGAAGCTCAGGTGCGCCAGATCGAAGCGCAGGCATCGCACCCCACCGGCGGCGATACCGCCAGTACCGGCAGCAACGCGCACTGAGGAGACTCCATGGGACTTGCGCTCGTGCACGGACGTGCGCGCGCAGGCATCCGCGCCCCCGAGGTCAAGGTCGAAGTCCATCTCGGCGGCGGTCTGCCCTCGATGTCGATCGTCGGATTGCCGGAAGCCGCGGTGCGGGAAGCCAAGGACCGGGTACGTGCCGCCATCCAGTGCGCGCAGTACGAATTTCCCGCACGCCGGATCACCGTCAACCTTGCGCCTGCCGACCTGCCCAAGGGCGGCGGGCGCTTCGACCTGCCGATCGCACTGGGAATCCTGGCCGCCAGCGGGCAGATTCCGGCCGAGGCACTGCGCGACTGGGAATTCCTCGGTGAGCTGGGACTGACCGGCGAGCTGCGTGGCATCGACGGCGCACTGCCCGCTGCGCTCGCGGTCGCCGGCACCGGGCGCTCACTGCTGGTGCCGGTGGCCAATGGCGCGGAGGCGGCGCTGGCCTCGGACGTGCCGGTGCATACCGCGCGCACGTTGCTGGAGGTCTGCGCGATGCTCGGCGGGCGCAAGACCCTGCCCCGGGCCACGCCGCCACCGCAACGTGCATTGCCGTCGATCGATCTGCGCGATGTTCGTGGACAGACGCAGGCGCGCCGGGCGCTCGAGATCGCGGCGGCCGGCGGTCACCACCTGCTGTTCGTGGGGCCGCCCGGCTGCGGCAAGACTCTGCTGGCTTCGCGCCTGCCCGGCCTGCTGCCGCCGTCGAGCGAGGCAGAGGCGTTGGAAACCGCGGCGGTGCAGTCGATCAGCGGACGCGGTCTCGATCCCACCGTGTGGCGCGCGCGGCCATTCCGCAGCCCGCATCACACCGCCAGCGCGATCGCGCTGGTCGGTGGCGGTGGTGAGCCGCGGCCCGGCGAGGTGTCCCTGGCGCACAACGGCGTGCTGTTTCTCGACGAGTTGCCCGAATGGAGCCGCCAGGCGCTGGAAGTGCTGCGTGAACCGATGGAGTCGGGCGTCGTGACGATCTCCCGGGCCGCGCGCCAGAGCGAATTTCCGGCCCGCTTCCAGCTGGTGGCGGCGATGAATCCCTGCCCATGCGGCTGGGCCGGCGACATCTCCGGGCGCTGCCGCTGCTCGGCCGATGCCATCGCGCGCTACCGCGCGCGGATCTCCGGTCCACTGCTGGACCGCATCGACCTGCACGTGGAAGTGCCCCGGTTGCCCCCCGCTGCGCTGCGACCCGACGCCCCCGGCGGCGAGCCCAGCGCGCTCGTCGCTGCGCGCGTGAGCGAGGCGCGCGAGCGCCAGCACGCGCGTGCAGGTGTGCTCAACGCCCGGCTCGACCAGAGCGGCACCGCCCGTGACTGTCGCCTCGCCGCCGCCGACCAGGCGTTGCTCGAGCGAGCGATCGAAGCCCTGCACCTCTCGGCGCGCGCAATGCACCGCATCCTGCGCGTCGCCCGCACGATCGCCGACCTCGACGGCTGCAAGGACATCAGCCAGGCGCACCTCACCGAAGCGCTCGGATATCGCGGGATCAGCGGCAGCGCCGAGATGGGCGCTGCCTAATCCCGTTGCCAGCCACGCTCCGCACCTGACGACTTCTTCCAACGCCATCGGATTGCCGGCATGCCAGCGTGCCACGCAAATTCCCCGGGGAAACCATGCGCCCACTCCCGCTCACGACCGGCGTGGCCTTTTGCGCTGTTACCGCTTCCGGGAGGCGGCGGTCTCGTCGCCGCAGTGGGTTCACTGCCGGGGTCACCCCCCTTGTGCTTGACGCGTTGCAAACATCGGCGCCATCGCGCTAGCGTCAGCCGGCGCCACTCACTCAGGGGACAACCAATGCGTCAACTCATGCTCGCGACCGGCATCGCCGTCGCGCTGACCGCCTGTGGCGGTCGCAATGAACCTGCCGATCCTGCCGCGCAGGCACCCGCCGCTGCCGCGCCGAAGACGCTGGCCGATGTCGAACTGATCCCCCGCGAAGCGCTGTTCGGCAATCCCGAGCGCGCCGCCGTGCAGCTGAGCCCGGACGGGCAGTACCTGAGCTGGATCGCGCCGGTCGACGGCACGATGAATGTCTGGGTCGCGCCGGCCGACAATCCGACCGCGGCGAAGGCGGTCACCCAGGACACCGCGCGCGGTATCCGCAGCTATTTCTGGACCTACAAGCCGGGCACGCTGCTGTACCTGCGCGACACCGGCGGTGACGAGGATTTCCATCTGTTCGCGGTGGACGTGGAGAGCGCGCAGTCGCGCGATCTCACACCGTTCCCCAAGACCACCGCACAGGTCGTCGGCGTCAGCCATCGCCAGCCCGACACCTTGCTGGTGGGCATGAACGACCGCGACCCGCAGTGGCACGATCTCTACAGGGTCGATCTCGCCAGCGGCGAGCGCAGCCTGGTCGAGCAGAACACCGACCAGATCGCCGGCTACATCGCCGATGCCGATTACGCGCTGCGCTTCGCGTCGCGCAGTCGGCCCGATGGCGGCATGGACGTCCTGCGTCGCAACGGCGATGCCTGGGAGGTCCAGGACGACATTCCGTTCGAGGACGTGCTGACCACCACGCCCACCGGGCTGACCGAAGACGGCCGGACGCTCTACATGTCCGACTCACGCGATCGCAACACCGCGGCGCTGTATGCCATCGACACGACCAGCGGCGAGAAGACGCTCGTGCATCAGGATCCGCGCGCCGATGTCGGCGGCGGCCTGACCGATCCGCGCACCGGTGTGCTGCAGGCGGTGTCGGTCGACTACCTGCGCGAGGAATGGACCCCGCTCGACGACAGCATCAAGGCCGATCTCGCCAGGCTCGAGGCGATCGGCCCGGGCGAGGTCTCGATCAACAGCCGGACTCTGGACGACAAGCATTGGCTGGTCGCGTACTCGGCCGCCGAATCACCGGTGGTCTACTACCGTTACGACCGCGGCGAGAACGGTGCCGAAGGCACCTTGACCAAGTTGTTCTCCGGCCGGCCGGCGCTGGACGGCAAGCCGCTGGTGCCGATGTGGCCGCTGGAGCTCAAGTCGCGCGATGGCCTCACCCTCGTCAGCTATCTCACCCTGCCCAAGCACGCCGACGCCGACAACGACGGCAAGGCCGATGCACCGGTGCCGATGGTCTTGCTGGTGCACGGCGGCCCGTGGGCGCGCGACGGTTACGGCTACAGCTCGATGGACCAGTGGCTGGCGAACCGGGGGTATGCGGTGCTGAGCGTGAACTTCCGCGGCTCGACCGGCTTCGGCAAGGAATTCACCAACGCCGGCAACGGCGAGTGGGCGGCGAAGATGCACGACGATCTGATCGACGCCGTGCAGTGGGCGGTCGACAGTGGGGTCACCACGCCCGACAAGGTCGCGATCATGGGTGGCAGCTACGGCGGCTACGCCACGCTGGTCGGCCTGACGTTCACGCCGGAGACGTTCGCCTGCGGCGTCGACATCGTCGGCCCGGCCAACCTCAATACGTTGCTGTCGACGGTGCCGCCGTACTGGGCGAGCTTCTTCGAGCAACTGACCCGGCGCATGGGCGACCCGCGCACCGACGAAGGCAAGGCCTGGTTGACCGAGCGCTCGCCGCTGAGCCGCGCCGATGCGATCACCAAGCCGCTGCTGATCGGCCAGGGTGCGAACGATCCGCGCGTGAAGCAGGCCGAAAGCGACCAGATCGTCGAGGCGATGACCGCGAAGAACATCCCGGTCACCTATGTGCTGTTCCCCGACGAAGGCCACGGCTTCGCACGGCCCGAGAACAACAAGGCTTTCAACGCGGTGGCCGAAGGCTTCCTCGAGACCTGCCTGGGCGGGCGCTCGCAGCCGATCGGTGAGGAATTCACCGGTTCGAGCATCACCGTGCCGACGGGAGCCGACGGCGTGCCGGGGCTGGCCGAAGCACTGAAGTCGCACACGCAGGAAGTCCGCAAGTAACGACCGGCCAGCTTGGCCGCTGCGCAACAGAGAGGCCGGGCATTGCCCCGGCCTCTTTGCTTCGTCGCGACCCGGGACTCAGGCCGCCTTTGTCTCGTGGAACTGGTTCTCTTCCGTCGAGCCCGTCAGCGCGGTCACGCTCGACGCGCCGCCCTGGATGACCGTGGTCACGTCGTCGAAGTAGCCGGCGCCGACCTCCTGCTGGTGCGAGACGAAGGTGTAGCCCTTGTCGCGGGCGGCGAATTCGCGTTCCTGGACCTGTTCGACGTAATGCTTCATGCCTTGGCCGCGGGCGTAGTCATGGGCGAACTGGAAGCTGTTGAACCAGTTGATGTGGATGCCGGCCAGAGTGATGAACTGGAACTTGTAGCCCAGCGCCGACAGGTCGTCCTGGAAGCGCGCGATCTGCGCGTCGTCGAGGTTCTTCTTCCAGTTGAAGCTCGGCGAGCAGTTGTAGCTGAGCAGCTTGCCGGGGTGCTGTGCATGCACGGCCTGCGCGAACTCGCGCGCGAAGCCGATGTCGGGCGTGCCGGTCTCGCACCACACGAGATCCGCGTACGGCGCATACGCCACGCCGCGGCTGATCGCCTGCTCCAGGCCATTGCGCACCTTGTAGAAGCCTTCGGCCGTGCGCTCGCCGGTGACGAAGGGTGCGTCATTGGCGTCGAAATCCGAGGTCAGCAGGGTCGCGGCTTCGGCATCGGTGCGCGCGAGCACGATCGCCGGCACGCCGAGCACGTCGGCCGCGAGCCGCGCGGCGATGAGCTTCTGCACCGCCTCCTGCGTGGGCACCAGCACCTTGCCGCCCATGTGGCCGCACTTCTTGACCGCCGCCAGCTGGTCCTCGAAATGCACACCGGCCGCGCCGGCGACCAGCATGTTCTTCATCAGTTCGTAGGCGTTGAGCACGCCGCCGAAGCCGGCTTCGCCGTCGGCGACGATGGGCAGGAAGAAATCGATCGCGTCGTCCTCGTCGAGCTTGCCGTCGGCGATGGCCTTCCACTGGATCTCGTCGGCGCGCTGGAAGGTGTTGTTGATCCGGCGGACCATCGTCGGCACCGAGTCGTAGGCATACAGCGACTGGTCCGGATACATCGTCTCGGAGCTGTTGCCGTCGGCGGCCACCTGCCAGCCGGACAGATACACCGCTTCCAGCCCCGCCTTGGCCTGCTGCATCGCCTGGCCGGCGCTGATCGCGCCGAAGGCGTTGACGTAGCCCTTCTTCGCATCCCCGTTGACCAGCGCCCACAGCTTCTCCGCGCCGCGCCTGGCAAGCGTGTGCTCGGGCTGCACGCTGCCGCGCAGGCGCACGACATCGGCAGCGGAGTACGGTCGCTGGATACCGCGCCAGCGCGGGTTGCGGCTCCAATCCTGCTGCAGGGCATCGATCTGTTGCTCACGGGTGTTCATGGCGGATCTCCTTCGCAAAACGGGAATGGACCGAGGCGATCGGGATGGCGCGCGCCCTCAGGGCAGGCGCGCGTAGGCCGGCACGGTGAGGAAGTCTTCGAGGGTCTCGCGCAGCGTCAGTGCCTCCAGCATCGCGATGGCCTCCGGCACGCGGGCCGCTCCCGGGATGTCCAGGCCCGCCAGCTTCGAGGGCAGGCCCAGCAGCACGCGGTCCAGCAGCGCGGCATCGATCGCGGTGCCGTCGTCGAGATGCAGCGGCGCGTGGCCGTCGTCGGCGTAGTGGATCCATTGCCACAACTGCGCGCGTGCGATCTCGGCGGTCGCCGCGTCCTCCATCATGTGGTGGATCGGTACGCAGCCATTGCCGTCGAGCCAGGCGGCGATGTAGCGCACACAGACCTCGACATTGCCGTCGAACCCTGCCCGGCTGATCGTGCCGATCGGCGGCGCGATCAGATCGTCCCGGTCGACCAGCACGTCATCACGCGTCATCGCGTGCTGGTGCGGGCCGCGCATGCGCTCGTCGAAGACCTGCCTGGCCAGTGGGATCAGCGCCGGGTGCGCGACCCAGGTGCCGTCATGGCCCGCGGTGACCTCGCGCAGCTTGTCGGCGCGCACGCGCGACATCGCGATCTCGTTGGCGGTCGCATCGTCGGCGATCGGGATCTGCGCGGCCATGCCGCCCATCGCGTGCGCGCCGCGGCGATGACAGGTCTGGATCAGCAGCTCGGAGTACGCCTTGAGGAACGGCTGCGCCATCGTGACCTGGGCGCGCTCGGGCAGTACGCGGTCGCGGTGCCGCCGGAAGGTCTTGATGTAGGAGAAGATGTAGTCCCAGCGGCCGCAGTTGAGGCCCGCGACGCGGTCCTTGAGCGCGTGCAGGATCTCGTCCATCTCGAACACCGCAGGCAGCGTTTCGATCAGCACGGTGACGCGGATCTGGCCGCCCGGCAGGCCGAGCCTGCGCTCGATATAGGCCAGTACGTCGTCCCACAGCCGGGCCTCGTCCGCCGATTCCAGCTTGGGGATGTAGAAGTACGGGCCGCGATCCTTCGCCGCCAGCGCATGGGCGTTGTGGAACGCGAACAGGCCCGCGTCGAACAGCGCAGCCGACATCGGCGCCTGTGACCCGGCGCCCGGGCCGTCGCCGATGCACACGTGCTTCTCGTCGAGGTGCCAGCCGCGGGGCCGCACCAGCAGCACGGCGCGCTGGTCCTCGGGCCTGAGCGTGTAGCGCTTGCCGCCCGGCGCGTTGAATTCCAGGGTGCCGGCAACGGCATCGCGCAGTGCGCGCTGTCCGGTCAGCAGGTTGTGCCAGGTGGGGGCGGTCGAGTCCTCGAAGTCGGCCATGTAGCAGTTGGCGCCGGAGTTCAGCGCGTTGATGACCATCTTCGGGTCGACCGGCCCGGTGATCTCGACCCGGCGGTCGCGCAGGGCCGCCGGCAGCGGCGCCACCCGCCATTCGGTTTCGCGGATAGCCCGGCTGGCGACGCGGAAGTCCGGGAGCGCGCCGGCATCGTATGCGGCCTGGCGCTCGCCCCGGGCCGTGAGCAAGGCCCGTCGGCGCGGTTCGAAACGCTGGTGCAGTTCGGCCAGGAACGCCAGCGCCGGGGCATCGAGCAGATCGGTCGCGGTGTCGGCGGGCAAGGTGAAGCGGGGTGCATCGGCAGACGGGGCGGTTTTGATGACGGCATTCACAGGCTGCGGATCCTTGTCGCGCTCGGCGGAGCGGGTGTTGCCGACGGTCCGCCCGGCGCGGCTATTTGACAATCCAGTTATGTCAATGCTTAGCATTAGCTGGACTTATAGGAATGCCGCGATGCCGTCCAAGTCACTGCCGCCGCAGAGATTTCCGTACAAGAGCGATCGGCTGAAACCGCTGCGCGCGTTCTGTCAGACCACGCGGCTCGGTTCAGTTTCGCGTGCCGCGGAAGCCCTCTATGTCAGCCAGCCGGCAATCTCGTTGCAGTTGCAGGCGCTCGAGCGCGAACTCGGCGTCAAGCTGCTCGAGCGCAGCGGCCGGCGCCTGGTCCCGACCCGCGAGGGGGAAGCGCTGTATGCGCTGGCCATGCCGCTGGTGGAGGGGCTCGATGCCCTGCCGGCGGCCTTCAGGCGCGAGATCGGCGGGCTCGATGCGGGCGAGCTGAAGGTGGCGGCCAACAGTTCGACGATCCTCTACCTGCTGCCGCGTATCGTCGACCTGTTCCGCCGCCAGCACCCCGACGTGCGTCTGTCGCTGCAGGATGCGATCACCGCCGATGGCACCGACCTGCTGCGCAGCGACGCCGTCGACCTCGTTGTCGGTTCGATGGTCGATGTGCCGGGTGACCTCAGCTACGCGCCTGTCTACCGGTTCGACCCGATCCTGCTGACGCCCCTCGACCATGCCCTGGCGCGGTCGAAGCGGCTGACACTCGAGGAGATCGCCCGCTACGGCCTGATCCTGCCGCCGAAACGCCAGGTCACCTACCGTCTCGTCGACCAGGTATTCCAGCAGGCTCGGCTGCCCTACACGGTGGCGCTGGAGGTCGGCGGCTGGGAAGTGATCAAGCAGTACGTGGCGATGGGCATGGGCATCTCGGTCGTCAGTTCGATCTGCCTGGCCGCAGATGACGCCGAGCGGCTGGCGACGCGCCCGGTCGCGGAATGGTTCCCGCCACGCAGCTATGGCGTGGTCGTGCGCAAGGGCAAGGTGCTTTCACCGCAGGCGCGGGCGTTCATCGAACTCATCCGCCCCGACCTGTTCTCGCGACGCGACCGGGAAGATCCCGGCCACTCGGAGCGCTGACGGCCGCCGGCGCCGCCCCACCGCTCGACCACCTCCACAGGCGCGCCGGCGGGCGCGCCCGTGGCAGCAAATCAACGGATCAGGGTGAACTGCGCCGCCATACCCGTCTCCGAGCTCGGGGCGATCCAGACTTCGAACAGGCCCGGCTCGGCGGAGAACGCGCCGCTGCGGGTGGTGAAGGCGAGCTGGTCGCGCCGCAGCGTGAACGAGACCGTGGCGTGCGCGCCGGGCTCGAGGGCGACCTTGCGGAAATCCTTGAGCTCGCGGATCGGCCGCACGCGGCTGGCGACACGGTCGTGGATGTAGAGCTGCACGACCTCCTCGCCGGCGCGGTCGCCGTCGTTGCGCAGCGTCACCGACGCCGTCAGCGTGCCGTCCCAGTCGAGCGTGTCGGACGACAGTTGGACGTCGCCATAGACGAAGCGCGTGTACGACAGGCCATGACCGAATGGATACAGCGGGCTGTGCGGCATCTCCCGCCAGCGGCTCTTGAACTCGCTCATCTCCGGCAGCTCCGGGCGGCCGGTGCGCTGCCGGTTGTAGTACAGCGGCTGCTGGCCGGAGTCGCGCGGAAAACTGACCGGCAGACGTGCGGACGGGTTGTAGTCGCCCAGCAGCACGTCGGCAATCGCGGGACCGGTGGCGGTGCCAAGGAACCAGGTCGCGACAATCGCCTGCGCATCGCGCACCGCGCCCTGCAATGCCAGCGCGCGGCCATGGCGCAGCAGCACGACCATCGGCGTGCCGGTCGCGGCGACAGCCTCGGCCAGCGCCTGCTGCGCGGGCGGCACGATGATCTGCGTGCGCGACTGTGCCTCGCCGCTGTAGCCCTGCGGCTCGCCGATCGCCAGCAGCACGACATCGGCCTCGCGCGCGGCTTCCACCGCCGCTTCGATGCCGCCATCAATGGCCTCTTCCATGGCGCTGCCATCGACGACCGTCAGTGCATCGCCGTCGTCGAGCGCCGCGCGCAGCCCGTCTTCGAGGTTGACGTACAGCGTCTTGTCGCCGAACAGCGTCCAGCAGCCCTCGAGGTTGTCGCGGTCCCGGGCATACGGGCCGATCAACGCGATCCGCTGGCCGGACTTCTTCAGCGGCAGCAGCTCGCCCTCGTTCTTCAGCAGCACGATCGACCGGCGCGCGGCGTCGCGCGCGAGGTCGAAATGCAGCGCCTGCGGATCGAGCGCAGCCTCGGCCTGCGGATCCAGCGAGCGGTAGGGATCGTCGAACAGGCCGATCGCCTGCTTGACGGCAAGCACGCGCCGCACGCCGCGGTCGATCGCGGCCATCGACACCTCGCCGCTGGCCACCAGCTCCGGCAGGTGCGTGGCATAGAGACCGCTCTGCATGCTCATGTCGACGCCCGCCGTGAACGAGAGCCTGGTCGCCTCGCGATCGTCGGCGGCGAAGCCATGCGCGACGAGCTCGAAGTCGGCGGTGTAGTCGGAGACCACGAAGCCCTTGAAGCCCCATTCGCCGCGCAGCAGGTCGGTCAGCAGGCCATCGTGCGCCGACGCCGGCACCCCGTTGATGTCGTTGAAGGCGCTCATCACCGTCATCGCGCCGGCATCGAGCGCGGCCTTGAACGGGGGCAGGTGCACGTCGCGCAGCGTGCCTTCGGAGATCTCGACACTGTTGTAGTCGAGCCCCCCCATCACCGCGCCGTAGCCGACGAAATGCTTTGGCGTGGCGAGCAGGGAGTCGTGCGCGGTGAGATCGTCGCCCTGGAAACCGCGCACGCGCGCGGCGGCGAATGCGTTCGCCAGCACCACGTCCTCGCCCGCCGCCTCGGCCACGCGGCCCCAGCGTTGATCACGCGCGATGTCGAGGGTGGGTGCGAATGTCCAGTGCAGGCCGCATGCGGTCGCTTCGATCGCCGCCGCGCGGGCGGTGCGCTGCGCCAGCGCCGGCTCGAAGCTGGCGGCCTCGCCCAGTGGAATCGGAAACACCGTGCGCATGCCATGGATCACGTCGGCGCCCATCAGCAGCGGGATCCCGAGCCGGCTTTCCTCCACCGCGATACGTTGCGATTCGTATCCCTGACGCGCTCCGACGCCGTTGAACACGGCCCCGACGCGCCCGGCTCGGATCTGGGCGCGCAACTCGTCCGCATCGCGCTCGTTCATGTCGGGATTCACGTCGGCGGCGAAGGGCCGCAGCATGTCGGCGAAAATGCCGAGCTGGCCGATCTTCTCCTCGAGCGTCATCTGCGCGAGCAGGGCCTCGAGGCGGTCGTCTAGGCGCATCCTTCTATCCGTGTAACCGGTTACAGCGGAGGATTATAGGCTGCGCGTCCGAAGGCCGCTCCCGTGACGGATCGGGCCCGGCGATCCGTCACCGATCAGTCGGTCCGCTGCGGCGGCTCCGGCTCGGGCGGCGGCGGGTCCCCGGCAGGCACGAAGGGCGAGACCGGATCGCTGGCCGGGAACGTCTCTTCCAGGGCCTCGTCCTGGTTGTCCTCGCGATGGCCCTTGGACGTGTCGTGCCCGGGGGCCGCTGGCGTCCGCGGCGTGCTGGTGGGGTTCTGGCTCATGCCGCCACGTTGATCCGGGGCATGACGAGACGGCGTGAAACCCGCTGGCGCTTGACGCCGGTTGCACGGGACCGGTGCAAGCCTCCGCCATCCCGCCCGGCACCCCGCCGGGCACCGCAATGGAGGCCGTCATGGCGCGTCCCATCTGGTCCGGCTCGCTGTCCTTCGGCCTGCTCAACATCCCGGTCTCGCTGATGTCCGGGGAGCGCAGAACCGACCTGAGCTTCCGGATGCTGGATTCGCGCGACAAGAAGCCGATCCGCTTCGAGCGGGTCAACGCCGACACCGGCGAGGAAGTGCCATGGAAGGAGATCGTCAAGGCCTTCGAGTACGACAAGGGCAGCTATGTCGTCATCGAGAAGGAAGACATCGCCTCGGCGGCGCCCGAATCGCACGAGTCGGTCGATGTCGAAGCCTTCGTCGACGCCGGCAGTATCGGCGTGCGCTTCTACGAGAAGCCGTATGTGCTGGTGCCAGGCAAGAAGGCCGAGAAGGGCTACGTGCTGTTGCGCGAGACGCTCAAGAAGACGGGCAAGGTCGGCGTGGCCCGCGTGGTCATCCGCACCCGTGAATACCTGTGCGCGGTGATGCCGGAGGGCGATGCCCTGATCCTGATGCTGTTGCGCTACCCGCAGGAACTCGTTGATCCCAACGACTACAAACTGCCCGAGGGCTCGGCGTCGAGCTATCGGATCGCCGACAAGGAATTCGACATGGCCGCCCAACTGATCGAGTCGATGTCGGCCGAATGGGCGCCCGATGCCTATCACGACGAGTTCCGCGAACGCCTGTCGGAGATCATCAAACAGCGTATCGAGGCCAAGGGCGCGACGGCGAAGGTGACCGAGGAATCGCCGCACCGGGAGGACGCGGCGACCAACGTTGTGGACTTCGTCGCTCTGCTGCAGAAGAGCCTCGGCGAGAACCGCCGCACGCCGGCCAAGGCCGAAGCCACGACGCCGGTCAAGAAGACCGCCAAGACCGTCACCAAGAAGACCGCGAAGAAGGCCGCCAAGAAGACCGCGTCCCCGGCGGCGAAGAAGGCCGTACGCAAGGCCTCGTGACGTGTCGCTAACCGAATACCGGCGCAAGCGGCGCTTCGATACGACCCGCGAGCCCGAGCCGGGCAAGCCCGCGCCGCGTGGCCAGCGTGCGATCTTCGTCGTCCAGCTGCACCATGCCAGCCGCCGCCATTACGATTTCCGTCTGCAGATCGGCGATGCGCTCAAGAGCTGGGCGGTGCCCAAGGGGCCCAGCTACGATCCGGCCGTCAAGCGCATGGCGGTCGAGGTCGAAGACCATCCGCTCGATTACGCGGGCTTCGAAGGCGAGATTCCCAAAGGGGAATACGGCGGTGGCCATGTCGCCCGCTTCGACACCGGGGTGTGGGCTGCCGACGGCGACCCGGAGGAAGGGCTAGCCAAGGGCCATCTGCGTTTCGAACTCTTCGGTCGCAAGCTGAAGGGTCGATGGCATCTGGTGCGATCCCACAAGCCGGCGCGTCAGCCGCAATGGCTGCTGTTCAAGGACCGCGACGAGTTCGCCGGCGCGCTCGAGGCAGACGATCTTCTGGCCGATATCCCCCCGCCGCCAGCCGAGGATGCGAAACGCGCCGGCACCGGCAAGGCGCGCAAGCGCAAGGAGCGCGAGGTCGAGGCGCCAGCCAAGCGCAGCGATGACTGGGCGGCCGCCGCGCGCAGGCTCGACGGTGCCAGGCGCGGCGCGGCGCCGGACGGGCCCTTCGCCCCGCAGCTCGCCAAGCTCGGCGACGCCGCGCCGCAGGGCGAGGCCTGGCTGCACGAACTCAAGTGGGACGGTTACCGCCTGCTGGCCACCGTGGCCCGCGGCAAGGTGCGGCTGTGGTCGCGCAATGCGATCGAATGGACCGCCAAGGTCCCCGAGATCACCGCCGCGGTCGCGCGGCTGGGCCTGAAATCGGCCGCGTTCGATGGCGAGCTCATTGCCGGGCGCGGCAGCCGCGAAGACTTCAACCTGCTGCAGGGCACGCTCTCGGGCGAGCGCCAGGGCGCCTTGGCGCTGGTGCTGTTCGACCTGCTGCATGTCGACGGCGTCGACATCTCCGATGCGCCGCTGTTCGCGCGCAAGGCGCTGCTGCAGCGCATTCTCGGCGAGAGGCCGCCGGCGCACCTGGCCTACAGCGCGCACATCGAAGGCGCGGCCGAGACCGCGGTGGAACTGGCCTCGGAATCGGGCTTCGAAGGCATCATCTCCAAGCGCGGCGACCGCCCCTATCGCCCCGGCCGCGGCGACGACTGGCGCAAGACCAAGGAGCTGGCCAGCGACGAATACGCGGTCGTCGGTTACACACCGCCCAAGGGCAGCCGCAACGGTTTCGGTTCGCTGCTGCTGGCCCGGCCCGATCCCGAGCACGGCTGGCGCTATGCGGGCCGCGTGGGCTCGGGCTTCAGCGATGCGCTGCTGACCGAGCTGACCCCGAGGATCGGCCGCGCTGGACGCGACGTGCCCACGGTCTTCGTGCCACCCAACGACACCGACCTGCGTGCGGCGAAATGGTTTGCGCCGAGATTCGTCGTCGAGGTCTTCTCGCGCGGCACCGGAGGGCATGGGCTTCTGCGCCAGCCATCGCTCAAGGCGGTGCGCCCCGACAAGTCCGTGGACGATCTGCATGACAGCGACCGCAATGGAGACGACACGATGGCGAGTCCGACAGCGACCCCGACGCCACGCAAGCGCGCCGCAGCCAAGACCGCGAAGCCGGCCACGGCCTCGGCGCCGAAACGCGCTGCGGCCGCCAGGACCGGGCGGGCCGCAAGCACCGGGTCAGCCACCACTTCGGACGCGCCGCGCACGCCGCCCACCCTGTCGAGTCCCGAGAAGGTGCTGTTTCCCGGCGACACGCTGACCAAGCGCGATGTCGCCGACTACTACACCGCGGCGATGCCCTGGTTGCTGCCCGAGATCGCCGGCCGTCCCCAGTCGGTGATCCGCTGCCCGGGCGGCATCGCCAGTGCCTGCTTCTTCCAGAAGCACCACACCGCGGGCATGACCCTGGTCGAGACGGTGCGGCTCAAGGAGGAGTCGGGCAGCGGTGACTACCTCGTCGTCAACGATGCCGCCGCCGCGCTCGAGCTGGTGCAGTTCAATGCGCTGGAGTTCCACCCCTGGGGGGCGCATGCGGATGCGCCCGACATCGCCGACCGCATCGTGTTCGATCTCGATCCGGGTGAAGGCGTCAGCTGGCCCGACATCGTCGCCGCCGCGCGACATGTCCGTGAGCTGCTCAAGCAGCTGGGGCTGGAGTCGTTCGTGCGCACGACGGGAGGAAAGGGCCTGCATGTCGTCGCGCCACTGTCGCCCGGCGCCGACTGGAGCGTGGTCAAGCCGTTCGCGCATGCCTTCGCACAGGGCATGGTGGAACTGGACCCGCTGAAGTACGTGGCGACAGCCACAAAGAAATTCCGCAAGGACCGCATCTTCGTGGACTACCTGCGCAACGGCCGCGGTGCCACCAGCGTGGCCTCGTTCTCGCTGCGGGCACGCGCCGGCGCGCCGGTGTCGATGCCGCTGCGCTGGGAGGAGCTCGGGCGGGTGAAGTCTGGCGATGCCTTCACCCTGCGCAATGCCCCGGCGCGGCTCAAGCGGCTCAAGGCCCATCCCTGGGGCGACTACGCGACACTGCAGCAATCGCTTCCGGATCTATGAGGACGAGCGGCTTCGGGCGTCCGCGAACCTCGGCCACGCGGATGCTTCCCCACCGTCAGCTGTCGGGGGTAACCGATGCCTCCAACGGGAGCGCGCTGCCGTAAGCGGCGCCACCCGGAACGTCCTGACGGCGATTGGCGCTGGGCTACACTCCCGGTCCTCGACGACTTCAGCACGGCCCATGGACGGAACGCCTCGCACCTCGATCATCAACACGCCCGTTCTCGAGGCTGCTGATCGCCTCGGTGCGGATTTCGTGGCGGCCCAACCGTTTCCGCACGCGGTCATCGACGAGTTCTTCGCACCGGCTTTCGCCAGGCGCCTGCTGGCCGAGTTTCCGGGTTTCGAGCAGGGCAACTTCATCGGCGACGATGGCCAGCCGGGCGGCAAGTCCACATCCGACAAGGTGCGACAGCTGGGCCCGGCCTACCGCGAGCTGGACGATGCAATCCGGAGCCAGGAATTCCTGCAGCTGCTGTCGCGGCTGACCGGAATCGAATCGCTGATCTACGACCCCTGGTATCTGGGCGGCGGCACGCACGAAAACCGTGACGGCATGAGCCTGGATCCCCATGTGGATTTCAACTTCCATCCGAGCGAACGCTGGCATCGCCGGCTCAATCTGATCATCTATCTCAACCCCGTCTGGGACGCGCAGTGGGGCGGCAATTTCGAACTGTTCCGCGACCCGCACGGCTCGCCGCGTCCGGATGTCTCCATCGCGCCGGCCTTCAACCGCTGCGCCATCTTCGAGACGTCGGAACGCTCCTGGCACGGGTTCGACCGGATCCGGTTGCCGCCCGAACATGCGGGCCTGACGCGTCGGTCCATCGCGCTCTACTTCTATACGAAGGACCGGCCGACGGACGAGATCGCGGAGCGGCATACGACGTACTACGTCAACCGGCAGCTGCCCGAGCGGTTCGTCGAAGGTGCAGTCCTCGACGCCGCGGACGTGGCCGAGATGCGCGAACTGGTCAGCCAGCGCGACGCGCACATCCGCATGCTCTACGCGGAGAACACCGCACTGCGAAAGGCGCAGGACGCCGGGATCGGTGGCCAGCTCGTCTATCTGGCCAAACGCGCCTACGTCCGCTTCAGGCGCTGACGCGGGCGCCGCGGCACCGGTCGTCCTGCGGCAGGCCGCACTGGAGCGATCGTCCGGTTGGTTCCGTGCCTTGCCGGCGGACGTTTTCGTACAAGTCGCGTAGCGGCGCTGCAAGCACGCGGCGGTTGCCCACCGTCATCGAAGGAACGCGGCGCGGGCAATCCGCCGATACGACCGCGCATCGACGCCCCCGCAGAACGCCAGTCCTTCGACACCGGCCGCATCTCAGCCGCGCATGCGCGGATCTTTCGACCCCGGTCGGGTCCGACGAGCCAGCGGGCAAGTGGGCAGGGCTGCGGCCTGAGGCGGCGCGTGCCGGCGCGGGTGCATGCTACCGTCGCCCTCCCGCATCGGAGCCACCGCATGACCCGTCCTCTGCTGAGCGTTGCCTGCGTACTGATGCTGGTGGCCTGTGATGGACGTAGCGAGGATTCGGCATTGCAGGCGCAGACCGCGCCGGGGGCGCCGATGCCGCCTGCACCGGTGGTCGTCAATGACACACCGGCCGGGCAGCGGATCGAGGCGGACGTGCGCGCGCTTGCCGACGACCGCATGGCTGGACGGGAAACCGGCACCCCCGGGTTTGATCTCGCCGCCGAGCATGTCGCGCAGCGTTTCGCCGATATCGGGTTGCAACCCGCGGGCGACGAGGGCGGCTGGTTCCAGCGTGTCCCGCTGGTACGCGCCACTGCGGACCCGGATGCGGCCGCGCTGTCGGTGGCGCGCAACGGCCGCACGATCGCGCTGCGCGCGCGCGACCAGTTCCTGCCGCTGCCGGACTTCAATGCCGGTGCCACCGAACTCACCGCGCCTGCGGTGTTCGTTGGCCAGGCGATCCATGCGCCGGAACTCGGCCACGACGACTTCGCAGGCATGGATCTCGATGGCCGCATCGCGATCGTGTTCGGGGGTGCGCCGCGCAGCTTCGAGCCCGACCCCTTCGCGCATTACGCCAGCCTGCGCACCAAGACCGAGGCGATCGTCGCGCGTGGTGCGATAGGTCTGGTGCTGGTCAACACCGTCGACGACGAAGCCGGCTCGCCCTGGGCGCGCAGCGTCGCGCAGGCGAGCCGACCGGCGATGCGCCTGCGCGATGGCGACGACCGGCCGATCGATACCCCTGCCCAGCTGCGCGCGGGCGTGCGCGTCGCCGCGACCGCGGCCGACCTGGTGTTCGCCGACGGCCCGCGTACCGCGGCAGAACTGTTCGATGCCGCGCGGGCCGGCCGCCTGGCGCCCTTCGCGCTGCCGGGCACGATGACCCTGCGCACGCGCAGCCATATCGACCACATCGAATCACGCAACGTGCTCGGCATGTTGCCCGGCAGCGATCCGGCACGGGCCACGCAGTCGATCGTGCACACCGCGCATCTCGACCATCTCGGGCACGGCGCGCCGGTCGACGGCGATGCGATCTACAACGGCGCACTCGACAACGCGCTTGGCGTCGCGATCCTCATCGAGGCGGCGCGCGAGCTTGCGCAAGCTGACGCCGCGCCGGGGCGCAGTACGCTGTTCGCCGCGCTCACCGCCGAGGAGCACGGCCTGCTTGGCGCGCAGTGGCTGGTCGCGCATCCGCCGGCGGCGGCAGGCAGACTGGTCGCCAACATCAATATCGACATGCCGGTCCTGACCGCGCCGACGCGCGACATCATCGCCATCGGCAGCGAGCATTCCACATTGCAGGCGGCGGTGACGCAGGCCGCGGAAGCGGTCGGTGTCGATGTGTCGCCCGACCCCTTCCCCGAAGAGGTCGCGTTCGTCCGCAGCGATCAGTACGCGTTCATACGCGCCGGCATTCCGGCGCTGTACCTCGACGCCGGCGTGAGCCCGGCCAACGACAGCCAGAATCCGAAGATCGCGGCGACCTGGTTCCTGCGCAACTGCTACCACCAGCCCTGCGACCAGGTGGATCTGCCGATCCAGTACGCGGACGCGGCGCGCATGGCGCGCGTGAGCGCGGCGCTCGCCCGCATCGTCGGCGATGCGGAAGCGGCGCCGCGCTGGAATGACGGCGACTTCTTCGGCACGCGTTTCGGTAGCGCCCGCTGAATCCCGCGCGTCCGCGCGTGCTTCAGCCGCCGACAGGCGCAGCGCGCGTATCCTCGGCCCGTCCCGCAACGGCCCGCCATCACATGCGTTTTCGCACCGCCCATCGCCACGCGCGCACCGCGCTGATCACCGCCGCCCTGTTCGTGCTCGCCGCATGTGGTCGTGACGACATACGCCCGACCCCGCCAGTCGCCGTGCAGCCGGCAACGCCGGCGCAGGTGACGCCGCGGTCGCAGCCGGTACGCATCGGCCTCGCGCTCGGTGGCGGCGCGGCCAAGGGCTTCGCCCACATCGGCGTGATCAAGATGCTCGAAGCGAACGGCATCAAGGCCGACGTCGTTGCCGGCACCAGCGCCGGCAGCGTCGTGGGGGCGCTGTATGCAAGCGGCATGGATCCGTTCCAGATGCAGGAGCGCGCGGTGGCGCTGGACGAATCGAGCATCCGCGACGTGCGCCTGTTCTCCGGCGGTCTGGTCCAGGGCGTGGCGCTGCAGAACTACGTCAACCAGGAGGTCGGCAACCGCACGCTCGACCGGATGCGCATCCCCTTTGCCGCCGTCGCCACGCGGCTGGAGACCGGCGACCGCATCGTGTTCGTGCGCGGCAATACCGGGCAGGCGGTCCGCGCGTCGAGCAGCGTGCCGGGCGTGTTCGAGCCGGTGAAGATCGGCGACCGGCATTACGTCGACGGTGGCGTGGTCAGCCCGGTACCGGTCGATGCAGCCAGGCAGCTCGGCGCGGATCTCGTCATCGCGGTCGACATTTCCAGCAAGGCCAGCGGCACGATGCCCGGCAGCATGCTCGGCATCGTCAACCAGTCGATCGCGATCATGGGTCAGAACCTGGGCCGCCAGGAGCTGGCCCGCGCGGACGTGGTGATCCGTCCCCAGGTCGGCGACATCGGGCCGGCAAGTTTCGAACAGCGCAATGCGGCGATCCTCCAGGGCGAACGCGCGGCGCTTGCGGCGATGCCGCAGATCCGCGAGAAGATCGCCGGGTTCGAACGCGCACGTGCGGCCGCGTCTGCGCCCGCAAAGCCGGTGGAGCCTGCACCTGTCGACATCGATTGCGGCGACAGCTGGGTGCGTCGCCTCAATCCGTTCGCGAAGGAACGCGCCTGCTGACACCGAGCGCGGCGACGCCGCGCTGGCTGGACCCGCATCCCCAAGTGACTGCAGACGGGCCGGATGACGATCGCAGTCCACGGCCCAGGCCTCCGCCCTGCACAGCCTGTGTTCACCCCGAGCCCACACCGGGCGCGGCCACACTGTGCCCGGCACGGAGTTCGACCTCGCACGCGAGGCGTCACGCATCAGCCGGTTCCCGCGACGCGACTTCCCATCTCCGATGCTGATCCGTCCTCGACCGCGCATTTGACGCGGCCGACCATCCATCGATCGGCGCGGCGCTCGCCGCGTCCCCGCGAGGAGACTGTTCCATGCCCCCCAACACACTTGCCCGGCAACTCGAACTGAGCCTTGGCCACTACCTGCCGGCAGTGCTGGGCGCCGTCCTGGTGCTGATCCTCGGGCTGATCGTGGCGCTGTTCGTGCGCGGCCTGATCCGCACCGGGCTGACCAGGCTGCGGGTCAACGAACGCCTCAACAGCCAGACCGCCGCGCAGCTCGACATCGTCAAGGTGGCGGCGTCGATCGGGTTCTGGTTCGTGATCCTCCTCACCCTGGTCGGCGTCTTCAACGTGCTGCGCTTCGACGGGCTGTACGGACCGTTCTCGGCGCTGACCACCGAGGTCATGCTGTACCTGCCGCGGATCATCCTCGCCGGCGTGCTCGCGCTGGTGGCCTGGCTGCTGGCAACCGTCCTGCGCGCCGCGATCAACCGGCTGATGGCAGCGGGACGCTGGGACGAGCGGCTGTCGGCCTCGGCCGGCGTCAAGCCGATTTCGGCCGTGCTCGGCGATGTCGTCTACTGGCTGGTACTGCTGCTGTTCCTGCCCGCGATCGTCGGTGCGCTGCGCATCGAAGGCCTGATGGTTCCGCTCGCGGGGATGACCGAGCAGGTCACCGCGATGCTGCCGAACATCTTCGCCGCCGTCGTCATCGGCCTGGTGGGCTGGCTGGTGGCCAAGGTGCTGCGTGGCCTGGTCACCAACCTGCTGGCAGCGACCGGCATCGACCGCTTCGGCAATCGCGACGGCGTCACCGAAGGAATGAAGCTGTCGCAACTCGGTGGCACGCTCGCCTTCATCCTGGTGATCGTGCCGACGCTGATCGCCGCGCTTGATGCGCTGGCGATCCGCGCGATCTCCGAGCCGGCCAGCGAGATGCTCGGCATCTTCCTGAGCGCGATTCCGAACATCCTGGCCGCGGCGCTGATCCTGATCGTCGCCTGGTACCTGGGGCGGTTCGTCTCGGGGCTGCTGGCGCGTCTGCTCGAGAACCTTGGCTTCGACAGTGTGCCGGAACGCCTGGGCCTGGTTCATCTGTTCAGCCCGACGCCGCGCACGCCATCGCCCTTGGACACCGCGCTGCAGTCGGCGGATCCGGTCGCCGCCGCGGGCACGTCCGCGCCCGCGCCTGGCACGCTGGTCGATCCGACCAGCGGCGCGCCGTTGACGACTGCGTCCCGGGCCGGCGGACTGTCCGCCTTCGTGGGCCGCGTGGCGCTGTTCTTCATCATGCTCTTCGCCACCGTCGAGGCGGCGCACCGGCTGGGCTTCGTCGGCGTGCGCGACCTGCTGGCGACCTTCATCGTCTTTGGCGGCGACATTCTGCTCGGCGCCGTGATTCTCGTCGTCGGCTACTGGCTGGCCGACCTTGCCGCGCGTGCGATCCAGCGCGCGAATCCCGTCGGTGGTCCCGGCCTCTCGCGGATCGCCCGTATCGCGATTCTCGGCCTGGTGATCGCGATGGGCCTGCGCGCGATGGGCATTGCCGACGACATCGTCAATCTCGCCTTCGGCCTGGTGCTGGGCGCAGTCGCGGTGGCCACGGCGCTGGCCTTCGGCCTGGGCGGACGCGAAGCTGCGGGACGCGTGGCGGACCGCTGGGCCAAGGGCTATCTCGAGCGTCGCCGGGATGACGAGCGGCTGCCGTGAGATCGGCTGTTTGAAGTGAGAGAAGGCCCGCCTTGATGGCGGGCCTTTTTTCTGTGCCGGGTTCGGTGCCCGCGAAGGTCGCGGGCGGCTTGGAGGAGCGGGCGACAGGCGCGCCCTCACTGGAAGAGGGCCCAGCGCCCGCGCATCTCCAGCGGAGTCGCCGCACGCCTTCTTCCTCCGCGCGGGGAACCCCATTGAGGGCGCGTGAGCCACGCGGCCGCTTACGGAGCTTGCTGGCTCGACGCCGCGGACCGACTGAATCGGAGAGCGGGCCGCGTGGCTGGAAAATCCTGCCGCCGTTGCCTTCAGCCGGGTGACCCTCACTTTCGCATCGGCCTTGGGGAGGGGCGTGCGCAGGAAGCGGGGCCGGTGTATCCGGGACGAATCAGCGATTCCTAGGGAGGCATCTCGTCGCGGGTGCGCATGAAGCGTGCGAAGCGCGGCAGGCCGGTCGAGGTGAGGCCGTTGTAGCGATAGGTCACCCAGCTGCCGGGCGGCGGCGGGTTGGCGCGCTGGGCGTCGGTGAAACCGGTGCCGATCCGGAAGCGACGCCCATCGTGATGCTCGACCACCAGCGCACCGAGCACGCCCGCGTACTTGCCCTTGCCGGGCGTGTGCGCGACCACGCGTGCTTCGGCGTCGTCATGCGGTTTGAGTTTGAGCAGGGCGGCGCTGCGCCCGACGCCGTAATGTGCGTCGGCGTGGTGCAGCATCAGTCCTTCGCCGCCGGCGGCGACGACCTGCGCGAGGCGTGCGTCGAGCGCGGCGCGTGTCGTCATCCGGGTCTGTTCGACCGCCCGCAGCTGCGGGCGTGCCGTCTGCGCGACCAGGGCGCGCATCGCCACCACACGTTCCGAGAACGGGCCCGCATGCGCCGGCAGGTCGAACACCATGAAGCGCACTGCCTCCCAGGCCGCGGGATCGGGCCGGGAGCTCCGTGCAATCCCGCTGACGACATCGAAGCGGCCGCGCGCGACCCACAACTCGCCATCCATCGGCGTATCCGGCCAACCCGCGACGAATGCCGGCGGCGTGGCGATGCGGTGGCCAGCGCGCGTCCACAGCGCCCGGCCATCCCAGCGCGCACGCACGCCGTCGAGCTTTTCGCTGACGTAGTACGCCGGCACGTCGATCTGCGTGGTGCCGAGGTCCCGGGCGAGCATCAGCGCGGGCGGCGATGGCGCAGCTGCCTGCAGTGGTATCGAGACCAGCCACAACAGGACCGTCAGTGCCACGTGGGCGCGGGAGCGATGGTGGCGTCGCATCTGCCGGCTTGCTCGGACGAGGACGGCCAGACTGCGATGCACAGTAGCGTCGCGCCTATGGCAGGACGTCGCGATGGACGGTCGGCGCGGCGCCTGGTCCTCTGTCGGAAGGCAGGACGGCCCGGGACGACCGGGTCAGGGCGACCCGGCGCTTCGCTGCGTGGGGCGGGAGACGATGGGCTGCAGTTTGCGCGGGCACCGCCCTGTCGAAGCGCAGATCCGGGAAGGCAGTAACCATTTTGCGCTGCTGCCGGCCGCCGCCTATCGCGCCTCTTCCGGGGGCCGCTCCCGCGGCCGGCGCCCGTCCGTGCCCTTGCAAGCCGACGTGTCGCACCTGCGGCTCCAGCGGCGCACCTGCGAAAGCGTCGGCGCACACCCCGGGGCTTCCGCACGGGCGCCCCGCTTCGTCGACGTGCGCTGATGGCGCCCCAGCAGAGACGTCAGGCGGTCGGCCGCTGGCCGCGGAAAGCCGCTCTCAGAACGGCAATTCCAGATCCGGATCGATCGCCAGCAACTGCCCGCGGAAGGTCTGCTGGATTCGCAGCAACGCCTCGCGGCTGTCGGCGTCGAACCGCAGGACCAGCACCGGCGTGGTATTCGACGCACGGACCAGACCCCAGCCGTCCGGCCAGTCGGCACGTACCCCATCGATCGTCGACAGGCGCGCGCCGTCGAAAGCGGACTCGGCCTGCACCCGCGCGATGAAGGCGTGCGGATCGCCATTGGGCGCGGGCACCTTGATCTCCGGCGTCGACACGCCGGTCGGCAAGGCCTTGAGCACGGCCGAGGGATCGTCGTCGAGTGCGAGGATCTCGAGCAGTCGCGCAGCGGCGTAGATGCCGTCGTCGAAGCCGTACCAGCGCTCGGCGAAGAAGAAGTGGCCGCTCATCTCGCCGGCCAGTTCGGCGCCGGTCTCGCGCATCTTGGCCTTGATCAGCGAATGGCCGGTCTTCCACATCAGCGGGCTGCCGCCGTGGCGCAGCACGTGGCCGGGCAGGCGGCCGGTGCACTTCACGTCGAAGACGATCATCGCGCCCGGATTGCGCTCCAGCACGTCGGCAGCGAAAAGCATCAGCAGACGGTCGGCGAAGATGGACTCGCCGTCCCTGGTCACTACGCCCAGACGGTCGCCATCGCCGTCGAAGGCGATGCCGAGGTCGGCATCGAACCGCTGCACGGTGCTGGCCAGATCGACCAGGTTCTGCGGCTCGCTCGGATCGGGATGATGGTGGGGAAAGGTGCCGTCGATCTCGCAGTACAGCGGCACCACTTCGGCGCCGATCGCCTCGAGCACGCGCGGCCCCAGTTCGCCGGCCACGCCATTGCCGGCATCGACGACGACCTTCAGCGGCCGGGCGATCTGGATGTCGTCGGCGATCCGGCGCACGTAGTCGTCGCCGATGTCGCGCTCCGATACGGCGCCCGGCTGCGGCGCCGTGTACAGACGGTCCTCGGCCACCCGCGTATGCAGGTCGGTGATTGCTTCGCCCGACAACGTCTCGCCGCCGACGACGATCTTGAACCCGTTGTAGTCGACCGGATTGTGGCTGCCGGTCACCGAGATGCAGCAGCCGGTGCGCAGGTGATAGGCACCGAAGTACACCACCGGCGTCGGCGCCATGCCGATGTCGATCACGTTGCGGCCCGCCTTGCGCAGCCCGGCGACGAGACCGGCGACCAGCTCCGGCCCCGACAGGCGACCATCGCGCCCGACGACGATGTCGGTCAGGTCCTGTTCGCGCATCAGCGAACCCACCGCCTGGCCGACGAGTTCGGCCACGCCCGCATCGAGCGTCGTGCCGACGATTCCGCGAATGTCGTAGGCGCGGAAGATCGAAGGGTCGAGCACGACCGACGATGCGGCGGCCTTCTTTCTCGGCACCTCCTCGCGCACCGGCAGCGGCGTCGGCGCATCGCCCTCGGCGGCTTCGGGCGGCGCGCTGAGCAGCGATTGGGCCAGGGTGGGCGTGGTGTCGTCGGACCGGACGACCACTCCGCTCCCGCGCGGCAGGCGCAAGGCCAGCACCGCGAGCAGTGCCAGCAGGCCAGCAGCGGCGAGCAACGGAACCGCGCCCAGGCCCAGCGGCGCGGGGCCGACACGGGGCACGGCCGCGGCGATACGCAGCGGCGTGCCGGGAACAGGTTGGGCCATGCGTGCAGCCACGTTCGCCAGGCTTTCGTCGCCGCGCGCAAGGAGGGTGTGGTTGCCCTGGCGCAGCGCGAGATAGGTGGCCGGATCCAGCGGCGCGCCCTCGAGCCCGGCGGTCGCCCGCGCCAACGGCAGCTGAGCCAGCGCCACGCCGACGAGCCGGCCGTCCGTTTCGGCCGGTGCGGTCACCAGCAGTTGCGGCCTGCCGTCGATCGAGGCCACGGTCAGCGCCGGGCGGCCCGCGACCAGGGCCGCTTCGAGCGAGGACAGGCGACCGAAGCCGCCCTCGTCCAGCGCGGCGTACGCGCCCTTCAGATCGCCGGGGACGATTTCCGCCGCGATCAGTTGCGGCCAGCCGGCGGCGAGCGCGGCGCCCGCGGCTTCGAGATCGCCCGAGGCCAGCGCGCCCTGCACCGCAGGCTCGGCCAGGCGTGCCTCCAGACGGGCGAGTTCGGCGCCGAGCGATTGCGTCGTCGCGGCCACGGCGGCGTCGCGTCCCTGCTCGGCGGCGGCGAGACGCTGTTCTCCGCGCAGCTGCTGCCAGCCCACCCACGCCGCCCAGCCGGCCAGCAATGCCAACAACACCGCCAGCAACGGCGCGGCCTGGCGCAGCTGCGCCAGTACCACCGCCGTCTGTCGCGGTTCCTTATCGCTCATGTGACCTCCCCGTCAGCGCACGCCAGAATGCCCGAATCCCCCGGTCCCCCGCGCGGTTTCGACGAAAGTATCCACCACATTCAGGGTGGCCCGCACGACCGGCAGTATCACCAGCTGCGCGATCCGGTCGCCCGGCTCGATGGTGAAAGCGTCCTTGCCCCGGTGCCAGACGCTGATCATCAGCGGCCCCTGGTAATCGGCGTCGATCAGGCCGGTGCCGTTTCCGAGCACGATGCCGTGCTTGTGGCCCAGGCCCGAGCGCGGCAACACCACGGCGCACAGCCCCGGGTCGCCGATGTGGATGGCGAGTCCCGACGGCACCAG
This sequence comes from Luteimonas chenhongjianii, assembly GCF_002327105.1. Taxonomy (GTDB): domain Bacteria; phylum Pseudomonadota; class Gammaproteobacteria; order Xanthomonadales; family Xanthomonadaceae; genus Luteimonas; species Luteimonas chenhongjianii. Next base: position 620,300 of record NZ_CP023406.1, on the reverse strand, counting down.
CGCGGCGTCACCGGGCAGCAGGTCCAGGGGTTCGTCGAGCGCGGCGCGCAGGTCGAGGCCCGCGCTGCCGTCGGTCGCGTAGGCCGGCAGCGGCCATTGCTGGCCGAAGCGTGCGTCGAGCACGCGCACGTCGAGGACACAGTTCATCGGACTTCCTTCATGAGTCGGTCGGCGAGCATTGCGACCAGACGGTCGGCAATCTCGGCCTTGGAAGCCGGGCCCAGCTGGACCTGGCCTGCGAGGTCGTGCACCCGCAGCGTGTTGTCGTCGCTTTCAAAACCGCTGCCGGCCACCCCGACCCGGTTCGCGGCAATCAGATCGACGCGCTTGGCGAGCAGCTTGGCCCGCGCGTTGGCTTCGACGTCGTCGGTCTCGGCGGCGAATCCGACGACGAGGGTCGGGCGCGGCGTGGAAGCGGCGACATCGGCGAGGATGTCGCGGGTGCGGACCAGCTGCAGGCTCAGGCCGTCTTCGCCCGGCCGCTTCTTGATCTTCGAGGGCGCGACCTGCGCCGGAGTGAAGTCGGCGACCGCGGCGGCGCCGATATAGACATCGGCCGGCAGCGCATCGAACACCGCAGCGTGCATCTGCGCGGCCGAGCGCACGTCGACGCGGCGCACGCCACCGGGCGTCGGCAATTGCACCGGACCGGCAATCAGCACCACCTCGGCGCCGGCGCGTGCGGCCGACGCGGCAATCGCGAATCCCATCTTGCCGCTGCTGCGGTTGCCGAGGAACCGCACCGGATCGAGATCCTCGAAGGTCGGACCGGCGGTGACCAGCACCCGGCGGCCGACGAGGGCGCCGCTCATAGGGGCAGCGCAGAGACGATGGCCTGCGGCTCGGCGAGCCGGCCCGGACCCGACTCGCCTTCGGCCAGCGGCCCGTTCTCGGGGCCGATCACCTGCACACCGCGCGAGCGCAGCATTTCGATATTGGCCTGGGTGGCCGGATGCAGCCACATGCGGTGGTTCATCGCCGGGCACACGGTCAGCGGCGCCGTCGTCGCCAGGCACAGCGTGGTCACGAGGTTGTCGGCAAAGCCATGCGCAAGCTTGGCCAGGGTGTTGGCCGTCGCCGGCGCCACGACCACGCGGCTCGCCCAGCGCGCGAGTTCGATGTGGCCCATCGCGGCTTCGGCGCCCGGGTCCCACAGCGTGGTGCGCACGATGTGGTGGGAGACCGCCTGGAATGTGGTCGCGGAGACGAACTGCTGGGCGCTCTCGGTCATGGCGACGCGCACCTCGGCGCCGGCGTCGCGCAGCCGACGGACCAGGTCCGCGGCCTTGTAGGCGGCGATGCCGCCACAGACACACAGCAGGATGCGCTGCCCGTGCAGCGGAGTCGAAGCGGCGCCCATCGTCGGCGAAGTCCTACCGGAAAACCGGCAGACAGCTTACCCGAAGCATCCGCCCCAGCCGGCTGCAGGCGCAGCGGGTGCGCGCTGGAATGGAGTCTTCGCCGGTCCGGGTGGCGCGTCGCTCTCCCCTTGCGCACGCCGCCCGTACCGGCGCTCCCGAATGGAACGCATATGCACATCCGCGAATGGCCGGCGACCGAACGACCGCGCGAGAAGCTGCTGGGCCAGGGCGCGACCGCACTGTCGGATGCCGAACTGCTGGCGATCTTCCTCGGCTCCGGCCTTCGCGGCCAGGACGCGGTGACGACCGCACGCCAGCTGCTGGCCGCGCACGGCCCCCTGCGCGCGCTGGTCGAGCGGGGCGCGAAGGGCCTGGCTGCCCTGCCCGGCCTGGGCCCCGCTCGCGCCTGCGCGCTGTCGGCCGCGCTGGAGCTCGGCAACCGGGTGCTCGCGGCGGAGCTGGCGCGCGGCGAAGCGATGACCGACCCGGCAGCGGCCGGCCGCTATTTCTCCCAGCGCCTGCGGGGTTACACACACGAAGTGTTTGCGGCCCTGTTCGTCGACACGCGGCACCGCGCGCTTGCCTTCGAGGAACTGTTCCGCGGCACGATCGACGGCGCCGAGGTCCACCCCCGCGAAGTGGTACGGCGCGCGCTGGCGCACAATGCCGCCGCGGTGATCGTCGGTCACAACCACCCCAGTGGCAGCCGCGAACCCAGCGCCGCCGATCGCGCGGTCACCGCGCAGCTCAAGCAGGCGCTGGCCCTGGTCGATGTGCGGTTGCTCGACCATTTTGTCGTTGGCGATGGCGCCGCGGTGTCGCTCGCCACGCGCGGCTGGGTATAGCGGGCGCGCGGTTGGCGGTTGGCGTCTCCGCCCGCACACTGGCGCCATGTCGAAACCCGCCCCTGTCGTCGAACCCTGTCCCTGCGGCCGAGGCCGTGCCTATGCGGCCTGCTGCGGCCCTCTGCATGCCGGCGCGCCAGCGGCGGACGCAGAAGCGCTGATGCGCTCGCGCTACGTCGCCTATGTGCGCGGCGACGCTGACTACCTGCGCGCCAGCTGGCACGCGTCGACGCGTCCGGCGGCAATCGACTTCGAGGAGCCGCAGCCGGTCTGGCTGGGGCTCGACGTCAAGGCCCACGATGTCGTCGACGCCGCGCACGCGGAAGTCGAGTTCGTCGCCCGCTACCGCGTTGGCGGTGGCAGCGTGGTGCGTATGCGCGAGCGCAGCCGCTTCGTACGCGAGGACGGCCGCTGGTTTTATGTCGACGGCGACCTCAGCTGAGCCTCCGGTGAAACCGCCGCGCTGCGGGGACGCAAGCGAGACGCGCGCTCGTGCACAGTGGTGGTCCCGCTCCGCGCTGGACTTTCGCATGTCGCTTCGTTTCCGCTCCGTGGCCTTGGCAGGCCTGTTGCTGTCCACCGGCAGCGCCGCCGCGCAGACTCCCGCGCCCCCGGTCGATACCGCCGCCTTCGCGCGCTGCATGGCCGGCATCCGCGCCGACGCCGCCAAGGCCGGCATCCCGGCGGCCGCGTTCGACCGGCTCGCCGACGTGACGCCGGACATGTCGGTGCTGCCCCTGCTCGATTCGCAGCCCGAGTTCACCACACCGCTGTGGGACTACCTCGCCGGTCTCGTCGACGATGAGCGCGTCGCCGACGGTCGCGCGAAGCTGGCCGAGCACCGCGCACTGCTCGACCGCGTCGCCGCGCAGTACGGCGTGGACGCAGAGACCGTGGTCGCGGTGTGGGGCGTCGAGAGCGATTACGGGCGCATCTCCGGCAAGCGGCCGCTGCGCGTGTCACTGGCGACCCTGGCCTGCAATGGCCGTCGCCAGCCGTTCTTCCGCGGCGAGTTCCTCGCGCTGCTCAAGCTGATGCACGACGGCGATCTGCGCGATCCTGACACCACCGGGTCGTGGGCCGGGGCATTCGGGCATACGCAGTTCATGCCGAGCACCTATGCGCGCATCGCGGTCGATTTCGACGGCGATGGCCGCCGCGATCTGGTCGACAGCATTCCCGACGCGCTGGCCTCGACGGCGAACTATCTCAAGCAGTCCGGCTGGCGCACCGGGCAGCCCTGGGGGTACGAGATCAGGTTGCCGACCGGCTTCGACACCGCGCAGGCGGGACGCACGAACCGCAAGACCGTGGCCGACTGGACCACACGCGGCGTCACCCGCCTGGACGGCGGAGCGCTGCCGAGCGGTGACACGCGCGCGGCGGTCATCGTGCCGACCGGGGCGAAAGGCCCGGCCTTCATGGTGTTCCGCAACTACGACGCGATCTATTCCTACAACGCGGCGGAGAGCTACGCGCTGGCGATTGCGACGCTCGCCGACCGCCTGCGTGGCGGCAGCGGTCCGATGACCGCGTGGCCGACCGATGACCCGGGCCTGTCGCGCGCGCAGCGTCGCGAACTGCAGACGCTGATGCTGGCACGCGGCCATGCGATCGGCGAGGTCGACGGCATGATCGGCACCGAAAGTCGGCGCGCGATCCAGTCCGAGCAGCGTCGCATCGGCTTGAGCCCCGACGACGGCCGCGCCGGTGCGCGCATCCTCGATGCCCTGAAGGCCGGTCGCTGACCGGCCGCTCCTGGCCTGCGGACCCGGGGCGGCGGCGAGCATCGCAGCGAGGCGCATCAGGGACGCTGGGATGGGGCTGCGCGCTGGGCGGGGCGCAATGATCGAATTGCCCCCCACAGCCTGGATCATGGCGTGCAACCGGCGATGCCCGAGGTCGCGCCGATCCCGCTGCGCGCACGGTGACGGGCCCAGTGACACAGGGCGCTACGTCACTCGAGTGAGGAGCAAACGCCCTGCACCGCGCCGTGGCCAGGGCCAGCGCGACCGCGGAGACGCCCCTATCGCCGGATCAGGTGTCGCGGTCAGAACCGGTTATGGTCCTTTCCGGCGCAGCTGGTTTTGGCCATGCGCGCCGATCGGCTGTTCAACGCGCCGCTCGTCGCACATAGCGGCCGTTGAGATCGGCCTGCATCGCGCAGAGCGCGAAGTCGGTGTCCACGATGGCCGCGTCGCCTTCGAGCGTGACGGTCACGGCTGATGGCCGGCGTTGCAGATCGGCTGTGGTCACCGACATCAGCGTGCTGTCGAACGGCACCACGTTCGCTTGGATGCGATCGCCCTCACGGGTGCCTCGGGCATGCAGTTCGCAGTCGGCCACCATCCCCGCGCCCTCGATGGGCGCGCCGCCGCCCTGCAGGCGGATGGTCCATTCGCCATTCCCGGCGTCGCGCAGTTCCAGAGTGCCGACACGTGCGCCGGACCTCGCGTACTCGCCGGCGGGAGACGCGGCCGGAGCAGTCACGGGGGCTGCCGGGTCCGTTTTCGGCGTTCTGGACGACGGCAGGGTCTGCGCCCGCGCCTCGGCCGGCCTGTCACCACAAGCTGCAACAAGGAGTGTCAGGGCGATGGCAGTGCAGGACTTGAGCATCATGACCTCACGAAAGGCGACGGACACCGCCCAGCTTCGTCCATCCGCACGCCCCGTGGAGCGCGCCGGTATCAGCCGAGCATCGCCTGTGCATCGGCACGCTCACGGGCGAAGCGGTTGGCCACGCTCTCCTGCGTCGACGCCGGCGCGCTCGGGAAGTGGACCAGCGCGCCATCCACGCCGCGGCGGCCGCGTTCGTCGTAGATCGCGTCGATCAGCGCGCGGTCGTAGGCGACGCCATCGTCAGGTGACAGCCCCCGGGCCTCGACATCGCGTACCGCGGTGATGACCACGTTGTTCGCCGGACCGTGCTGGACCGCGGTCGACCAGACCGCATCCTGCACCGCCTGCGAACGCGTCGAGATGTCGAGGCCGGTGTCGGCGGCCACGCGTTCGACCTGCACGTCGTGGTGCGTGCGCCGGATGAAACCGTGCTGCGCATCGCCGAAGGCCTGCGGCTCGCGTGCCGCGATCTCGCGCCAGGTCGCGCTGAACGCCGCGCTGCCCGGCGCCGAGGCTGCGAATTCCGGTGCCCACGCGCTGCCTTCGCTGGCGAGAAACTCCTGCGGACGTCCGCGACTGGTTGCCAGCTGGTAAGTGCCGTAGGAGACGCCGCCGGGATCGTCGATGCCGCTCGACACGGTGCCCGGGCCTCGCCCACCCGTTTCGTACTGCTCGGACAGGCCGCCTAGACGGTACGCGCCGGTGTCCGGCCGGGGTGCAGGGTCGGCCGGGCCCAGCGAAGGCTGCGCGGCGCCGGCGCCCGGCAAGGCGACGATCTGGCCGACCTGCAGGACGTCGGGGTTGCGGATCTCGGGATTGACCGCCAGCAACGCCGGGACTGTCGTGCCATGGGCGGAGGCGATGCCCCACAGCGTGTCGCCGGGACGCACCGCGACGCCCCCGGCGCCGGCCGGTATCGCCAGGGTGTCGCCGGGATAGATCACGTCCGGATTGTGGACCTGCGGATTGGCCGCGAGCAGCGCCGCGACATCGGTTCCGAATCGCTGCGCGATCGCCGAGAGGGTCTCGCCGCGTTCGACGACGTGCTGGCGGGCGGTGTTGCCGTCATCGCTGCGCCAAGGACCGACGCCGGCTGTCAGTGAGGTGGACAGGATCGTGGTCATGGCGACACCGACATGGACAGGACCTCGATGGCAGCTTCGCTCGCATGCGTGCCGCCCGCACCCCCGGACCAACCCTAGGGCGCAGGATTGCGCCGACGGGCACCGCGAAGTGTGACCGGTACCGACTGGCCCGCGCGGCCCCGACTGTCTGCGACGCTCCCGCCAGAGCGCGGGCTCGGAACCGGGTACCGCCGTCGCGCGTTCGATCACGCGGCGCCCGCGCAATGGAGGATGGCGATCCGGCGACGCGATCGAGACGCGATCGAAGTGCTTGCGGTCGTGTCACCGGCGTACCCGCCAACCGACGCCGATCCGCATTGCGGCGCCTGGCCTGCTCTGCGATCGTCCACGCGCCCTTGCAGCGGAGGCGACACATGCGCACTCCGGTCACCCTGCTCACGATCCTGCTGCTCGCAGGCTGCGGCTCCTGTGAATACCGCGACACCAATCCGCGTCGATGCGGACCCGCTGTGCGCCAGTCGGCCGGATCGGCCGGGCGAACCGGTTTCGCGCGGTTGCGAACGCGAGGCCAGTGGGCGCTGGACCCGTCGCGGCGATGGTCAGCCGGTGGACTTCAAACGGAAGGGTGACGAGCGCTGAGCCGGCGCCGAGGGGCGGCCGATGCCGCAAACAGCAGTTCGGAGCCGGTCGATTCTCGACGTGCGTCGGACGACGGCTCGATGTTTTCCGGGATCCCGGACTGCAACGCCCGGCTCGAGGCCGGGCGTTGTGCGACGTCCAGGCGTACCGCGGATCAGCCGCAGCGGAAGCCCGTGATCCTGCCGTCCGCATCGAGATCGATGTTCAGCCGGTCGGGCCGGAAATCCATCGTCGCCATGTCGCTGGGCCCCAGGGCGCGGTAGGAACTGGCCCCGGACTCCTGCGTCGCGCGGGCGTACACCGCTTCGCTGCCCTGTTCGCCGATCAGGCTCTGCAAGGCTTCGGTGTCGCAGGGAGTCGCCTCAGGCTCGGCGCCGGGCGCCGCTGCCCCCGAGGTGTTGCCGAACTCGGTTTCGATCGCGCTGCCCGCGCCGGTGTCGGCATCCGCCGCGCTGGCTGCGGGCAGCTCTTCCTCGAACGTTTCTTCGGGCGCCGGCGCGCAGGCGGCCAGGGCCAGCATCGGCGCGAGCGCGGCAGCGAACAGGTAGGGCGGTGCACTGCGCAGACGACGCATCATCGGGAACTCCAGAGCGGGAAGCCGATGGCCACTGTAGCCAATCGAAGGAGCATCGCCCACCTGCGGCATCATGGCCGCACGCCCGACCGTGGACTGCCGATGTCGACCCTGCCCCGCATGAGCGCGCTGGCTTGCGCCTTGTTGCTCGCCGCCTGTCCGCCTTCACGCGCCGAGGTACCCGCGGGCTCCGCGGGGCCAGCGACTGCGTCAGCCGTGGTTCCCGGGGGCGGCATCCAGGGCCACCATCTCGCCCGACACCTGTCGGTCCTGGCCTCGGACGACTTCCAGGGCCGCGCGCCGACGACCGAAGGCGAGGACAGGACCGTCGCCTATCTCAGCGGGCAGTTCGCGCAGGCCGGTCTCGAACCGGGCGGTGACGCGGGCGGCTGGACCCAGGCGGTCACGCTCGAGCGCAGCACGATCGACGGCCCGGTGACTGCACGGCTGCATGCGGGCGGCGCCACCCGCACGCTGGCCAATGGGGACGACATCGCGGTGGAAACCCTGCGCCCCGGGACGGGCGTGGACCTGTCGGCAGCGCCGCTGGTATTCGCCGGTTACGGCATTACCGCTCCGGAACTCGACTGGGACGACTACGCAGGGCTCGATGTCGCCGGCAAGATCGTGGTGGTGCTGATCAACGATCCGGACTTCGATGCCGCCGAGCCCGGCCCATTCGGCGGTCGCGCGCTGACCTTGTATGGCCGCTGGACCTACAAGTACGAGGAAGCCGCGAAGCGCGGCGCCGCCGGCGTGCTGATCGTGCACGAGACCGAGCCGGCCTCGTACCCCTGGGCGACGGTGCGCAACGGACGCGCCGGACCGCAGTACGACATCGTCCGTGCCAATGCCGAGGCCCATCACCTGCCCGTGCGTGGCTGGATGCAACGGCACGTCGCCGAACGACTGTTCCAGGACGCCGGCCTCGACTTCGATGCAGAGAAGCGCCGCGCGCAGCAGCACGGCTTCCGGGGCGGCGCGCTCGGCGATGCCACTTTGGATATCGCGTTCGAGGTCAAGCGCGAGCGCGTGGCCAGCCACAACGTCGTCGGCGTGCTGCCAGGCGCATCGCGGCCGGATGAAACGGTGGTCGTGTCCGGACACTGGGACAGCTTCGGCATCGGCGAGCCCGACGCCGCCGGCGACGCGATCATCAACGGCGCGGTCGACAACGCCACCGCGATCGCCTCGATGCTTGAACTCGCCCGCGTCTTCGCAGCTGGTCCGCGCCCGGCGCGCACGCTGCAGTTCATCGCGCTGACGGCGGAGGAAAACGGCCTGCTCGGAGCAACGTATTACGTGGCCCATCCGCTGCGCCCGCTGGAGACGACGGCGGCAGTCCTCAACATGGAAATGTGGAGTCCCGATGGCGAGACGCGCGACATCTCGTCCTGGGGCAAGGGCCGGGTGTCACTCGAGCGTGATCTGGCCACCGCGGCCGCGATCGATAGGCGTGACTGGTCGCCGGATCCCAATCTCGAAGCCGGCCTGTTCTACCGCGCCGACCACTTCGCCTTTGCCCAGGCCGGCGTGCCGGCGATCACGATCGGCCCCGGCATGGACCAGCTCGATGGTGGCGTCGAAGGCGGCAAGGCCGCGCGCGCGGATTACTTCAGCCACCGTTACCACCAGCCCGGCGACGCCTTCGACGCCAGCTGGGACATGGCCGGCCCCACGGCGGACACGCGCACGGTATATCGCCTGGCCGAGATGCTCGCCAATGGCGAACACTGGCCGCGGTGGGACGCCGACAGCGAGTTCAATGCGCGACGAGTGACGAGCGATGCCGCGCGTGCGGCGCCGGCGCGTCGAAGCACGCCGGACTGACGGAATCCGCTTCGCACCGACCGCCCCGAGTGATTGAACTGGACAGGCGCGTCGCGGCGGCGCGCTTGCATCCCCCTGCTTTCGGGAGAGGTCAGGCGCGTCGAGTGACGGTGAGAGGCTGTGAGCGCCGGGCCCCGCATCCGCCCGTCGCGCCCTTCCCGGGCGGGGGAGGGCACAGGATCCTTCAGCCCGCGACCAGCCGCACCCGCGCGAAATTGCGCTTGCCGACCTGCAGCACGCCTTCGAAGCCGGGCCTGAACTCCAGACCCGCGTCTTCGACCACCGCGCCGTCGATCTTGACCGCGCGCTCCTTGAGCTTGCGATTGGCTTCCGAATTGCTCGGCGTAATGCCCGCGGCGGTCAGCAGCGCACCGATCCGCAGGCCATCGGCCGGCACGGTGACGTCCTGCAGCGGCAGCAGCGACACATCGCCTTCGCCGGAGATCGCGACCTGCCAGCCGCGGATCGCGGTCTCGGCCGCGTCGGCGTCGTGGAAGCGTGTCGCGATCTCGCGCGCCAAGCGCAGCTTCACGTCGCGCGGGTTCAGGCTGCCCGCTTCCACCTGGGCCTTGAGCTCCCTGGCTTCGTCGATGCCGATGTCGAAGCTCAGCAACTCGATCCAGTCCCACATCAGTGCATCGCCGATCTTCATCGTCTTGTTGACCATGTCGATCGCCGGCTCGGTCACGCCGATGTAGTTGCCGAGCGACTTGCCCATCTTGTTGACGCCGTCGAGCCCGACCAGCAGCGGCATGGTCAGCACCACCTGCGGCGCCTGGCCGTGGCTTTCCTGCAGGCCGCGGCCCATCAGCAGGTTGAACTTCTGGTCGGTGCCGCCGCACTCGACGTCGGCCCTGAGCGCGACCGAGTCGTAACCCTGTACCAGCGGATACAGGAACTCGTGGATCGCGATCGGCTGGTGGCCGGCGTAGCGCTTGGCGAAATCGTCGCGCTCGAGCATGCGCGCCACGGTGTGCGAGGAGGCCAGACGGATCATGTCGGCCGCGCCCATCGCGCCGAACCACTCGGAGTTGAAGCGGACTTCCGTCCTGGCCTCGTCCAGCACCTTGAATACCTGCGCCTTGTAGGTCTCGGCATTCGCCAGCACGTCCTCGCGCGAGAGCGGCTTGCGGGTGGCGCTCTTGCCCGAGGGGTCGCCGATCATCCCGGTGAAGTCGCCGATCAGGAAGATCACCGTGTGGCCGAGGTCCTGGAACTGCCGCAGCTTGTTGAGCAGCACCGTGTGGCCCAGGTGGAGATCCGGGGCGGTGGGGTCGAAACCGGCCTTGATCCGCAGCGGGCGTCCGGTGTCGAGACGGGCTTGCAGATCCTCGCGCTTGAGGATTTCGTCGGTCCCGCGGGCGATCAGGTCCAGCGGGGCGGTGGCAGAGGGCAGGGGCATCGATGGAATCTCGGTATGGCTAGGTGAATGCGAGCCGCTGGTTAAGGCTTCGTTACGCGGCCCGGAAAACAAAATTTCCTGTCCGCTCAAGCATTTGACGCGTGGACCTCACATCTCTATGTTACGCCCCTGACACGCCGTTCACGCCCTCAGGACCCGCACGATGACGACTCTTGCCCCGCTACCAGGCGATGCGCACCATCAGCAGGTACTCCAGGACAACCTGCAGGCTGCGGCCCGGAACAAGGCGCAGGAGCAGCCCGTTCGCAGCAGGTTGTACCCCGGTCGCTGGACCCGCCGCGACTGGGCGCACGGCAGTCTGTTCGCGACTCTCGGCGTGCTGGTGGTCACCCTGGTGCCCGGCTTGTCGCAGGCGATGCGCGACGATGCACAGCAGCCACAGCACGATCTGGTCACGATGTCGCTGGCGTTGCCGCCGCTGACCGCAGCGCAGCGCAATGCGCAGACCCACGACAATTGGCAGCTGGTCACCGTCGAGCGCGGCCAGACCCTGGGCTCGATCTTCGCGAGT